>CATNDT010000001.1:0-12830 GCA_950097035.1 uncultured Oscillibacter sp.
TTGGCCGTCGTTGGGGATGGGAAAAGACAAAGGTCTGGCGCTTTTTCAAAAAACATGCGGATGCCTTCCCGTTGTACAAGCTGCCAGGCTCTTTCGGCTGTCTGATCCTCAACACTGGTTACCCAACAGGCACTCCTTTCGCCCTGCCGGACCCTGAGCAAATCGAGCGCATACTGGGAGAAATACGTGTTTTAGGTGCGAATACTCATTCAAAAAGCGGCAGCGACCATGCACGCATGGGCCGGTGGATCGCCTGGTACAGTCGGCAGGTCATACAGCCGGCCGAAACTGACATGGGCGAGCCTGCTGCAGCAATGGGTCGTGTTGCACTTTCGGAATGCTATATTATACGCGTGTATTTTTCTCCGTGTAGGCATTGTAAGAGTTTCAAAAAGGACTGCCAGGGTAAAGAGGGATATTCCCCGAACGAATCCGGAAATTTACCCAGAGCCGGCCCATTTTTTGACCGGCTTTTCGATTTAGGAGGTATCGAATATGGCAGATTTGAAGGCGACCCTCTGTGGTGACCTGCCGAATTGCGAGTTTTCCCCCAAGACAGAGCAGCTTCTCTCTCTGCTGGAACGCAGAGGTGTCGTAGCGGATGTGAGCATTGCAAATGAAAAGGCCCGCCAAGCTGAGCAGGCTATGCGCCGCAATATGTACCACAACACCACGCTGATGCTGAAATACTACCGGGACATCGTGTGGGCCTTGGAGTGTTTCCCTGAGCAGGTGGCGGAGGAATTGGACCGTCCTCTGAAGGATCTGGACGCCCTGCTCAGCACAGTGGATACTCAGTTGGCTATGGGCAACAGCAAGCTGGAGCGCCGGCTGCAAAACGTCAAACAATCCAGGATCCTGTTGGACCGGATCAACGACGCTCTGACTGTCCTCCGGCACAAGCCGGGCAATGGAGAGATGATGTATAATATCATCTACCAGACATTCATCATCCCGGAAAAGCTGAGCCATGCGGATATCTTGTACCGCCTGGATATCTCGGATCGGCACTACTACCGGCTTCGCCAGCAGGCGATCAATATCCTCTCCATCCGCCTGTGGATGGCGCCCTCTGGCGGCTTGGACGCCTGGCTTGAGATACTTACTCTGCTGGAGGGAGATTGACACCAAAGCCGTGGCAGGAAAAATGGCAGAAAAATTGGCAGTAGTGCTGCCGATGACATGGTGAGTGCAAATGTGCTATGATGGTAGCGTCCAATAGTGGGCGCAGGCAATGAGCCGTTTCCAAAGGGAGCCTTTGGCTTCTTTTCGGGAACGGCTTTTTTGCTGCCTGCATCATACAGGAAGGAGGCACCTATATGGCACAAAGGGAGAAGAAACGGGGCGGGTCAATGTCAGCTAAGCTCCAACGGCTAGTGCAATCGGCGGCATTCACCTGCTACATGGCCGTGCTATTCGCGCAGCCTGCTGCTGCCGCGACAGACACCATGTGGACACGGTTTTCCACGATCATCGCGGATGTCTATGGTCAGCTGGTGGGCATTTCCACCATTGTGGCCGTGACGGCGGCGGCTGTGGCACTGCTGGTACGAATGATCTCACGCAATGAGCGGGCAGTGGCCGAGGCCACCAGCTGGCTCAAACGGATCGTGGTGACGTGGATCGTGTTGAACACGTTGGGGTTTGTGGTCGCATACCTGCAGCCCCTCATCCAGGGCGGACAGTACACCCCCTGAGCAAGTACAGTTGCAGCCCATACAGCCATTCAAAAAAGGAGGAATTTATCCCGTGAAGAAAAGACTGATTTCCTTGCCGGTATCGCTCCTGCTGTTGACCATGCTGGTGCTGCCCGCCGGGGCGGCAGCAGTAGACTTGGCGGATCCGGATGCGATGCTCCCAGTGGACATCATCATCGACCAGGATGCCAAGGAGATCCGCAAGGTCTATGACCTTTCCCCCAACACCGATCCCTCTACCCTTCCCATGGCGCCCTTTGAGAGGGACGGGCTTCAATATGAGTGTACTGACGTGCTGCGGGAAGTCGTGATCGGTTCTGAGACACAGACCATCACGCAGACAGAGACCGTGGACAGCTCGAAAAAAGACATGGAGACCATTCTGGGGCTGCTGCCCCAGGATAAGGAGGTCACCACCGAGGACGGATTTGCTGGAACGCTGCATCTGGTGCTGGATACCATCAAAACGGAGCCTGCGGGCTATAGCAGTTCGACCCAGCCGGTCACCGCCACACGCAGCTATCCGAACCTATCTAGCGCAGATACCAACCATCTGCCCAAGACGATCACCGACTGTGGCCGGACACTGACGCTTCATGATGTGAAATGGCAGACGGACAACACCTACAACGCCGATGACTACGAGATCGGCGACCGCTTTACCGCGATTTGCACCTATGGCGGCAGCAAGACAGTCAGCTATGTGACAGGCTATACCACGACGGCCGATTATACCGGCGAGGTGTACCGTACCGGCGTCACAGTCATCCGTTACACGGTGATTTACACTGGGACACCCATTACCATTGCCCCGGCAGAGCCGGAACCCGTTGCAGAGGAGCCCGAAACCGGGTTCCCCTGGTTGATGACAGCCGTCCCTGCTCTGGTGGCTTTGGCTGCCGGCGTGGGCGGCACGTACCTTGTGCTGAAAAGAAAGGAGCGAATGAGCTATGAAGAGACTGTTTTTGATGGCCGGCGTGATGCTGATGCTCACCACGGCATTGATGACGACGGCTCTGGCGGCGGAGTATAAAATCGACGCCCCGGAGTACGCCCTGTTCGCCACGCCCACCTCGGTAGAGCAGGTCACGGTGGTAGGTGCGGGCGTGACCGAACAGAGCAATATCGACCGTAGCAAGAATGCAGCCATGATCCCGCCCCCTTTCGGGAGTCCGGAGGCCAGTCAGACCGGCAGCGGTACTGTACTGATCCCGCAGTCCCAGACGGGCGGCACCTCGGCACAGCGGAGCAGCGGTAGTACGGCTTACTATCCGCCGGCAGAGTCGGTGACCATCCCCCAGGCTGAGGTGACCACCGCATCCTCTCCCTTTACTCTGCCGGACGGCCTTTACTATTCCGACGGCAGCATCGGGCAGCTGAAGATCCCCAGCATCGGAGTGAATGTCAAGGTATATGAGACAGAGAGCCTGGAGAGCTTGGCCAAGGGGGCGGGCCACTTTAAGTCCACCTCCTGCTGGGATGGAAATGTGGGCATTGCCGGCCACAACAGAGGCGTGACCAATCACTTTGGCCAGATCCATACTTTAGAGGCCGGAGATCGAATCACCTACACCACCCAGCTTGGTACCAGAACCTATGAAGTGTTCTTTGTCGGTCAGATTTCTGAAACCGACTTCTCCAGGCTCGGGCGCAGCAACGAGAATCTGATCACGCTGATCACCTGCGTGCGGGATGTGCGCGATATGCGTTGGTGTGTCCAGGCACGTGAAGTGACCTGATGTTGTAAAAAATCCCTCTTTGCTGTGTAATAAAAGCAAATCAATGCAAAGAGGGGATCCGTATGAAGAAGCTCTGTTCTATATTTCTCTGCTCGGCCCTGATCCTGTCTATGGCCAGTCCAGCTTACGCTGTGGACAACCCATTGAGCCCCGAAGAAGCAGGCGCCTATTTGCATGAGCTTGGAATCTACCAGGGCAACGGCACCGGCGATCTGATGCTGGACAAGGGGTTGACCCGAGCGGAATTGGCCGTCATCCTGACCAGGATCCATGGGGAGGGTGATGTGGCCCCCGAGCAATACACCTGGGCCTGCTATTTTACAGATGTTCCGGCCTGGGCCAAGGGCTACGTAGGGTACTGCACTGCCATGTTGCTGGTCAACGGCTATGGGAATATGCGGTTTGGCGCCGGCGATCCGGTGACTCCGGCGGCCGCCTGCACAGTTATCCTGCGTGCCTATGGGTATGAGGCCGGCGAGGGCAGCGTATGGAACTACAATACAGCCTGCTCCTATGCAGTCGGCTTGGGACTGATCAACCAGGCCGCTGTACAGGCTGCTGAGATCACCCGCGGCGATATGGCAGTGCTGATTTGCCGGGCAATGCAGAAGGGAGCTGCACAGCCGGCGCCACTGCCGCCGGTAGATGGAATCGTCACCGCAGCCGATGGTACGATCACCAGCAAGACCATCACCCAGGCGGCCTGGAGCCGGGAAGATTTCAGCGCCCAGGCAAATCCAGCCATCTTCACCGGCTGCTACAGCCGGGCGTGGTACAACGCCATTCGGCAGAGCATTGTAGACCGTGAGGCTATTCTGGCCGGAAATGACGAAGACCATTTCAACTCAAGTTATCTGTATGCGCACACACTGGCACCAAGCCAGTCAGAGGATGTCTTCAGTGCCTTCTGTGCGGTCCTGGGCCAGATATCCGGTCTACACAGCTACAGCCTGGGAGCGGAACCCTATACGCAAAATCAGTTTGAATATCCCGGCTACGCGATTATCAAAGTTTATCCCAAGCTGCAGGCCGACGAGATGCTGGCCTATATCCAGCCACAACTGAACGACCTGCAGGGGCGGACGGACCGGGAGAAGGTCATTGCCCTCAATCTCTATCTCTGCACCCTGATGGACTACGCCAGCGGCCGGACCGCTGTTCTGAGTGAGATCTTCGCGTCTCACACCCAGCCTGTCCTTGGCCGGTGCAGCAGTTATGCCAACGCCTTCGCCTTTCTCTGTGAGGCGGCGGATATTCCATGTATCATTGTATCCTCCGCGGATCACAGTTGGAACGAGGTCTATGTGGATGGGCAATGGCTGACTGTGGATGTGTCCAGCAACGATGTCCTCGGCGGCTCCGGCAAGGATGCCTATCTGCTGACCGACCGCGCCCCGGGGACCGACCAGCTGCCGTATGGTACGCAGTTTGCACGAGAACTGCTGGCCCCCGGCTCCACCACAAGATAACCAAATATCATAAGGCAGGGATACCGCCCTGCACACCAGGAGAGCCATCGAAAGATGGCGCTCCTTTTTTACGCCCATTTTTTCTGATACGGACAGAAAGGAGTACGTTATGCACAAGAAACACAAAGGAAGACATGTCCTTTCCCTGCTTCTGGCCTTAACCATGATGCTCTCGATGTTTGCACAGCCGGCATCTGCGGCTGAGGTCACGCCGGGGTCCAGCAAGTCCCTGGGCGATGGTAGCACCTCAGTCACCATCGCCAAAGGCACAAATCTGCACATTCTGCGCAAATCCACCGGCGGAACTATCGGCGGTTCTGCCTGGACCTATACCTCCAACGATGGTATCACCGGCCCTGCCTACTGCGTCAACTGGGGCCTTGGCATGGTTTCTCCCAGTAAGCGCCTGGAGATCACAGGCCGGTACGACCGAAGTCCTCAAACGATGGGGGCCTTTGCCAACGGTTATCCCCAGCGGACACTGGAGCAGTTCAAGAGCCTTCATCCTGAGATCCAGGGGATTGCCAATCTGACCACCGACGAATACGCTTACGCCACACAGCTTGCCATTTGGGCCACCTGCGGCCAGCTGGCGGTGGCAGATACAACCTTCACTTCCGGGCGTGCCACTCTGGTCAAGCCGACCTCTGACGCGCAGCAGATCCGGGTCTATCAGTCTGTGGTGGCAATCTTGAACCTGGCAAAGAACTGGACCAAGCAGTTGTATACAGGTCTCTACTTCCATATGGAAAAGGACCGGTTGGGCAACTCCCTCAACATTTATTGTGAGGACGGCCTGGAAAGTGCCGCCGCCGCTGGGGATTATGGCCTAAAGAAGGAGACCATCGGAGGCAAGGAATACTACACCCGCCTCATGTATGTGGACAGTGCGACCAGTACCTACCCGAACGACTACATGATCCTGGTCTACTCTATGGATGCCCCGGCGGGAACGATCTTTGTGGATACCAGCAACCAGGTGTTTGAAAACCGTCAGCAGTGGGGCGCGACCATGTATCAGGTGCCTACGCCCAAAGGGGAAAGCACCAGCCTCAATGCAAACGGAACAGCCTACACCGGCGCATTCAAAATCTGTATTCCGGCCGACAACGTAGCGGACTCAGGCAGCATTACAGTCAATGCGTATGCGGTCATCACCCAGTTCAATTTGTTCTTGGCTTATAACCCGGACTCTACAGAGCAGAGCTACATCATAGCCGATCCTAATTATGTCGGGAAATTCGCCGACGCGAGCATCCAATGGTCTACGACTGACACAGTTCCCGACACCGCCTCGCTCCAAGTCCAAAAAGTGGATGGCGGTGCTATGCCTCTGGAGGGAGCGGAATTCACGCTGACAGGTAGCAAAGGCACCGTTCGTACCGGCATCAGCGATCAGAATGGTATGGTGTTCTGGACCGAACTGCCGGCCGATGAAAATTATGTACTGACGGAGACCAAAGCGCCGGCCGGGTTCACTATCGTGGAGCCGCGGAACATTACCCTGACGAAAGGGCAGACCGCCAGTGTCACCATTCAGGACGATACCTCCAAGCATTTCACCATCAAGAAGATCGACAAGCAGAGCGGCGCCACTTTGGAGGGGGCTGTTTTTCGGTTTGAACAGATCGACGGCAGCTATGTGACCACCGGCACCACCGGATTTGACGGTATGCTCAGCTTCGCCGGCGACGAACTGCCGTTCGGATCGTACCGTGTGACGGAGGAGCGCAGTCCGACGGGCTTTGAGAAGGACACCAGCGTACAGACTGTTGAATGGGACGGCACAAAGGATGTGCTGCTCACTTTTCAGAATGTCCGCCAGCCAACCATCATCGTATCCAAGGTGGACGGCGTGACCGGCATCTCCCTCCCAGGGGCGACCTTTAATATCTACAAGGACGGAGAACTGATCGACACCGCCACCACCAATGACGCGGGCGAGTTCCGCTTCCCCATCGTGGCAGGCGAGGGCTATTTTGAGTTCGAGGAGACAGTTGCTCCGACGGGGTACCAGCTGGACTCCACCCGCCACGGTATTTATATTGACCCATACGACCCCCAGACCGAGGACGATCCCGTCCTTACCATCAAGAACTATAACAACCCCAGCCTCCGGATTATCAAATACGATCTTCAAAGCGGAGAGCGCCTGCCCGGGGTCACCTTCAAAATCTACAAGGATGGCGAACTGTTTGACACTCTGACCACGGACGGACAGGGCGAGATCCTGCTCTATAATCTGGAGCCGGGCACTTACCTGGCGGAGGAATACTCTACAGACGATTCCCATGTGATCAATTCCACCCCGCAGCAAATCGAATTGAAGGCGGGCCAGCAGGAAACTCAGACCCTCGTGTTCGTCAACCAGAAAAAGCCAGGCATCTATCTTATCAAGCTGGACAGCCAGACGCTGAAGGCGATCCCAAATGTCCGCTTTGAGTTCAAGCAGGTAGGCGGCTCCTATCGGCAGGAATTTCTGACGGACCAAAATGGAGAGATCGACATCAGCAAGTTGGAGCCCGCGGCCTATGAAGTGCGGGAACTGGAGGGGCCGCCGGGCTACCTGATGGACGACAGCGTGCGCATCGTTCAGGTCAATCCGGATGAAAACGCCAGCTTTGTATTTACCAACACACGTAAGCCCTCCTTGGTCATCGTAAAGTATGATCCAAATACTGGCAAATATTTGGCCGGCGCCACCTTCCGGATCGCAAGGGTGGAAGATGGCTCTCACTATCTGGACCGGGTGAGCGGGACGGACGGCCGTATCGTCATCGAGGACCTGGAGCCCGGGGTGTTCTCCGTCCAGGAATTGGAAGCACCGTCCGGGTACGTCAAGAATGATACGGAGTACCATGTGGAGCTGTTCCCCGGCAGGGAATCCCAGCTTGTGGTGAACAACGAGGCCAAGCCCGATTTGAAAATCATCAAGACCGACGCCGTCACAGGCGAGCCGGTGCAGGGTGTCACCTTTACTATTAAAATGGCTGACGGCCGTACCATCACTACCGAGGCCACCGATGCCAACGGAGAGATTTTCCTGGAGGACATGGACCCTGGGGTGGTGGAAATCTGGGAGCAGTCGGTGCCGCACAATTACCTCATCAACGACGAACACCAGCTCATCACCCTGGTTCCCAACAAGCTGGCCACTGTCCGCTTCCAAAACTATCCCAAGCCTGGCCTGACCGTCTATAAAATCGACAGCGTGACCGGCGATCCCATCAAGGGGGCGCGGTTCCACGTCACCTACGCCTCCAACGATACCTTCAGCGGCGAGATCAACGATTTGGGCTACTACTATTCCGACGAAAATGGCCAGTTCAGTCTGAACAATCTCCAGGACGGATGGTACCGAATCGAGGAGGTCGAATCTGCGGCGGGCTACGCCATCAAAGATCCCGCCGCGCAGGACTGCTACATCAAGGCAGGTACGTCTAAAGTCCTGACCTTTGAAAACACACCGCTCAGCGCCCTGGTGGTCTGGAAATATGATTCTGTGACTGGCGAGGCTGTGGAGGGTGCAGTGTTCCAGGTGAGATATCTGACCGGCACCTCCGGAACGGGCGGGACAATCGTCGGCACCTATAAGACTTCGGCCAACGGCTCCTTTACCGTGACCGGGCTGCGAGAGGGCACCTATATCGTCGAGGAACTGGCCAGCGACAGCAGCCACGTCATCGACACCGCACCCCAGACCGCCTATATCTCCAGCAAGGAGCAGGATGTGGTGCAGCTATACTTCGGGAACTCTCCCAAGGGAGCGTTGCTGGTGAAAAAGGTGGACGCCATCACCGGCGAGCCCCTGTCCGATGTGGAGTTTTTTGTCACGGACAGCACAGGGGCCGTGGTGGGCGACGCCAACGGAAAATATGTCACCGACAGCGCGGGCACCTTCCTGGTGGAGGATATCAAGCCGGGCACCACGCTGGTGGTCAAGGAGACCCGCACGAAATCAGGCTATTTGCTGGACGACACGCCCCAGACCGCCACCGTCAAGGCCGGCCAGACTGTGACCCTGGAGTTCCGCAACGCCCCAAAGGGCGGGCTTATCATTCACAAGCTGGACAGCCAGACCAAAAAGCCGCTGGAAGGGGTACAGTTCAAGATCACTTATGCCGATGGTTCCTACGTGGATGCTGAAGGCGGCAAGCAGTCCTCCAATGGCTTGTATTGGACGGATTCCAACGGTCAAATCACCCTCAACAATATTGTGGGCACCATCATCGTGACCGAGGTGGCCAGCATAGACGGCTACACTATCCATGAAGAAACGCGCAGCCAGACCGTTGTCGTGAATCCGGATGACACCCAACAGCTCTATTTTTACAACGATCCCATCGGTGGCGTGGAGCTTATCAAGGTCAATGCTGCGGATAAGGCGGAACGCATCCCCAACACCACCTTTGAGATCCGCCGGGCCTCTGACGGGGGACTGGTGGACACCGTGACGACTGATAAAAACGGCAGAGTGTTCCTCTCTCTGGAGGACGGCAGCTACTATGCAGTCGAGGTGGAGGCTGGAAAGGGCTTCCGAGCAGACCCCACTCCGCATTACTTCACGGTCAAGAACGGCGCGACCGCCAAACTGACGGTGACCAACAACGCCTTCACCGGCGTGCTGATCCACAAGGTGGATTCCGTGACCGGCCGTGGGATCCCTGGTGTTACCTTCCTCGTCTATGATGGGCAAATGAACCCCATCGATCAGGTGACCACCGACCAGAACGGCTACGCTTACATTGATGACCTGGGCTTTTCCGGCAAGCTCTATCTGCGGGAATTGGAGACAGAGGGGTATATTCTGGACACCGCTTTGAAAACCGTCTATGCAAAGGCGGGTGAAACGGTAGAGGTGACCTGGAAGAACACCCCTATCACCGGCCAGATCCAGATTTGGAAGAAGTCCGCAGATGATAACGCCATCAACGGGTTCCCTGCCGGCACGCCGCTGGAGGGTGCCGTCTTTGAAATTTACGACAAGGCCAATAACCTGGTCGACACCGTCAAGAGCAACAGCCGGGGCCTGGCCGTCTCGAAGCAGCTTCCCCTGGGCCGATACCAGATAAAAGAGGTCACCAGTCCGGCATTTTACAGTCCTGCCGACGAAACGGTCACTGTCTACCTGGAGCATGAGGGCCAGATCGTACAGATCGAGGTGCTGAACAAGAGCGTTTACACCAATGTATCTGTCCAGAAAAGCGGCTATACGGAAGTAGTCCCCGGCCAATCCATTCGCTACACCTTCAAGGAGATCGGGAACAATTCCACCGTGCCACTGGACAACTTCTACTGGCGTGATACACTGCCGACCGACGCAGTCCGGCTGGACAAGATCATCACGGGCACCTGGTTCCATCAGCTCAACTACAAGGTCGTCTATAAGACCAATGTCAACAGCAGCTACCGCACTCTGGCCGATAATCTGAACACCCAGCGCAACTATACGCTGGACGCATCTCCTGCGGCGCTCGGACTGGCCAGCGACGAATACGTCACCGAGGTGACTTTCCTCTTTGGCCGGACACCTGCGGGCTTTAGGCAGATGCAGACGCCCTACATCTACTGCAACGTGCTCTCCAGTCTCACCCACGAATACCGGTTCACCAACAAGACGGATGTGGGCGGCACGTGGCAGGGGCAGTGGATCATGGCCAACGACCGATGGGTGACCATCGTCTACCGCGGCGGCCCCACTCCCACTCTGCCCAGAACGGGCTATTGATGATAGATGTCACTCCCGGCTGGGGCGGCCATCAAGCCGCCTCAGCCACATTTCGAGGTAACGATCAATGTTAGATTGGATTTTTGAAGGTGCGGCGAACTGGGTGGCCAGCATTATGAGCCAGCTGATGGACGCCGTTTCCGGGCTGTTCCTGGAGGCGCTTGGCACCGACATGACGGCTATGGAGGAGTACTTCCCCTTTGCCGTCAGCGCCTACACGGTGATCCAGTACACGGCGTGGGCGCTGCTGTTTCTGATCGTGGCTTGGCAGCTCTTTCGGGCCTTTGGCGGGCCGCTCACCGAGGCAGAAAGCCCGTTGCAGCTGCTGGCCCGCGGATCCATCTTTGCTGTCCTTATCGCCTTTGCAAAACCGATTTTCAGCCTATTGCTGGATATCGCCCGCGCCCCATATACCGCCTTGATGGACGCCTCAATGGATCCCGGCGACTTTACCTTTGCCGGAATCGAGCAAGTCCTGCGCAATGGCCTGGTCACGATCATATCTGTTGCCAGCGTCGTGGGGCTTATCCTGCTCATCATCCTGATGATCGCCCTGGCTTGGAACTATTTTAAGCTCCTGTTGGAGACAGTAGAACGATATGTGCTGGTGGGCGTCCTCTGCTATACCTCACCGCTGGCCTATGCGATGGGCGCATCGAAGGCGACTTCAAGGGTTTTCCAGTCCTGGTGCCGGATGGTGGGTTCTCAACTGCTGCTATTGGTACTCAATGTTTGGTTCCTGCGGGCATTCAATTCCTCCGTGGGCCAGTTTGTGGCCAATGGCGGCGCCCTGACCTCCGGCCGGGGCAGTGTGTTCCTTTGGCTGTTCTGCGCCTTAGCCCTACTGAAAATTGCGCAGAAATGTGACAGCTACCTTGCCGCCCTGGGCCTTTCCGTGGCTCAGACAGGCAGCAGCATGGGCATAGAAATGCTGATGGCAGCCCGGGCCATTACCGGTTTTTCCAGAGGCGGCGGTGGAAGCGCGGCCTCCGTATTTGGCGGCAGGGGCGGCGCCCCAGCTGGCGGAGCGGCTGGTGGTGGCGCTGCTGCAGGCGGCGTGTTCTCCGGATTTGTCAGTCGATATAAGCCCAACAGCTTTGTCAGGGACGCCGTAGTGGACGGCGGCGCGCGGATGGGCGCTGGCGGCGGTGTAGGGTTTGTGGGCCGCGTCTTTGGCGGCATGGCCGCACGCAACGGCGCCACGCTCACCGCCGAGTCCATCTCCTCCGTCGCCAGTCGTCCGGCCAAGGTCTCCGGCGCCATTGCAGGAGATATTGCCGACCGCAGCCTGCCGAACTATATGCCCCAGATGGCGGCCGGGGCCACAGGCGGTATGAGCTACTCCAACACACAGATCACCGGCGGACATATCAGCACCGTAGCCACCGGCCCTGATGGGAAACAGTCCAATGTGGATCTGTTCAGCACCTCCCAGTATGAGCGGCCGGAAACGCCCCACAAGGTGGTGCAGGCCGCAGACGGAAGCCAGTGGTATCAGGTGGTCTCCGGCGACGGTATGGGCGCTTTCTATTCTACGCCCGCCTTTACCGGAGACATCTCTGAAACCGCCCAGGTTTCCGAAGCTTTCCCCAGTGCGCCGGCAGATACAGTCCTGCGCACTGTGGATGACGGCACTCTGGAGGCCAGCTATCCGGACGGCAGCAACGCACTGTGGTATAACAGCGCCTTCTACCAGGAGCCGGATGCGCCCCATGAGGTCATCCAGGGCACCGATGGGCTGAATTGGTACGCTATGACACCGCACGCAGCCCCGCCTGCTTTTGAGGCCGGAGAGGCTGCCGCTGCCTTCAACCGAGCGCAGTTCCAGCAGTTTATGCCCGGCTATGAGCAGCAGGTGGTATCGGTGGACGCCTCCCGCGCCTCTGACGGTGTGCTGGAGGTGCGTCATGCTGATGGGTCTGGCACAGCGTTCTATGACCGAACCATGTATCAGGCGCCACGGGGCGATTACCATGTCTTTGAGGACAGCGGTGGGAGCCAGTGGTATGCCATCCCCGGTACGGCGGCTGTGGAGCGCAGGCCGGTTTATGAAGACGGCAAGCCTGTCTATGACAAGGATGTCCTTCGGACGGTCAATGTGGAGACTGTTCGCTATCCGACCACCCCAACCCGGTTTGCCGACACGCCTGGCCGGCGGCCCACAGGTGACCGCAAACCGCCCAAGCGTAAGAACTGA
>CATNDT010000001.1:12877-68685 GCA_950097035.1 uncultured Oscillibacter sp.
GGGCCGATCCTTTCCAGAAAAGAGGTGGGTTTTATGTCCGATGACCAACAGCGGTTTGGCGATGGGCAGGACGATTATCTAAAGGGAGCACAGAAAGCGGCGGAGGTGGCCAGGAAAGCTGGCGGGACTGCCGCGAAAACAGCCGGCACAACAGCGGCAGGAGAGAATACAGCCAATGCGGCAGCGGCGGTGACCCAGGCGGGCGCTGAAGCCGGAAAGGCAGCGGCGAACATAGCCGCCGGTACTGCCGCTGGCGGGCCTTGGGGCGCCATTCTCTCTGCGGCGTGGTCCCTGCGGCATACGCTCTTTAAGGTCCTGATCTTCATTTGCCTGTTTCTCTTGTTCATTGTGGTGGCTGTTGTATCACTGCCCTCCATCGTGTTCAATAACATCTTCCAAACGGATCCGAGTAGTGTGGATCCTAACGCACCCACAAGTATCACCGCCAACTTTGACGATGTATCCAGTGTGGTATCCGACTGTATTAAGGGCGGCTACGATATGGCCTTGGCCGAGGTGGAGAACATCATCACCACCGGCGGCTATGACCATGAGCTGTCTATGGAGGCATTGATCAACAACGGCCTGATCTCCACCGATTATGATACCTGCTACACGTTGGCGGCCTACTCGGCCTCCATGCAGCAACGCGGCACCACCAAGGCGGACATGAAATCAAAGCTGGACGCCGTTGCCGGTCAGATGTTCGCTGTCACCTATGAAGTGAAGGAGACCACAAAAACGGTGCAGCTGGAGACTGCGGAAGGCGAGGAAGCTGGGGAACCGGAGGAAATCACCGTCCAATATGTGGTCTGCACCATCCACCCCTTTGACCAGTCAGTCATTCTGACCGCTTTCGGAATTGATACATCCGCCCAGTATGACCAGTTTGGCATCACCTATGGTGAAGCGATCACCAATATGTCCAATGCCCTGAAGATGACCATGTACGGCACACTGTCCAACGGCATGGTCCCCCCGATCACCGATGCAGAACTGAACGCCTATTTGGACAGCCTCACCTGCAGCGGCACACGGAAGGAACTGATGCGGGTGGCCCTGTCCCTGGTAGGCCGTGTCCCATACTTCTGGGGCGGCAAGAGCGCACCTGGCTGGAACGAGGCATGGAACACACCCAGGCTGGTGACCGCAGCAGGCTCCAGCAGTACCGGCACCATCCGTCCCTACGGTCTGGATTGTTCGGGGTACACGGAATGGGTCTATCAGACGGCGCTGGGTGTGACCTTATATGACGGCACCTGGAACCAATGGGACGCCACCTATGCCATCACCGAGGCAGAACTGCTGCCCGGTGATCTGGGCTTCATGGCGGCGCCGGGTACGGTGCCTGTCAACCATGTGCTGCTCTATGCCGGCAAAGATGCCGATGGCAATCAACTCTGGGTCCACTGCTCCAGCGGGGCCGGCGGCGTGGCGCTCAACTCCCCGGATTATGTGACTCAGTTCCGTCGGAGGAAAGACATCGACTTGGAGGCGGACTTTACGCCTGCGACCATAGAACAAGGAGTCAATAATGACTGAAGAAAGAGAATACAGCAACATTTACACGATACCACCCAACTATACCGACTCGGGCAAGCTGCTGGGCGGGATGCTGGAGCCCCGTAACACGGTAGAGGCCGGCCTGCTGCTGATCGTAGTCGGCTATCCGGAGCTGATGTGGCTCCACCTGCCGGTGACAGCCAAGGTGGTAGTTATGACCATAACCCTGCTGCCGCTGGGCGTGTTTGCCCTTATGGGCCTGGGCGGCGACTCGCTGCTGCAGTACATCTCCCACATGGTGCTTTTCTGGGTGCGCAGGCGGCAGCTCCACTATAGGAGGATCGGATACCATTATGGCACAGTCACGCACAAAAGCCGCCCCGCAAAGAAACCGCCGGGCAGGCCACCCACAAAAAGACAAGCTGGAGTTCGTTCAGAACTTCATTCCCCTCAAAGAGATCAAAAACGGCATCATTGAAACAACTGATGGGCGGTTCCTCAAGATCCTGGAGATCGAGCCCATCAACTTCCTGCTCCGCTCCGACGAGGAGCAATGGGGCATCATCTCCACCTTTGCCAGCTGGCTGAAGATCTCACCCATGCGCCTGCAGTTCAAGTCCGTCACACGCAAGGCGGATTCGGACAAGTATGTTTCCGGACTTCAAGCCGACCTGGAACAGGAGGACGTGGAGGCCTGCCGCAAGCTGGGGGATGGGACCATCCGATTTATCCGGGAGGAGGGCAGCCGGGAGGCGTTATCCCGGCGTTTCTTTTTGATCTTCCAGTATGAGGCCCCCACCGGCCGGCGGCAGATGGATTCCGATTACAGTGAGATCTACGCCGCTTTACAGACGGTAACGCAAAATGCCCGCACCTACTTCGCCCAATGCGGCAACAGCATTGTGCAGCCCAAGGACGAGGATGCCTTTGCAGCGGAGGTACTGTATATGTACTTCAACCGCCGTTCCTGTGTGGACGATCCATTCATGAACCGGCTCAACCGGGTGGTGCTGGACACCATGGCGGCCAAAAAGCGCGTGGTGGGCGTTGACCCGGTGCCCCATATCCCGGCGGTCAATTTCGTGGCCCCCAGGGGCCTTGACCTGACACATCCCGGCTATATCGTCATGGACGGCACCTACTATACCTACCTCTATATCCGCAAGAATGGGTTCCCCCAGACGGTGCGCGGCGGGTGGATGTCCTCACTCATCAACGCCGGCGAGGGCGTGGATGTGGATCTGCACCTGCGCCGTGAGATCCGCGGCAAGACCATCGACCGGGTGGCCCAGCGCATCCGGCTCAACCGTACCAAGCTGCGGGAACTGCAGGACACCTCCACCGACTACGAGGAGCTGGCGGGTTCTATCCAGGCCGGGTACTACATCAAGCAGGGGTTGTCCAGCCGGAATGAGGACCTTTTCTATATGTCGGTATTCATCACCCTGTCCGCCGCCAGCTATGAGGAACTGCAATGGCGCAAGCAGCAGATGACCGACTTCATGAAATCCATGGATATCCAGGTGTCCGACTGTATGTTCCAGCAGGAGGCCGCCCTGCGTTCCACCATGCCGTTCCTCACCATGGACTCCAGCCTGGAGCGCAAGTCCAAGAGGAATGTGCTGACCAGCGGGGCGGCTTCCACCTATATGTTCACCAGCTTTGAGCTCTCCGACGACAACGGCATCCTGCTGGGCCTGAACCGGCACAACAACTCCCTGTGTATTGTGGATCCGTTCAATACCAAGGTGAATAAGAACGCCAACTTTACCATCTGCGGCACCTCCGGGGCCGGCAAGACCTACACGATGCAGGTCATGGCTTTACGCATGAGGATGCGCGGCATTCAATGTTTTATTTTGGCGCCGCTCAAAGGCCACGAGTTCAAACGGGCCTGCCACAAGGTAGGAGGCGCCTATATCAAGCTGGCCCCCGGTTCCTCCGCCTGTATCAATGTCATGGAGATCCGCCCCACCATCACCCCGGAGATGGAGTTGATCGACGAGTTGGATTACAGCGACATCGACTCCATGCTGGCCAAAAAGGTCCAGCAGCTCATGATCTTCTTCTCCCTCCTGATCCCTGATATGTCCAACGAGGAGGAGCAAATGCTGGACGAAGCCCTCATCAAGACCTATGCCCAGTTCGGCATCACCCATGACAATGCATCCCTTTATACCGATGCTGGCAGGACGGCCATGAAGCCTATGCCCATCCTGGGCGACCTCTATCAGAACCTGAAAGAAAACCCGCTGACCACCCGGTTGGCCACCATCGTCAGCCGGTTCGTCACCGGCAGCGCTCAGAGCTTCAACCGGCAGACCAATGTAGATCTGAGCAACAAGTACATTGTTCTGGACATCTCGGAACTCAAAGGCAAGCTGCTGCCGGTAGGCATGATGATCGCGCTGGACTATGTCTGGGACCAGGTCAAGGCAGACCGAACGAAAAGAAAAATGGTATTCATTGATGAGATTTGGAAGTTGATCGGCGGCGCGGCCAACAAGCAGGCGGCGGAATTCTGCCTGGAGATTTTCAAAATCATACGCGGCTACGGAGGAGGCGCCCTGGCTGCCACCCAAGACCTGTCCGACTTCTTCGGGTTGGAAGACGGCCGCTATGGCCGGGCCATCCTCAACAACAGCAAGACCAAGATCATCCTCAACCTGGAGCCGGACGAGGCGGAGTATGTCAAGGATGTCCTTAAACTCACCCGGACAGAGATCCGCAGCATCACCCAGTTCGAGCGCGGCGAGGCGCTTATTTCCAGCAACAGTAACAAGGTGCCGGTCATTATCAAAGCCTCCAAAGAGGAGCAGCAGATGATCACCACCGACCGGGCTGAACTGGAAGCCATGCTGAAGGAGATGCGGGCAGTAGCCGACCTGGCGGAGCAACCCCCAGTCCCGGCCGAGGGTGATGGCAAAAACGTTTAAGGGGTAAAAAGCGTATTTCCTACAATATGCGTACAGAAAAATGAGGTGACCCTATGCTTTTACAGGAAGAACAGCACATTGTGCATTGGCTGACCCAATATGGAGTGCTGACCAAAACACAGGTCATTCGGCTCCTGAAAGACAAGCCGCCCCAGACTGCCGAGAAAATCATCCGCGGTCTGAAGCGAGAACTCATGATCCATGAGATCGCCGGCGGCTATTATTTGGGCGTTGACCCCATGTGCCAGCCGGATCAGCGCATCATTCTGGCAGTGTGGGTGCTGCTCCAATTCGCAGATCAGTTAGAGCCTATGGCGCACTATCCGGCAACCTATCCCTCCCAGCTCTTTTTTCTCAAGGAGAATATGGGCTATGAGATCGTAGTCCTCTACGATGGCGAGCAACATCTGGCACGATTGCTCCAGCCCCAGGAGGAACTGAGGTATATCTTTGTCCTGCCCAGGATCTCTATGGCGCAGGAATTGGTGCTGCCCTCAGTCCCCTGCCTGTTCGCTACGGTAGACTATAACGGGCAAGAGGTGCCGGTGGTCAGGTTTTATTCGGAAGGAGGACAGCAGGATGCCGCAGTCTGATTTTCTGCGCAGCGTGTCACAGGCACAGAAGCGGTTGAAACAGGCCGGGGTGGAGTTGGCCCGCACCCAGGCGCTGGCTGAGCAGCATGATATGGCCGGTGCCTTTGGCGCCGCTTTTGCCTTCGAGGCAGAGGTAGAGAAGCTGGCTCTGCTGGCCAGGGCCATGCCGGCTTACACCGGACATCCAAAGGCAATGGATCTGACGCAGACCCTGCTGGGGGAGACCATTCCCATTGCGATGGGATACACAGAGCAGGGTTGGTTCTGCCTTCGCATCCCTGCGCTCCTCCCCAAAAAGGGCAGCGGTTCCCCTATCTATATCCAGCAGGCTCTCTACCCGGCCATGCAGAAATTCTTTGGGAATAAAGTACCGGCCAGCTATTCTGACTGTGTACTGGTCTATCGTCATGTCTATGATGCGGCCCGGCCGGAACGAGCTTATCGGGATCACGACAACATCGAGCAGAACATGGTCACAGATATCATCGCGCTCTACCTGATGCCTGATGACGCACCTCTGCGGTGCGCCCATTTTTATTGCAGCGACGTTGGACAGGGCGACCGCACCGAGGTCTATGTGATCCCAAAAGAACAGTTCCCCACCTGGCTGTATGCCTCATTCCACGGCAGATTAAAGGAGGTGACGCTATATGAAAACCGGCCATAACGGCGGAAAAAAGATAGGTATGAAAGGCCGATTTTTGCCGCCCGTTTCCCGCCCATGTTCCATACACCGGAAAATCCCCCGAAAATCGGGGAGTTCCCGGCGGGTGGAACGGCCGGATTGCGGCAAAGAGAGGAGAAACGATGCCGCAATCTCTGATGAGGTGGAGGAGGCACAATGATCACACTCCGCCCCGGCAGTCATGCGTATCGCCTCCTTCTGCTCTTGGCCGCTGCCGGGGAGTTTCCTGCACATTCATTGCATCTGCTGGGGAGTGTTCGCTCTTTGGAAACACTGGTTCATCGGCTGGAGCGTACCCAGCAATTCCGCACAGAGGCGGGGGCAGACCTTGGGTGCTGTAGAATGCTCTCAGTCAGCGGCAGACGGAACAGGAGGACCATCCGCCTTTATAAGAGCGCGCTCCCTCTCCTGAATGCCCTCGACCCAGCTGCATTGGAACAATACCTGGCCCTGACAGGCGGCCATCGCTTCTCCGGCAGTGATGCCCATATCCAGCGAAATCACAGGGTGGCAGAGACACTGGCCATGTGCCAAAGCGCAGGGATCGAGTTCCGGCCCTACGCCTTGCCGCCGCTGCAGAAGCAGCAGATCACCCGGGTGGTACCTGCATCACCTGCTTTTTACATCGCACGTTCTCTAAAAAAACTGGACAGCACCGAGATGAACAAGACCATCTTCACCAGATTGACCGGGGCCCTGTTCACCCATGAAACCTGCTACGCCGTCTACAATACCCGCAGCGCCGCGATGAAATGGAGCGGCATGGGTGAGTTCAAAACAGCCCAGCATCTTTCTGAACTGGCCCGGATGAACGCAGGCATCCCCCGGGCAGACCATGCGCTGCTCTTGGGTGAGTGCATGGATGTCGCGTTTCAGACCATACAGGAGTCGGACAAAGGACACCGTATGGAACTGCGGTTTGACCGCATCTATCCCCATATCCACTTTATCCCCATGGACCGGCAGGGCATCCGCCTGCTGCGGATCCTGTCGCTCCCAGACTGGAACGAGCAAATACTCTCTGCGGCATTCCCATCGGAGTGGCGCTCTGATGGCCCGGGGATCATGGAGTACGACGCCCGGCGGGATGGGACTTTTATTCTCTCCCATCTGGATGGCGACCTCGCCCGGCTTGTCCGGCTGCGTCAGGCGCTGGAACATACTGATCTCCCATTTGAAGTACTTTGTTTCTCCTGGCAATCGGCCTTTCTGCGAGACTATCTGGGGAGCCGCGTTGCTCTCAGGGAACTATCTCTGGAAGCATTGGAGGCCTCTTTGGGGATAGGTACGGGGGATCAAGAACCACAAGAGGAGGAAATCGTGATGTGAGAACGAAACAGACGCGCACAGCCGCTATCATCATTGCCATCATACTGGGTCTGGCGGCGCTGTTCTATCTGGGCGGGCTGGTCTGTCAGCTTCTTGAACAGTACCAACTGTGGCTGGCAAGCGGCGGACTCTCAGGCAAGGCCCAGATCGGTGATATCCAATTCGGCCCGCTATCGTGCTGGAGCCAGGCAGTTACAGTCTCAGGACTGAAAAGCACTGCCATTGTGGCACTTCTGTGTGGAAGCGTGTACGCCTATGTCCGGCTCCACGACCGGTTTGGAAGCCGGGACTTCGACGAGCGCAACTTTGCCCGCAGCCAGTGCGGCACTTATGGAACTGCCGGATGGATGGGCGAAAAAGAGCTACGCTCCGTTCTGGAGGTGGCCAGTCCGCAGAGGGCCAGGGGCATCATACTGGGCCAGAATGAGCGTGGAAATGTCATCTGTCTGCCAGAGAATACCCGGCTCAATAAGCACATCGCCGTGTTCGGCGCCAGTGGAACCATGAAGTCCAGAGGTGTGATTCGCCCTGCGCTGTTCCAAAGCATACGCCGTGGGGAATCCGTCTGCTGCACAGATCCAAAATCAGAAATTTACGCCGACACGGCGGAGCTGTTTCGGAAAAACGGCTATACCGTCCGCGTCTACAACCTGCTTCACCCGGAGTTGGGCGACTCTTGGAACTGTATGTTTGATCTGAATGGCGACACCCTGATGGCCCAGGTGCTGACCGATGTCATCATCGCCAACACCAAAGGAGATGGAAAGGGCGACCACTTCTGGGATAATGGTGAGGCCAACCTGCTCAAGAGCCTGATCCTCTATGTGGATCTGGACGCCACCCGCCGGCCGGAGGAGCGCAACCTGCCCGCTGTCTACCAGATGCTCACCCAGAACACAGAAAAACAGCTTACAGCCCTCTTTGACCGGCTGCCGCTGGATCACCCGGCCCGGGCACCCTACAGCCTGTTCAGTCAGTCAAGTGATACCGTTCGGGCAGGGATCGTCCTGGGCCTTGGCACTCGGCTGCAGGTGCTCCAGAGCGAGGCGGTCCGGCGGATCACACGCCGGTCTGACATTGACCTTGCCCTCCCCGGGCAGACCAAATGCGCATATTTCATCATTCTGGACGACCAGAATTCCTCACTGGAATTTTTGTCGTCCCTTTTCTTTGCGTTCCTGTTCATCAAACTGGTCCGCTATGCCGACAGCACACCGGAACAGCGATGCAAGGTGCCGGTCAACATTGTGTTAGATGAGATGAACAATATTGGCGTGATTCCGGATTTCTCCCGGCGGCTTAGTACGATTCGCTCACGCTCGCTGCAAGTCCTGATGTGCTGTCAAAACCTTCCTCAGATTCAAAACCGATACCCAGATAATCTCTGGGCGGAGTTGATCGGCAACGCAGACACCCAACTGATGCTGGGCTGTACAGATGATGTGACGGCCGAATACTTCAGCGCCCGCAGCGGCGACATGACAGTAGAGGTGAACTCCACCATGACTGTCCGGCAGAGCATCGCCATTGCCCAGATCATTCCCCAATACCGCTACACCGAGGGCCTTGGCCGGCGGCGCCTCCTCACCCCGGATGAAGTGCTGCGCCTGCCCAATGAGGAACTGCTTATCATCATCCGCGGCCAGAAGGTCCTGCGGGCCAGGAAGTTTGATTACACCGGCCACCCCTACGCCAGGGAGTGTGTCAAGGCCAGCATCCAGGATTATCGGCAATTTCGGTCAGCACCCGATGAAGAACCGGCTCCATTGGCTGAGCAGGTTGAAGATCAGAAACACCCCGCCGCCGAACAAACTCCCGAACCGGTACCGCAGCAACACCACAAGCCCGTCAGGCGGAAACCGACGCTCTATGAGAGTTCCCGCCCGCCCGTAGATTTTTGATGCTGCAGTCCCATTCCATCATCACTTTAAGGAGGATACAAACCATGGCACGAACCAAGAAAGACCAGACCGTTGAGACCCCGACCGATGAGCTGCTTGCCGGCCAGCCTGCAGCTGGGGCAGATCTGCCCCAGACTGAGATGGAATCGGGCGGAACACCCGGGGACACGGCGCTGCCCGATTTGGAACTGGCCGCCGCCGCATCGCTGGATCCCGACCGTTCCCAGACTGACCTGGAAGCTGATGAAGGTGGAGAGCCCGACCAGGATGACCTCGTTGAAGGCTCCCAGACCGATCTGAAAGCGGCAGGAAATTCGGAAGACGGCGCAGATCCGCTGAAAGAATCTGTCCATCTCCAGACTGACTTTGAATTGCCCTCTGATGGGCGCCCGACCGAGTCGCCGGATGAAGAATTGGACCCCGCGCCCCAGACTGACTCCAAACAGCCCGGGAAAAAGCTCCGGATGCCTGGCCGGCGCGGTCCGCGTGTGGTATCCATCGACGCTGAGCGCACAGTGGAGACCGATGCGGATAAGCTGCGCAATGATCTGCTGGATCTGGTGGAGTCGTTAAAGAGTAAGAAAATCCTTACTGGCACCATTCAAGGTGTGGAACGCTTGGCGGATAATCCGGAGATGTCCTATGCCGTCACCTACCACGGCGACTACAAGATCATCATCCCGGTGCTGGAGGCGGTGGAGGAACCGGAGGACTACCGCGGCCAGCCCAAAGGCGATGTCCTCCACTACCTGCTCAACAAGCGGCTGGGCGCCGAGGTGGATTACATCGTCAAGGGCATCGACCAAGAGAGCGGTATCGTGGCCGCCAGCCGTCTGGAGGCTATGGCCATGAAGCGCCGTGAGTATTACTTCCGTACCGACCGGGATGGCAATTACCAGATCTACGAGGGTATCCGGGCCGAGGCCCGGGTGGTATCGGTCATCCGGGCAGGCATCTTCGTGGATCTGTTCGGCGCAGAGTGTTATATCCCTCTGCGGGAGTTGTCCTACCAGCGCTGGGTGGACGCCACCACCCACTACCAGCCTGGCCAGCGTGTGCTGGTGAAGGTGCTGGGCGTAGACCGCACCGACCGGAACAAGCTCCATGTCTCCGCCTCCATCAAGCAGGCGGGGGAAAACCCCTATGAGAAGGCCCTGAAGAAATACTCGGTGGGCAACCGCTATGTCGGCACCGTCAGCATGGTGGACACCACCGGCGTATTCGTTTCTCTGGACGGCATCGACTGCCTCTGCACTTATCCCAAGCGCGGCCGCCCGCCTCGGGGCAGCCGGGTCACTGTGCGGATCCTGGGCATCAACCACGAGAGCAACCGGATCTGGGGTACCATCACCCATATTTCTACCGCTTGGTAGAATAAATCAATGTGACAAAACCGAAAACTGACGAAGTTTGTCACATAAATGCCGTCAACCTTACTTTTGAGGAGGGGGAAGCTGATGCGCGCTCCCCCCTCCATTTATGGAGGAATATACATGAAACGACCTGCAAAAGGCATACAGGCTGGCAGGCCTGTGTTCATAGGGCTGAGCATCCTGCTACTGATGGCTTTGCTATGTCCCGCGGCCCTCGCCGATACCGGTGCGGATACCCCGCAAATCACCCAGCAGCCCGATCAGCTCATTCTGCAGCTGGGTACCCGCTGGGCCGGTGTGGAGTTTGAACTGCGCACCGATGCCGGCGTCTTCCCGGTCCCTGTGGTGGTAGATGAATCGGGCGTCCTGACCATGGACTTGGGCGGCAGCACCACATATACCCTCAGCTGTATCAACTCGACCGTTCCCATCCCTGACCCTGGGCCGGAACAGACGGATACAGATCAGCCCACCACCCCGCCTGCGGTAGAACCTGAGCCGGATGATCGTCCTGCATCCGAGCCCCAGGGGATCCGACCACTCTATGTAGCAGTGTTTCTCATCGGTCTGATCGCTGCCGTAGCCGGCCTGACCGCGCTTCACATCTCTCAGAAGCGCCGGCAGGCCGCCTATGACGAGTGGTATGACGACGAAGACGAGCCCTGAAACCGACTTTGTACTCCCAGACCGACTTTGGCCCAAAAAGTGTGAATAAACCGTGTATTTTCAAGGCTTTTCGTTGACTTATCGAGCCTTTTATGCTATCATTTTATTATAGCAAGACGCTGTGCTCAGGCTTTCGATATGTCGGGGCGCCTCGGCATCAGACCTGCTGAAAGTACGGCAGGAAATCGTTACGGATCCGCTGCGCGGTCGGTTCCACAAAGCGCACGTCTTGTGTCTAAAATATGTAGCCGGAAGGCTGCTGAAATACAGTACAGAGTCAATGGCTGGATGCGACCCCACTATTCCAGCACTTGATTCTGTATTGTCTTTTTTCGGCAGTCTTCCGGCTTTTTTTGTCTTTTGGAGGTTTTGACTATGAAATACAAAGCAAATCGAGGCCGGGCCAGCACCATCCCAAAGCCCGGCCAGCTGAAGTGCCACTGCGGCCGGCCGGCAGTCCTGCGCAGCGCCGAGGGCATCTGCAAGACCCACCGGCCAGGGGCCATGGTCTATGTCTGCTCCGACTACCCTGCGTGCAACTCGTTTGTCATGGCGCATTCAGACACCTTGGCGCCTATGGGCAGCCTGGCCGGCCCGGAACTGAGGCGGCTGCGGTATGAGGCGCACCAGGAGTTTGACCGGCTCTACAAGACCGGGCTGATGACCAGAAACGAGGCGTACCGCTGGCTGAGCTATATCGTACAGGCTCCCATGTCCCATGCCCACATCGGACATCTGGGCGAGTATTACTGCAGAATGGTGATCCGGGAGAGCAGGAAACTGTTGTCCCAGAAGCTGGGGTCTGAAATGGCCTTGGCAAAAGCAGCAGGAGGTGAATATTATGCTGCCGCTCACTAAAGAGCAGCGGGAAAAGGTCGAGGCAAATATGGGCCTGGTAGGGAAAGTCATCAAGGACTGTGTCCATACGCTGGATAAGGGCTGTATCTACGACTATAATGACCTGTTCCAAATCGGGTGCATCGGCCTGTGCAAAGCCGCCCAAACCGACCAGTCTGGCAAGGGCGCATTCTCCACCTACGCCTATCTCCTGATCCGCAATGAGATCTACACCCAGTTGGAGTACGCCACCCGGCGCGGACGTGAGCAGGCTACGGACCCGGCGGAGCTGCCCTGCTGTGTGGAAAATCGCGTCCTGGAGCAGACTGAGTCCTGCGCCGCGCTGATGGGCCTGCTGGACCGGGCGGAGGAGGCGGCGACCGGTGTTACGCTGAAAGGGATCCAGGCCATTCGCCTACTGGCGGATGGGTACAGCAACCGGGAGATCGGCGAGCGGTTCGGTGTGCCGGCCAACCATGTGACGGCTTGGGTGGCTAAGGCGAGACGGATGATTGCGCAGCAGGCGGCGTGTTCTTGAACTGACGCTCCATGTGGCAAGGATCACGAATGCCACAAAGAGCTCCCCTCACCCGAACAGGCATATCTTGCCGCCTCTTTTATGCAATATATGTCAAATATTGTGGCCTTGTTAGGCGGGAATTTTCAATAAAGAGATTGTTTCTTTGCGGCAAGTAGGGTATAATATTGGAGAGCAGAACCTTGTTGGGCGGAAATCTTCAATGGAGGGAATGGTTTTATGGAGATCCAACGAGACAGCTATCTGGAGCAGCTGATCGCATACCGCTGGGATGGAATGGTAAAGGTCATCACGGGGATTCGGCGGTGCGGGAAATCCTATCTCCTGAAAGTGTTGTTCAGGCGCTACCTGGTGGAGCAGGGCGTCAAGCCTGAGCAGATCATTACGATTGAGCTTGACTTGGCTAAGGATATCAAGTACCGCAACCCGCTGGAGCTTGCCGCGTTCGTCCGAGGGCAGGTGGAGGGGAAAGCGGAGCAGTTCTACCTCTTTGTGGACGAGATCCAGATGTCCGACCAGGTGGCCAACCCCTACAATCCGGAGGGCGCCAGGATCACCTTTTACGACGCGCTGAACGACCTGCGAAGCCTGGAGAACCTGGATGTCTATGTGACCGGCAGCAATTCCAGGATGCTGTCCTCGGACATTCTGACGGAGTTCCGCGGCCGCAGCGACGAGGTGCGGGTCCATCCCCTGAGCTTTTCCGAATACTATTCCGCTGTGGGCGGCGACAAGAACGAGGCTTTCGATGACTACGCCTTCTACGGCGGGATGCCGCTGATCCTCTCCCGCCCGACGGACGCCGCGAAGATGAATTACTTGAAGGCGCTGTTCTCCGAGGTCTACCTCAAGGACATCGTGGAGCGAAAGCATATCGAACACCAGGACGTGCTGGAGCAGATTCTGGACCTGCTGTGTTCCTCCATCGGCTCGCTGTCCAATCCCAACAAGATTGCGAATACCATGAAGAGTAAAATGAAGGTCACTGTGGCCGCCAACACCATACGCGCTTACATCAGCCATTTGGAGGACGCGTTCCTGTTTTCAGAGAGCAAGCGGTATGACGTGAAGGGCAAGGCGTATTTTGACTCCCCCCTCAAGTATTACTGCGAGGACATCGGCCTTAGAAACGCGCGGATCGGGTTCCGGCAGCAGGAGATGACCCACATCATGGAGAATATCCTCTATAACGAGCTGGTCGCCCGGGGCCTATCCGTGGATGTGGGCGTTGTCTACGCCCGGACGATCAATCCAAATGGGAACTCCGTCCGGGTCCCCCGGGAGATCGACTTCGTGGTGACTTCAGGCAGTAAGAAGACCTATATCCAGTCCGCCTATGCCATGGACACGGAGGAAAAGACGGAGGCTGAGACCCGCCCCTTCGCCCTGACGGGAGACTCCTTCCCCAAGATCGTGGTACGGAAGGATATGGGCAGGCGCTGGTATGACGACAGTGGTATCTTGCATATCAACGTGATCGACTTTCTCCTGGATAAAACGCTGGTCTAAGCAGAGGTTTTTTCCCGCTGTCTGAAAAGACTACCCGCTGCGGGTAGGGCGGAGAAAGATTCTCCATGGTATCATAAAGCTGGATAAGACTGCTTATCCGCATATCATGTGATGTATTTTGGACCGCTTGTAAAGCAAAGGTGAAGAATATGGCAAACAGGAAATTGACATGGCTTTTACTCGGTGCGCTGATCCTCTCGCTCTGTGTGGGCTGCTCTGGTTCACCCAGGCAGGAGGATACGCCCACCACCATCACCGTCTGGCATGTCTACGGCGGCCAGACGGACTCCCCCCTCAACGACTGCATCGCTCGGTTCAATCAGACGGTGGGCAAGGAGCAGGGGATCAATGTGCAGGTGACCTCGGTATCCAACACCAACACCATCCACGAGGCGGTGCTGGCCTCCGCCAACGGAGAGCCCGGCGCCTCGGAACTGCCCGACCTGTTCATCTCCTACCCCAAAACGGTGCTGGCCCTGCCGGATGACAGCATCCTGGTGGACTATCGGGACTATTTCAGCCAGGAGGAGCTGGCCGCGTTCATCCCCGCCTTTTTGGAGGAGGGCGAAGTGAACGGCCGTCTGGTGGTGCTTCCGGTGGCCAAATCCACGGAGATCATGTATCTCAACCAGACGGCCTTCGACCGCTTCTCCGAGGCCACCGGCGTGACCATCGACGCTCTGGCAACATGGGAGGGGCTGTTTGAGGCGGCAGAGATCTACGCCGCCTGGACTGACGCCCAGACGCCAGATATCCCAGGGGACGGTAAATCCATGTTCGTCCACGACTACTACTTCAACTATTTCCAGGTGGGCGCCGAGTCCCTGGGCGAATCCTTCTTTGATGGCAGCCGGCTGGCCTTCGGCCCCGCATTCAGACAGGCGTGGGATGTGCTGGCCCGGGCGGCGCTGAACGGCGGTGTGTGGCTCCGGGGCGGATACGCTACCGAACCCATCCGCACCGGCAACTGCATCGTCAGCGTGGCCTCCTCCGCCAGCATTCTGTACTACTCCGACACCGTGACCTACTCGGACAACACCTCGGAGGAGATCACCATCAATTCCTACCCCTGCCCGGTCTTTGCTGGCGGCGAGAAGCTGGTCATGCAGCGCGGAGCCGGGTTCTGCACCGTCAAATCCACCCCGGAGCGGGAGCGGGCTGCCGTCACATTCCTAAAGTGGCTGACGGAGCCGGAGCGCAATGTGGACTTCGTGACCAAGGTTGGTTATATGCCAGTGACCCAGGCCGCCTTTGACGACTATCTGCCCCAGGCCATCGAGACATTGGACAGTCCCAAGTACGCCTCCCTCTACCAGGCGTTCCTGGACACCCAGGCGGCCTACGAATTCTATGTCCCGCCCCAGGTGGAGACTTATCTGGAACTGGAGACCAGCCTGGAGGATCAGGTACGGGCGCAGCTTACCCAGGGGCGACGAGAGTACCTGGACGCGGCGGAACCCGGATCGGCGCTGCTGGAGCAGATCAGCGAAGAGCGTTATTCCACATTCAAGCAGCTCCTGGGAAACTGACAAACGGAGAGGAGGACAGGCCAAGTGCTGAAGAAACTGAAAGAGCTGCGGGCACTCAATGCCTTTGCGAAAAAGCAAAGTGTTGGGATGCAGCGCAAGCTGATGCTCTACTGGCTGTCCATGATCCTGGCGGTCTTTGCGCTGGTCATGCTCCTCCTGTCCGTGGCCGGCACATTCTCCAGGGAGGACGACCGGCTCAACCAGGTGCTGAATATCCAGATGCAGAACGCCGACGACCAGCTGACCGGCTGGCTGGATCACCTGACCGCCCAAGGCCTCAGCATGTCCAAGACGCTTAGCCGGGAGATCGAAACATTCCTGGCGGAAAAAGGTGTGGCGCTGGAACAGCTCAATGACCGGCCGGAACTGCTGCTGGAGCTGCAGGAGACCCTGTACGCTCAGGTGAACACCACGCTCCAGACGGCGGATTGCAGCGGGGCCTATGTGGTGCTGGACGCCACCACCAATACCGGTGCCGATACCGCCGGCCACTCCCGCAGCGGACTCTACCTCCGCTATGCCAACCTCAGCGCCACCAGCCCGGTGGACCCATCGGTGACCTACTTCCGGGGCATTCCCGACGTGGCCTGGCAAAAGGGACTGGAGCTGCATAACCGCTGGAGCCTGGAGTTTGACATTGACCAGATCGCCGGATACGCCGACCTTGTATCCGGGCCGGTCAGCCGTCCGGCGGATCAATACTACTGGACGGCACGGACGGGACTGAAGGACACCTGGGAGTCCGCCATGCTGCTGTGCGTCCCCATCGTAGGCAGCGATCAGACCGTTTACGGCGTGTGCGGCGTGGAGGTCAGCGCGCTGTACTTCCAGCTGTCCTGCCCGGCGGTGACGGGACAGTTCGGCTCCGCTGTGACGGTGCTGGCGCCCATTCAGGACAACCGGCTGGTGCTGGGCCAGGGCCTTGTGGGCGGCGTCAGCGGCACCTATCTGGAGGGACAGGAGACCTTCTCCATCCATCAGGGCCGGTATTTCAACACCTATCTCTCTGAGAGCGGGCAGTACATCGGCCTGCAGACACCTATTCCCATCTCCAAGGAGGATACACAGGGGCTGCAGTGGGCGGTAGCCATCCTGCTGCCCCAGGAGAGCTATGCGGCATACAATGCCAATGTTCGTCAGACGTGGATCATTGCCGCACTGGCCTTCCTGCTGGTGCTGCTGGCCATTTCTTTCTTCCTATCCCGGCGGTTTGTCCGGCCCATCGTCCGCACCCTCAGCCAGCTCCAGCAGGGGGAGGCCGCAGAGGGTACGATGCTCTCCGGCATCTCGGAGATAGACGATCTGGCCCAGTTCCTGAGCACCAGGGATCAGAGCCTCAAGCTGGCCCAGGGCGAGCTGCCGCCCAACATTGCGGAGATGTTCGACCACTTTGCGGAGCGGAAATCCACGCTGACGGAGGCGGAGCGGAACATCCTGCGCTACTATATCGAGGGCCATGAGATCGCCGAGATCCCCGATTTGGCCTTCATCAGTATGAGCACCGTGCGCAAGCACAACCGGAGCATTTATGAGAAGATGGGGGTAGCCTCGCGGGACGAGCTGATGCTCTATATCGACCTGTTCCGTCGATGCGGCCGCCTTCAGGAGCTGCTCTGAAAATTGAAACTGACTTAGCAGAACGCACAAAATCGGATGACCGATTTTGTGCGTTTTCTATATTATCCAATGGATACTTTTGCAGAAATCCCGAGAATAGTATCCGGCGGACCATATACGCGCGCCTGTTTTTCCTGGTATAACAGTACCATAGAACATCAAAAGGAGGAGAGGCAGCATGACGGAACTGTTGCTGAGCCATCTGGAGGACTGCTCCACACCCCAGTATTTCTGCTTTGCCATCCGCTGTGAGGAGTGCGGGGAGTACTGGTACAGCGCCACGACCCCATTCTCCAAGGCGGATGCGGCGGCGGAGAACCAGGAGAAGAAGGAGCTTTACGACGCGCTCTACCAGCGGGAGAAGGAACGGGCCCGCAAGGCCGCCGGCCAGGAGGGCAAGGAGTGGTTCAGCGTATGTCCCATCTGCCGCCGTCTGGTCTGCGACACTTGCTTTCTGATCTGTGAGGAAGTGGATATGTGCTGCGCCTGCGCCAAGCGGCTGAAAGAGGATGGGGAGCCGGTGGCCCCATGAAGAAAACCGTCATTTTCCTGTTGTTGTGCCTGTTTCTGACCGGCTGCGCGGCAGAGGAAGCGGAGCACAGCTTGATTGCGAATTTGGATCTGTTTTCACCCTACGCCGAGACAGTCCTCCAGACTGTCCCGGACTATGAGTTGCGGGCGCAGACGGACGGCCTCTATACGGAACTGTCACAGGGCAACGCTGCGGCGTGTTTCGACGTCCAGGCGATCCCCGCCATGGAGCAGGGGGTGGGGCGGTACTGGTACCCCCACTGTCTGGCCACTGTGGTGATCGCGGTGGACCGGGCGCAGACCGACGCGGACATCTCCCGCTGGCGTGACTTGCTGGATGCCGGAGCAGTCGTGGGCATGACGACGGATGCACCCCAGAACCGGCTGATCCTGGGGGCCATGTCCTACGGACTGGAGGGCCGGGAATACACAAAGTCCGAGGCCCTCGACCTGCTGGAACGCCTGTACAGCCAAGGTGAACTGCGCCTGGACGACCAGATGGCTCCCATCCAGCTCTGCTTTGATTACCAGGCGGCCGCATGGAACCGTGCCGGGCAGAACTGGGAGATCATTGTGCCGGAGGAGGGGACGCTGTCCTTTGATCTGGGGCTGCTGTCCGATACGCCGTTGGAGTTTGAGCGGGGGCTGGATGAAACGCTGCTGGCCGCGGGTCTGCCTTTGGCGGACGGCCGCAGGCCGGATGGGTATCCCGATAACAGGGCCTACCGCGACGCCGTCCATCCGGAGGACTTCGCCCGGCTCCTCTCCGTGACGGAGGACACGGACAGAGACATCCGGCGGTCGGTATGCCATACCCGTCTTTACTCTTCTGCAGATCATCGAGAACATACACTGGCGGCCCTGCTGGTATCCGCTATGGCGATCTTTTGGATGGGTACGGTGTCACAACGCATCCTGCGCCGGGATATCCGGCGGACGGCGGCGCTGGTGGGCTGGCTGGTGGTGGGATGGATCTTCCTGCGGCTGCTGAAATACCAGATATTTGAGATCTGCCTTTTGACCCGGCTGTGCTGGTACGGCTATTATGTGTTCCAGCTCGCCTTGCCCCTGGCTATGCTGCGCCTGGCGGATATCGTGGATAAACCGGAGGACGCCAAGCGCCTGTTGCGCCCTATCTGGTGGCCGATGGCGGCTTACATCCTCTCTGTACTGCTGATATTCACCAACGACCTGCATCAGATGGTCTTCCGTTTTGATTTGAGTGGGGACTGGTCTCACGACTACCAGTATGGCCCCGGTTATTTTGTAGTGCTTCTGCTCTCTCTCACCTTCCTGGTGGCAGCGATCGTGCTGCTGTTACGAAAGAGCCGGCACAGCCGTTATCCGGGGGCCAGAGTATTCCCTGTATTGTTCATTGCGGCCATTTTAAGCTACATACTGGGCTATCTGTTCAAAATCCCGCTGGCCCGGGACAGCGACTATACCATTACCGTCTGCGTTCTGGCGATGCCGTTCTTTGAGTCGTTCCTGCACACAGGCATGATCCCGGTCAATGTCCGGTATGGGCCGCTGTTCGCCGCGGCGCCCCTCAATCTCCAGCTTTTGGACGAGAAGGGCCAGACGGTGCTGTCCGCCCATGGGGCGTCCCCTATCCCCAAATCTGTGTGGCGGCGTCTGCGGGCGGATATGAGCCGGCCCCTGCTGCGGGATCGGGACACCTTGCTCCACGCCGCCCCCATCCGTGGGGGCATGGTGGTGTGGCAGGAGGATATGACAGAGCTGAACCGCGTGCGGCAGGAGCTCCAGACTTCATCTGCCCGGCTGGAGGCCGCCAACGCCCTGCTCAGCGAGGAGGGCGAGGCCAAGCGACGGCTGCTGGCGGCGGAGGCCAAGGCCACCCTGTTTGATGAACTGGAGCGGGAACTCCCCCGGCGGGTCTCGGTGCTGGTCCAGCTGATCCAGTCGCTGCCCCAGGTGGAGGACCGCCAGCAGCAGACCGCCTACATCACCCTCTGTCTCTGCCACATCAAGCGCAGGTACAACCTGTTCTTCCTGACCCGGCAGGGGGAGCCTATCCTGGGCGACGAATTGGGCATCTACCTGGACGAACTGGCGGAGCTGGCCGGGTATGCGGGCGTCAAGGCGCTGGTGCGCTGCGGACTGCGTGGCCAGATGGATGTGCGCAGGGCAGCTTTGTGCTATGACTTCTATTTCGAGGCCCAGTCCTGGGCGGTGCGAGAAAACTGCTCCACCATGCTGGGCTATCTGGAACGTGAAGATACAGAACTGGCGTTTAAGCTCCTTCCGGCCTGTTCGCCGGAGAACTGGCATTTCTCGGAGGAATTTCAAGCCGCCGTGGCGGCGGTGGGAGGCCGGATCACCAGCAAGGATCTGGACGAGACTGCCGGCGTGTGGCTGACCATTCCGTTGGGAGGTGAGGATCGTGGCTGAGTGTTACTATCTGTCAGGCCAGACGCTCGTTTTGCTCAGCATGACCATCGCTCTGTGCGTTGTGTTCCAGGCCCTGGCCGTTACCTACAGCTTCCGCCGCCTGCCCGGGGGCTGGGTGCGCTGGGCGGAAAACCTGCTGGAGATCGGTGTGCTGCTCCATCTGCTCCTGTGCGCCGCAATGCTCGCCGAGGTCCAGTACAATACCCTGCGGGGCTTTCTGCTGCCAAGCGGCTATGGGGCGGCTCGCCAGGGCGTGTTTTTGTTCGTGGCCGTATTGAGTGTTTTTGCGGCGATTGGGCTGGAGATCATGTGGCCCGTGGCCGCAGGTGTCGCGGCAGCCATCCTTCTGCCCGCTGCGGAGCGTCTGACAGGCGAGGCCTATCCTGTCTTATTTGTGGTGGGTATCCTGTTCTGTCTGATGCGAAGCATCCATATCTGCCTGTTGAGGAGACAGGAGATGCGCACCCAGCTCTCCGTAAACTCGGTGAAGGAGGCCATAGATGAGCTGCGCACCGGATTGTTGTTTTGCCATCCGGGCGGTGAGCCTCTGCTGTGCAACCGCCAGATGGAAAAGCTGCTCCAGTGCTGTACCGGAGCGTACACCCAGAATGGAGAGGAATTTTTCCGCCTGCTGCAAGACGGCGCGCTTGGGCCGGGCTGTGAGCGGGAGGAAATGGGCGGTCAAACGGCGATCCGCCTGCCGGACGATACCATCTGGATCTTCCGCCGCCATGAATTGCTCATGGGCCGCCGCTGTTGTACCTTGCTCTCGGCCACCGACATGACAGACCAGTGGAACGCAGACCAGGCCCTCTATGAACAGAACCAGGAACTGGAGCGGCGCGGCGAGGAGCTGCGGCAGACCATCGACAATCTACAGACCGCCTGCAATATGGAGGAGCTTCTGCGGGGAAAGGGCCGCGTCCACGATGTGCTGGGACAGCGGATCAGCCTGCTGCTGCGCGCCCTGCGGGAGAACAAACAGCCGGACGAGGCCCTGTTGTCCGCCTTTGCTGAGGGCCTGCCTCGGGACTTCTGGGAGGACGAGGCCCCAAGCCCCGGCCGTAGACTGGAACTGTTGACCGACATCTTCAACGGTATGGGCGTGAAGGTGCTGATCCGCGGCGAATTGCCCCAGCAGGAGGAGGTGGCCCTGGACCTCGCGGATATTGCCGCGGAGTGCGTCACCAACGCCGTTCGCCATGGGTACGCCACCCAGGTACAGCTCCACTTCTTCCAAAACGACTGCTGGCGGATGTCCTCCACCGACAACGGCATCCCGCCCTCCGGCCCCATCAAGGAGGGCGGCGGCATCCGGGAGATGCGCCGCCGGGTGGAGCGGCTGGGCGGCGCCATCAAGGTGTACTACACGCCCCGGTTCAGCATTCAAATCTCAGTTCCGAAAGGAGAGCGTCCGGTATGACAAAAGCTTTGATCGTGGAGGACCACGTCTCTATGCGGGAATCACTGACGCTGGCCTTTTCCAGCGCCGGTGACTTCCAGGTGGTGGGCGAGGTACCAAACGCCGACTACGCCCTGGACTTCTGTGAGCGCCTGCGTCCCGACCTGGTGCTGATGGATGTGTGTACCGAGGGCGGCGCCTCCGGCCTGAAGGCTGTGGGCGCCATCCGGGAGCGGTACGCGGACATGAAGATTATCGTGATGACAGCCTTTGACGAGATCACCTACATCCCCCGGGCAAAGGCCGCCGGGGCCAACGGCTTTGTCTATAAGAGCCGGAGCCTGAGCTACTTTCTGGATGTGGCCCGGGAGGTGATGGCCGGCGGGAGCAGCTTCCCGGAGCCCAAGACCATCCCCATGCCCCAGGGCGAGGCCCCGCTGACGGACCGGGAGATGGAGATCCTGCGTCTGATGTGCAAGCACATGACCAGCAAGGAGATCGCGGAAGAGCTATACATCAGCGAGAACACCGTCAAATACCATAAGGCCAATATGCTGGGCAAGACCGGCTTTACCAAGGCGGTGGATCTGGCCTTCTACATGATCTCCAATGGATGGATCAATCCGCTCTATTGACAGTTCCTTTTTCAGCAGTCCGGCAGATGCCGGACTGCTTTTTGCGGTTTCAGGGAAAAGACTACCCGCTACGGGTAGGGCGGATAGCAAAAAAAGAGTCTACAATGAACTTGGAGTTATCATAATGCCGTCACAATACTTGAAGGAGGTGGGGGCGGTAAAAACAGTAGTTTTGATCATGCGGCGGGCGTCGCTGGCTCAGGGCCTGATGGCGAAAGTGCGGGACGCCCCAGGAATACAGCTGTGCTATGAGCCGGACTATGCCAACGCGGATGTGGCCATCCGCAGCCATCTGGCCTCTGGGGCACTGCTGGAGGTCTCCGAGGACGGCGATCACGGCATCGACTTCTGTCTGGCCCTGTGCGCATGGCTGCGGGAAGTCACGCCCGACTGCCGGCTCATGCTGATGTGCCCCGAAGGACAGCCGGAGGCTGTGAGCCGCGCCATCGAGGCTAAGCGTAGGGGCGAGATCGACGACTTTGTGTTTTATGATGTATCTCTGGACTATTTGGCCGCCAGTCTGCAATCCCTTTGAGATAGGCAAAGATCATTTTGAAATGGGGGGTACCCCCCATTTCAACGCCTACCACGGTAGGCGTTGATCCGGCTCTGGTCGATTCGGTTTTATACACAAAGACGGCCTGGCGGCGAACACCAAGAGACAACGGAAAAAGTGCTGCGGTTTTAGGAGGCAGAAGGGAGGAAAAAAGAGGCCGCACGCCGAGAAACAATGCGCGGACAATGGGCATCCAATCAAAACAGGAGGAAGAAAAAACATGAGAAAACGAATTACCAGTTTACTTCTGACACTGGTCATGCTGCTCTCCCTCGTGCCCGCCATGGGCGTGACGGCCAGCGCCGCGGATGATACATTTTACGAACAGGTCTCCATCAGGAACTATCGTGCGTTTTGGGACTATCTCCGCTCGCCCGATTCAAGAGAGCTCGTACTGGACACAGACATCAATTATACGCTGAGCGGTGAGGACGAAGAAATTGAGGTGCGCCGTAGCCAAAGGCTGGACCTGAACGGCCATAAGATCAGGATCGACGCAACCAAGCGGGCGAGTTTTTTCTCCCTGATTACAATTTTCAACGGCGAATTCACGCTGTACGACAGTAAGGGCGGCGGCGAGATCGCGGTTGAATTTGCGATGGACAGTAAGGAGCACAGCATCATCAAGATGTTCCCCAACAGCGAAGCGTCTCCCAAATTCACAATGAACAGCGGCACGCTGACAAGGCTGAATCCGATAGACACGCACGCCCAAGGAAGCAACGGCTGCATCAGTGACAGCATCAATAGACGCGTCCAGGACGGTGAGCCGCGCCCGCAGATCACGATCAACGGCGGCACGATCAACTGCCCGTACAGCTGGGACAGGAGCGAGCCGCTCCCCATATATTTGTCTCAGTTTATGCCGACGGCGCTGCTGCTGCGCTATTCGAAGCTCACGGTCAACGGCGGTACCTTCAACGGCATGGTCTGGATAGAAGATCTGACGCCGAAAAAGGGCGAAACAGAGCCGCGCGTTTTCCTCAACGGCGGTGTGTTCAACGCCTCGTTCGTGGTGGAGGACGTCCCGAAGGATGTGACGCGGATCATTATAGACGGGGCGCGCTTCAACGATGGCCTTTATGTTGGCACCAGCTACTTAGAAAGGACATACAATGTGGGGAGCAAGCCGGCTCTGCTGATCAAAAGCGGTGTATTCGACTCGCCCGATCAGAAACCCAAGCTCGACATTTACGCTGCGATCGGAGAGAATGCGAACTCCTCACAAGGCCGGCAGAAAATGATCGCGAACGCCATGAAGTGCTTCCCGAACAGCGCGATAAAGATGAACGGGAAGATCTATACTTCCGAGAACCTTGGCTTGCTCGCGAAAAGTGACAGGTATAATCACTATCTGAATTTCAACTCGAACACTCCCATCGAGGTCATCGGCAGGGCGTGGGACCTGAAGGAGGTCCTGCTGGACGGCAGCCCCATTGCAGTGCCCAACATCCGCGACGGCGCCGCCTTCGGGAAAGCCGGCAGCGTGCCGGTCTACACGGTGAGCACGCTCGGTACGCACGAGCTGGTCTACCGCTGGTATGACCTTGCGAAGGAGCTCCGTGACGCGGGCTGGTACTATGAGATTGAATGCGGGCGCGGGCCGGGATTGGTCAATATCTACAACGGCAGCTACACCACCGCGAACGGCATCTGCGAGTGGCGCTACCGGCTGCCGAATACGCCTGCCAACATCGATGCGGGTCAGATGGCCTTCACGATCAACCTGCGGCACGCCACAGACCCCACCAGTATCGTTTACTCAAACCAGTACCTCCTGCGCTATCAGGTGGTGCAGGACAGCGCGCAGATCATCACCGCGGGGCGGCTGAACATGAGCGGCGGCGACATCATCCCCTCGGATGCGGTCAGTGCGAACCAGGTCACCCTCGGCGCGATGGAGAACCGCTTCACCGTGTCCGCACAGACCAATTGGTCGCTCAGCGGCGATACGCGCAGCAAGACGGTGACGCTCAAGGCCGCGAACGGCTACCGCTTCTTGAGTGCGTCCGACTTCTCCGTGGAGGGCGCGAACTGCGTCACGGCGAAGAGTTCGTCCGTTTCGGCCGACGGAAAGACCTGCAAGGTGCGGGTGGAAGCACGTGTGTGCCGCCTGCTCACGCACATTGCGGGCGAGCTGGAGAACTTCTATGACGACAGAACCTTCGCCGATGTAAGCATCACGTCATACGATCCGGACAGGTACCGCTTTGAGATCGATGGTGCCGTTGAGAGAAGCTATTCGGGGGTGTCTCCCTTTACTAAAATTGACGGAAGCTCCTGGTATTATTTCTTCTTGGATATTTACCCCGAGCCCGGCTATGCCGTGCGCAGCAATTCGAAGGTGGCAGTCTTCATCTCCGGCGGCTATTGGTCTAACGGGAGCGCGATGGAGGATGAGGTGTACACGGCGATATACGGCGACTGGGTCGCCGATGATGTTGGCCATACGGTTTACCCCAAGTGCTGGTGCATTGGCAGAGATGCGGCGAATACGGAATATGTCGGCATAGACCCGCGCTATGAGAGCGCCGCGCGCACGCTGCGTCTCGGCATCAAGATGCCCGTGGCGGGCGAAAGCCCCACGGATGCGAGCTATCAGAGCATCAGCGGCCTGCCTTCTGATGTCAAGGAAAAGATTGAATGGAAGATGCAGGGCGACACGGTCTTTCAGGCGGGGAAGGAGTACGAGCTCGAAATCTCCCTCGAGATCCCGAAGCAGCGCCCCAATACCGTGTGGCCGGAGGACTACAAGACCACGGTCGTGTATATCAACGGCGTGAACGCATGGACATACGACGACAGGTGGGGCGGCCCGGATGGTGGCAAAGCCAATGCAGCGGTGTATAACTGGGGCGCGCTCATACCGTACACTGTCCCCGGCGGGAATGACGGCGTCACCGTCAGCGGTAAGATCACAAGCTACAACCCGGGCAACGCCACCACCGTTGAGCTGCGGCAGGGCGATACGGTGAAGTACAGCACCACCATCACCAAGACCACCGGCAGCGGACAGGTGACGCAGAACTTCACCATTCCCGCCGTGGCGGCGGGCACCTATGATCTGGTGGTCACCAAGCCCGGCCACCTGCCCTATACCGTCACCGGCGTCGTGGTGGGCTCCAGCGATTTGGATCTCACGACCAACAGCAAGGAGTATATCAGCACCATGACCCTGCTGGCCGGAGATGTGGATGGAGACGGGAACATCAATGAGACGGATGTTTCTATCATCCGCTATGCCAGCAACATTAACAAGGATGCCTCCGCCGCCGCAAATCCCCTGACGGACATGGATGGCGATGGAAGTGTCAACGAGTCTGATGTCTCCATTGTTCGCTATTCCACCCACATCAACAAGAGTACCAGCCACTGTACCTATGGCTACGCTGAATAAGAAAGGGGGCTGAAATGAAGAAACTGTTTTTAGCCCTGATCCTCGCGCTGGCGCTGACGGCGGGGCTGTCCGCCACGGCGCTGGCGGAGGAGCTGGACACGATGAGCCGCGACCCACCTGACGAAATGGTGGAGGCTGACCTCATCTGGGAGGAGTTTCTCCCGGACCCGGACTGTCTGCCGGACAATGAGGAGATTTTTGCCGCCTATGTCCAGCGAGAGTTCGAGCGAGAACTCTACGGCGAAGTCTCCACCTTCGGCACAGCCGCCGGAAACCGGCTCTCCGGGCTGGAAAAGGCTGTATATGATGACCTGAAGGTTCAGCTTACCCAAGTGGCGGACGGGGGCAGTTCCTCCACGGCGCTTGCCGTGACCGCAGACCTCAGCAGTCTGACCTGGACGAAAGAGCAGCTTGGCGTCAGCACCATTGTCTCCGGCGGCAGCCTTACATCTGAGGCGCAGGCCGCCGTGGCGGAGAAGTTCAGCCAAGCGCTGGACACGAAAGCACTGCTGAGCTGCCTGCTGGCCGACTGCCCCTACGAACTGTACTGGTTTGATAAAACAGCGGGCATCCAGACCGGCTACAGTATGTCCGGCAACAGTACGAAAATCAGCATTACCGGCGTCACGGTGTCCTTTTCGGTAGCCTCGGCCTATGGCAGCGGCTACACCGCCGATATTGCCAAGACCGGCGCCACCAAAAGCGCCATTGTCAACGCCAAAGCCATTGTGACAGCCAATGCCGGAAAGACGGACCGAGAGAAGTTGGATGCCTACCGGTCCAAGATCTGCGAGCTGGTGTCCTACAACCACTCCACGGCTGGCGCAGCCTACGGCGATCCCTGGCAGCTCATTTATGTCTTTGACGGCAACAACAGCACCAATGTAGTCTGCGAGGGCTACGCCAAGGCATTCCAGTATCTCTGCGACCTGTCCGACTTTGAGGGAGATGTCACCTGCTATACGGTTTCCGGTCAGATGACCGGCGGTACCGGCTCAGGCGGCCATATGTGGAATGTGGTAAGACTGGAGGGTCGAAATCTCCTGGTGGATGTCACCAACTGCGACACGGGCGCCATTGGCGCACCCGACAAGCTGTTTTTGACCGCCGTAGCCGGGACCGACAGCGGCAGAACTCACACCTTTCCCATCAACAGCACCAATGTGGTCTTTACCTACGATGAGAGCCAAAAGGATCTGTTCTGCAACGGCTATCTGGCTCTGACCCCCACCGGCGTGTCGAGTCCCGGTGCGGTACAGCTCCGCTTCACCGCCTATGACACCGATACGCCGGCGCTGCTGAAGCTCTATCAGGGCGGCGTTGTGAAGTATTCCAAAGCCTGCTCGGCGACAGGCTCCGGCGGGCTGGCGGCGAATGTGGTCCAGTTTACCGATGTGGCCGCCGGCACCTACGACCTGGTGATCTCCAAATCCGGCTGCCTGAACTACACTGTGCAGAATGTAGTTGTTCCGGCGGAAGGGCTTGACCTCACAAGTCACAGCAATCCGGCGGTCAGCGACATACAGCTTTTGTGTGGCGATGTGAACGGGGACGGAAAAATTAACGAATCTGATGTATCCGTTATCCGCTACTCGAGCAACATCAATAAACAGATCGCCGAGGTTGCCAATCAGCTAACCGATGTGAATGGAGACGGAAAAGTGAACGAGTCAGATGTTTCCGTTGTCCGCTATTCCACCCATATCAACAAGAGCGACACAAACTGCTTTTATTACTTTTAGGAGGCGTAAGTATGAGGAAAAGATTTCTGGCCATCCTGCTTGTCTGCATGATGGTCGTCGGAATGCTTCCGACGACCGCGCTGGCGGCGGGCACGGCCGAAAACAATACGGTGAAGGTGGAGCTGGTAAAGGACAGCACGACCTTCTCCGGCAAGGAAGTCCTGCGCGTGGACTTCTATGCCAAGTCCGGCACGGATACGCCGAATAACCATATGGTGTATCTAAAGTACGACGCTACAAAGATGGCACAGCTATCTAATAGCGACGGAAGTGACGTAAGTTCGTATTTAACAAATTTCTCTACAAACTTTGGCGATAGTTTATCCGCAAATAATTATGTTACATCAGGGTTCGGCGGGGGAACCGCCGAAGTAATGGTTTATGCAGTAATTAAAGAAAACACAGGTTATATTTGCTGGAAAGTAACGGAAAAAGGAAACCCTGATCCTTTTTCCGACTATACCCGTATCAGTTCCATCTTCTTTGGACTGAAGGAAGGCACCTCGTTTGATGCTCTGCCTTCCGATATCATCGGCTACTCCGACCCTAAAGAGGACGACAGCATCACCGCAGCCTCTGTGGCGGCGGAGATCACCGTAAACGGCGGCGGTGAGGGTAATGTGTTCGTCTATAAGAAAGATGACGGCAGCGCTGACACCATGACCGTCACGCCCACTATCAATGCCGGTGCGGGCGTCACCATCGTCAAGCCCGAATACTCCGGCGCTGTTTCTGCCCCCTCCGTGAGCAAGAATGTGGGCGGCACCGTGGAACTGAACACGCAGACCATTTCCGGTGAGGATGTTCAGTACGGTTGGAGCAAGACCAACGATGCCTCCACTGTCGCCAACTGGCAGGATAGCACCACTTTCTCCAGCCTGTCCATTGGGGATACATACTACTTCTTCACCCGGGTGAAAGAGAACGGTGACCACCAGGCCAAGGCGTCCACCGGCACCTCTGTCGTGCCTGTTGCCGCTACGCTGACCAGCATCACCATCAGTGGTGACACCACGGCCACCGTCCCCACCAAGGATAACACGACCACTGTGAACCTGACCGCTACCGGCAGCTATAACGATAGCACCAGCAGCCCCGTTACCGACTCCGCCACTTGGAGTATTGATAGCACCTATGACGGCGTGACCGTCGACAAGGGTGTTGTCACCATCCAGCCCTCCGCCGCTGCCGGCTCTGTCACCATCAAAGCGGAGTGCGGCGGCCAGAGCAATACCCACACCATCACGCTGAGCAAGGCGACCGCCACGCTGACCAAGCTCACCATCAGCGGCAACGACAGCGTCAGCGTTCCCGGCGAGTACACCTACACCGCCTCCGGCGAGGATCAGTACGGAGAGAGCATTAGTACCGGCTCTGTCACTTGGAGCATTGAAGGCACCGCCCCCACCGGCGTGTCCATCGGCTCCAGCAACGGCAAGCTGTCCATTACAAACTCCGCTGAAGCGGGCAGCGTGACCATCAAGGCCACTTCCGGTGCTGCGTCCGACACCAAGACCGTCACCATTACCAAGGCGGCTTCCGTGGTGGACAGCGTGACTATCAGTGGCGGTGTGTCCAGCCTGACCGTTCCCACCGTGGACGCCATCGGCGGCTCCAAGTCTGAAAACGCGAGCACCGCGTTTACCGCCGAGCTGAAGGACCAGTACGGCGCCACCATCAGCGGCACCGTGACCTGGAGCGTGTCCGGCAACCCCGGCGTCACCATCAGTGGCACCGGCCTGCTGAGCATCACCAACGAGGCCACGGACAGCAATGTGACTGTGAAGGCCGAGTGCGGCAGCAAGTCCGCCACCCAGACCGTATCCGTCACCAAGGCCACCTCCGCTGCCACATTTGTCCAGGTGAGCAAGAGCGGCTCCGCTGTGACCACGGACACCATCATCATTCCCACCGGCAGCAATACTACGGCTGACTACACCGCTAAGGTCTATGACCAGTTTGGCGCCACATTCAGCGATACTATTAGCTGGAGCATTACCTCTGCTACCGGCGTATCTGTTTCCAACGGCACTGTGACGGTTGACAGCACCGCTTCTGCGGGCACCGTGACGCTGACCGCTGCCAGCAGCTCCGACAGCAGTAAAAAGGCTGAAGTGACCATCACCCTGTCCAACAAGCCTGCCCACAATATCGGATCCTTTGCTGAGGCCAGTAAGACCGTCACCTATGGCGATTCCGTCACTGGCCAGACCGTGACCAGCAGCACCGGCACGGTGAAGTATTCCAGCAGCGATCCCTCCACCGTTGCGGTAAACGAGAACACCGGCGCGCTGACCATCCATAAAGTCACCTCCGGCAGTTCCGTCACCATCACCGCGAAGGTGGAAGAGGACGCTACCCATGCCGAGGCTTCCGCGACCTACACCATCACGGTGAATACGAAGGAGCTGGAGATCACCGGCCTCACCGCCACCGACCGTGACTATGCTGCCGGCGATACCAGCGTGACGCTGACCGGCGGCGAACTGGCCGGCAAGGTCGGTACCGATGATGTCTCCGTGACCATGCCCACCACTGGCACGATCTCTGATGCCAACGCCGGCTCCGGCAAGGCTGTTACCGTGACCACGCCCTCTCTGAGCGGCTCGGCGGCGGGCAACTACACGTTGAAAGCCATCTCCGGCATTACCGTGACCATCAATAAGATCGATCCCGATGTGGGCACCGTCAGCGGGCCTTCCTCTACGATTTACACCAGCACCGCGCTGACTGGCATCACCCTGTCCAAGACTGGTACAGCTTCCGGCACTCTGGAGCTGACCGCCGGCCAGACTCTGGTTGTCGGCACAAACAGCTACAACTGGACGTTCACTCCCAGCGACAGCACCAACTACAACGCCGTCACCGGCACCGTCAGCTTGACCGTGAATGAGGACACGCTGACCGGTATCAGCATCGGCTCCACAACACCCAGCAAGACCAGCTACAAGTTTGGCGAGACCTTTGATCCCGCCGGCCTGACTGTGACCGCCAGCTATTCCAGCGGAGCGAGCAAGACCTTGACCAGCAGCGAGTACACCGTTACCAACGGCACCATGACGATGGGCCAGACGGAAGTTACGCTGTCCTACCAGGGCCAGACCTGCACCGTCAGCGGCCTCACCGTCAGCAAGGCGGACGCCCCGACGCTGTCCGAGGTGGCCGTGAGCCAGCGGTACACCGTGACCACTGGTGAAAAGGCTCTGGGCAATGCGGGTATGCCTGCCAATGCAGGTACCTTGACCTATACCAAGGGCAGCGAGTCCAAGACCGGCTCTGTCACCGTCAGCAGCTGGGCTGTGGATACCAACGGCAAGGTGACCTACACCCTGTCCGGCGGCGCGGCGGGCGACACCGTAACCCTGTCTGTGACCATCAGATCCACCAACTATGGGGACACCACCGTCAATGTGAAGATCACGCTGACGGATAAGGAGACCCCCACCGCGAATGCCAACAACATCACCGTGACCTACACCGGCTCCGACGTCCCCGCCAGCGCCATTACCGGCACCACCAGCGTGGATGGTGCCTGGAGCTGGAAGACCACCGCACCCAAGAACGTGGCGGACAGCGGCAGCCATACCGTGGTGTTCACCCCCAACGATGCCAGCGCCTATGAGATCGTTGAGGACACCATCACCGTGACCATCAACAAGGCCACGCCCACCGGAACCCCGACCTACACCGCCATCACTACCAGCGGCAAGACCCTGGGCGACGCGGCCCTGGCCGTGGGCAGCATCACTCCCGCGGGCGGCTCTATTGCATGGGATCTGGGCGACAGCCATACCGTTGCGGCCAACACTTCTTACAACTGGACTTATACACCGGCGGACACGGCCAACTACAACAATCTGACCGGCTCCATTGAGCTTTGGCACAAGTCCACCGGCGGCGGTGGCGGTGGCGGCGGAAGCTACACCCCCACCTACAGCGTGACCGTTGACAAGACTGAAAACGGCAGCGTTACCGTCAGCCCCAAGAATGCCTCCAAGGGCTCCGCTGTTACCATCACTGTGAAACCCGACAAGGGCTATGAGCTGGACACCCTGCGCGTCACCGACAAGAACGGCGCCCGGGTCAAGGTCACCGAGAAGAGCGACGGCAAGTTCACCTTCACCATGCCTGGCTCTAAGGTCACTGTTGAGGCCACCTTCGAGGAGATCGAGCCGGAGCAGCCCGTGGTCAAGAATCCCTTTGTGGATGTGAAAGCGGGTGACTATTTCTATGACGCGGTGCTGTGGGCCGTTGAGAACGGCGTTACCTCTGGCACCTCTGCCACTACATTCAGTCCCAACGCACCTTGCACCCGTGCCCAGGCGGTCACCTTCCTGTGGAGGGCTGCCGGATCTCCCGCCCCCAAGAGCATGAACAGCTTTGCCGATGTCCCCGCGGATGCCTACTATGCCAAAGCGGTGGCCTGGGCCGTTGAGAACGGCATCACCAGCGGTACGGGCGGCGGTAAGTTCAGCCCCAACGCTACTTGTACCCGCGCTCAGATCGTCACCTTCCTGTACCGTGCGGCGGGAAGCCCTGCGGTCAGCGGAGGAAGTGTATTCAGCGATGTAAAGGCCGGCGCTTACTATGCCGACGCGGTCACATGGGCGGCGAACAAGGGCATCACTGGCGGGATCGGCAATGGCCTGTTCGGTTCGGATAACAACTGCACCCGCGCCCAGATCGTCACCTTCCTCTATCGGTATGTGGAATAATAACAGGATATTCTTACCAAGCGGAGCGGCAAATGCCGCTCCGCTTTTTTGCGTTTTGTCCGAAAAACTACCCGCTGCGGGTAGGGCACAAAACAGCGGCACCCGGTAAAATGAAACCATAGTAGAGCGCAGAGAAACAAAAACAGAAAGAAAAGAGGTGTCGTCATGCAAGTAACTGCAAACAGGAAAATGATGATGTCAAGGTGTGCCGTGAGATGAAACGAGTATGGATGTCTATGCTGGCCTTGCTGTTGGCGCTCTGCCTGACGGCCTGCGGCGGCACCCCCGGCGGCGGAGAAGAAGGGCCGCCCGAGTCTCCTGATGACACAGCGACCTCCGCCCCTCCGTCCGACCATAACTCCGACAGTTCATTGGGCGGTACCTATTGGACGGCTGTACAGCACGAGTCCTACAACGATCTCTTTGATCGCACAGAGGTGAGCCAGATGCCCACGGAGCGGTGGTGGGCCGATCTCTTTCTCAACGAGGACGGAACGGCGCAATTCCGTGAGGTCCTGGGCGACAGCTTTAACAGCTATCTGGGCAGCGGGACCTGGTGGCTCGGCGCGGATCACACCCTGCGGCTGACAAGTTCGGACGGCGATGAAGATGGTGAGATGAATGGCCGCATTGAAGATGGCCGCATCATTTTGGAATCCTTCTATGGGGACCGGTTCTATTTTGAAAAAGCGGAGCGGCCGGGCCCGGGCGGCGAACTGTGCATCGCAAATCTGCATGGGACATGGCACATGACCACAGGCGAGGTGGAGGGCTGGAGCTATAACGCCCGGGAAGAAGGCCTGGCCTCCACGCTGGTTTTTGAAAGCAGGTGGAGCGACGCCATCGAGGGATATGTACTGAGCGCGGATTATTACTTCGCGAACTTTCTGGATACGGATGAGCCGGAATACCGGCAGGAAGCCGAGCTTCGGACGGAGCTGCTGGAGGAACCGCTGTTCCACGGCCTCTCCAACGAGCTTTGGAGCGTCCGGCTCTTTCACGATGATACCGGCGCGGAGTTCTTTCTCACGCTGACCGATCCGGATACGCTGTATCTCCAGGAGCATTACGAGACGGACGGCGCTCCGGCGGTCCGCACGGCGGTCTACCAGCGGGTAGACGCATTCCTGCCGGAAACGCTGCAGACGGCTTTGTATGAGGAGCCTTCTGACTGCCTGACCTTCTACTGGCCCAACCCACCGGACGATGTATCCGCATGGCTGGAGGTACTGCCGGTCACAAAGCTGGAGCCGGATGGACTGGACAGGCTGCTGGTGGTGGGGCGCTGGTATGAAACACAGATCCGGTTCTGTACGGGCGAGCCCCTGTGGGATGACAGCGGACGGCTTCTGGATTGGGTCACGGACGAGATCCTGTACGACGAAACGCTCAACATTGATGAGCCTCGGTGGTTTTCCCTGACGATCCCGGAAGGCGTACCGAACCTGTGCCTGCACATCAAGCGCTCCTGGGAGGATTTTTGGTACCTCTGGCCCATCACCGACACAAACGGGTATCTGGTGGATGGGTGGACATTCCTGACACCATAACAAAATAAAACAAGAGAGGAGATCGCATTATGGGACTGATCAAAGCTGCATTGGGCGCAGCCGGCGGCGTGATGGCCGACCAGTGGAAGGAATTCTTTTACTGTGAAGCCATCCCCGCGGATGTGCTGGCGGTAAAGGGAAAGAAGAAGGCCACAGGCCGCTCCAGCAACACCAAGGGGGATGATAACATCATCACCAATGGCTCTGTCATCACCGTGGCCAACGGCCAGTGTATGCTCATCGTGGAGCAGGGCAAGGTGGTGGATATGTGCGCCGAGCCGGGCGAGTACACCTACGATATGTCCACCGAGCCCAGCCTCTTCACCGGCGATCTGGGGGAATCCATCAAGGGCGTGTTCCAGAACATCGGCAAGCGTTTCACCTTCGGCGGAGAGGCCCCCAAGGACCAGCGCATCTACTATTTCAATACCAAGGAGCTCACCGGCAACAAGTACGGAACCCCCAGCCCCGTCCCCTTCCGGGTGGTGGACCAGCGGGCGGGTATCGACATCGATATCGCCATCCGCTGCTTCGGCGAGTACAGCATCCGCCTGAAAAACCCTATGCTGTTCTATACCAATGTCTGCGGCAACGTCAGCGAGGACTTTAAGACCGAGCAGATCGCGGGGCAGATGAAGACGGAGTTGCTCACCGCCCTGCAGCCCGCATTCGCAAAAATCTCGGAAATGGGTATCCGTTACTCCTCTCTCCCCGGCCACACCCTGGAGCTGGCAGAAGCCCTCAACGAGCAGCTCTCCTCCCGGTGGCGGGACCTGCGGGGCATGGAGATCGTTTCCTTTGGCGTCTCCAGCGTCAAGGCCAATGAGGAAGACGAGCAGATGATTAAGGAGCTGCAGCGCAACGCGGCCTTTATGGACCCCACCCGGGCGGCGGCCCATCTGGTGGGCGCACAGGCCAGCGCCATGCAGTCCGCGGCCAGCAACCCCAATGCCGGTCCCGCTATGGCTTTTATGGGCATGGGGATGGCTGGACAGATGGGCGGCATGAACGCCCAGAATCTCTATCAGATGGGCGCGCAGCAGCAGGCTCAGCCCGCACCCGCACCTGTACCCACGCCTCCGCCTGCCGCCCCTGGCTGGACCTGCGCCTGCGGACAAAGCGGCATCACCGGAAAATTCTGCCCGGAGTGCGGCAAGCCCCGGCCCGCAGCGGACGGCTGGACCTGTTCCTGCGGCGCGGTGAACAAAGGGAAATTCTGCGCGGAGTGCGGGGCGAAAAAGCCCGCCGGCGTGCCCCAGTACAAATGCGACAAATGCGGCTGGGAGCCGGATGATCCCGCCCATCCGCCCAAGTTCTGCCCGGAGTGCGGCGATCCCTTTGACGATGGCGATGTGCAGGGATGACCCGGGGAAGAAAAACCGCCGTATTTTCTGTTGTAGGTCTGTTCCTGCTTCTGGCGGCTGCGGGATATTATTTCAGAGGTCATCAGGGAGGTGATTCATCCATACAGAAGAAATCTGCCGTGCCGCCCGGCATCTTGACCGGCGTCACATACAGCCACACCAGCGGCATGGTTGCCAGAGCGGATTTTGCCATCACGCTTTCGCCGGAGGCCATTCTGGAAACAAGCTATTATCCGGCCCTTGATCCGGATACGGCGGAGGACGAGGACTGGTATCATCCGTCCACCAAAGAGAATGTCCCCATCACCGCGGCTCAGTGGTCGGATGTGGAGCAGATCATTCTGGAGCTCTACCCGCTGATGGAGCCCATCCCGGAAAACCGGCGTGAGGTGAAGCTGCCACCGGGGATCGAAGTCATGGATGGCGGGGACTCCACCAGCCTGATCCTGACCTGGAGCACAGAAGACGGAACACGGAGCATCCGTTATGATCCGCCAAACGACCGCCGTATCCATACGCTGATCGCTCTGCTGGAGGAGCTGGCCGACCCCATTGGACGGGAGATCCCCCGCTATGCCCCGCCGGAGCTGAGCGGCTTCTATATGGGGCAGTCCGGGGCTCTCTTTTCCAAGGACTATTCCTTCCAATTCGATCGGGGCCCGTCTGTTGTGTACGGAGAGGACGCCCCCTATATCCTCTGGGCCAGATTTACCCCGTCCGGTCAGAAGCAGGAGATCTGGAGTGACTGGGCCGTGTCAGATGAGGAGTGGGATGCATTCACCGCGTTTGCGGAGGAGATCCGTCTGGAAGAACAGCCGGACGGCAGCTCGGAAAAGCCGGCCTGCACCCTCTATTACTCTGACGGCAAACAGCAGCAGAAGAAATTGGATCAGGAAACAGCGAAGCAGCTCCGGGCGTATTTTACAGAGCTGGCCCTGTGCCTGCTGGATGAACAGCCATAGTACGCAAATCAATCCATAAAAACAGAACATAGGAGGTACTACAAATGAAAGGTCAGAAGATTTTGAAAGTCACATCCATTCTCATGATCATCGGCGGCATCATCGCCGCCATCGCCGGCGTCATTGCCATTCTCGGCGTCAGCGCCCTGGCAGCCCTGTCGGGGAGCGCGGAGGGTACCGGCCTGCTCTATGCCAGCTCCATTCTTGTAACTGTGGCCTCTGTGATCCAGTTCATCGCGGGCATCAAGGGCATCGGGGCCTGCAGCGCACCCCAGAAGGCCGCTTCCTGCGTCAAATGGGGCATTATCATTGCGATCTTAGCGATCATCTCCATTATCATTGGCCTTGTAGGCGGAGGCCAGTTCAGCATCACCAGTCTGGTGCTCAATCTTCTGCTGCCGGGATTGTATGTCTACGGCGCCATGCAGATGAAGGGTACCGCGTAAGCGGCTTCAGAAAGGGGTGCAGATGATGGGGCTCTTTGGAAAACTATTTGATAAAAAGGAATGCTCGGTCTGCGGCGGCGAGATCGGGCTGCTGGGCAACCGCAAGCTGGAGGACGGCAATCTGTGCAAGGAATGCGCCGCCAAGCTCTCCCCCTGGTTCAGCGACCGCCGCCAGAGCACGGTGGCGGAGATCCAGGAGCAGCTGACCTACCGGGAGGCCAATCAAGCCAAGGTATCCTCTTTTCGCACCACCCGTACTCTGGGTGAGCGTACCAAGGTGCTGCTGGACGAGGATGCGGGTCTGTTTATGGTCACCTCCGCCAGAAATTGGGAGGAGGCCAATCCGGATGTGCTGTCCTTTTCCGATGTGACCGGCTGCAAGCTGGACATCGACGAGCGCAGGACGGAGATCGAATACAGGGATAAGGATGGAGAGCGGCAGAGCTTCAATCCCAAACGGTATGCCTATTCCTACGATTTCTACATCGTGATCAACGTCAACAATCCCTATTTCAGCGAGATCCGCTTCCAACTCAACAGCAGCTCAGTGGATAACGATGAGGAAACACTGCTGGATGGGCCCAACGCCATGCGCAGACCCCGCGGGGGTCTCCGGGCTAAAGCCGGCGGAATGGGCGGCGGCTCCCTGACCTCCAACGCGGAGGAGGTGCGCTCCAGCGTGGAATACCGGCAATATGAGGAAATGGGCTGTGAGATCCGGGATGCGCTGCTGCAGGTCCGGCAGCAGGCGCGGGAGGAAGCGGCCGCGGCAGCAGCACCCAAGGCGGCGGTGACCTGTCCGTACTGCGGGGCGACCACCACACCGGATGCCAGCGGCTGCTGCGAGTTTTGCGGCGGCGCAATCAACGGATAAGAATATCTTGGAGCAATAGAAAACAACGAAAATGAAAGGAGCTTCACCATGAAGAAGTATGAAATTTTAGGAGAAAATCTGCCGGTCGTCGTATGTGAATTGTCCCCAGGCGAATCCATGATCACGGAGAGCGGCAGCATGAGCTGGATGAGCCCAAATATGAAAATGGAAACCACCACCGGAGGCGGTATGAAGAAGATGCTGGGGCGGCTGGTGTCCGGCGATTCCGCATTCCAGAACAAGTTCACCGCAGAGGGCGGGGACGGGATCATCGCCTTCGCTTCCAGCTTTCCCGGGGCCATCAAGGCTCTGAACATCAGTGCCGGCCGGTCCATGATTGTGCAGAAAAGCGCGTTTCTTGCCTCTGAGGAGGGTGTGGAACTATCCATGCACTTCCAGAAAAAACTGGGCTCCGGCATCTTTGGCGGCGAGGGCTTCATCATGCAGAAACTGAGCGGAAACGGGATCGCCTTTATTGAGATCGACGGTCACGCGGCAGAGTATGACCTGAGCGCCGGACAGGAGCTTCTGGTCAGCACAGGGTACCTGGCGGCTATGGAGGAGAGCTGCACCATGGATGTGGTTGCGGTCAAGGGCGCAAAGAACATGCTCCTGGGCGGAGAGGGTATTTTCAATACCGTTGTCCGGGGACCCGGCAAGGTGATCCTGCAGACCATGCCCATCAGCAAGGTAGCCGAGCTGCTGACGCCGTTTTTCAGCAACAAAAAATAAGAAAGGACAGAGAGGAGAATGGCCATGAAAACCAAGTTCAAGCTGTCGTGCCTGTTCCTTGCGGCGCTGATGCTGTTCAGCCTCACTGCCTGCGGCAAGGACAACCCGGAGCCCAGCTCGACATCGGAAGGAACCGAGCAGACAAAGCCTCCTGTGGAAGCGGGAAGCGGAACAACGATCCATACAAATCTGTGGGATCTTACTTACGATGAGGCGGACGGCTGGGTCTATGAGGAGGACGACCTTCATGACGATGAAACATCCTCCAAGATCATCCTGACGCTTCCCAAGGAAGGCGAGGATGGAAGCATCGTCGATGCGGAGATCCGCGTTTCTGTGGAAGATCCGTATACCTTCCGGGACTATCTCACCAGCTACGGCTTTGACGAGTACGAATATGCAGTCGATCAGGCCTATGATCTTACTCCCGTCGGCGGCATCGATTGCCTCAAAGCAGAAGGAAACTATTGGGGCTCCCCCTGCCTGCGGTATATGAACCGGGTGGAGGGTGCGGGAGCCACCGTATTTATGGAGATCATCGGCGAGTTCGAGGATGAGCGTGTAGACAAGCTGCTCTCCGGCCTGACGATCCATCTGGAGGATACCGGAAACGAGGATGGCCCCTGGTACTGGGAGGGTGAGCCCTTTTCCGCCCAGCCCCGCAGCGTCATGGTGGGGACGTATACGCTCAGCAGCCAGTGGCTGCCTATTACAGACTGCATCATCACAAAGGAGACCTTCGATCATGCGGCTGCTGTCACAGGAGATCAGGCTTACCTTCTGGTGGACGGAGAATTGAAGCGCTTTGATTACGACGGCGCCTCTTTGAAATTTGCGGAAGATATTGTGCTGGACGCGGAATATGAGGATATTTCCGCCGACACCACAGGGACCCTCTGGCTGGCGAATTTTATGGAGCCGCTGATCAGCTGGAAGGACGGCGCACAGACGGCGTCCTATGAGGGCCCGGATCACGTCACCATGCACCCATCCGGGACCTGGGGCGTCAGCTGGTTCTCCGGCCCGGAATGTGAAAAGATCACCCTCTCCGGCGGAGCCCTCAAGACGGAGCCCATTGTATTCCAGGAAGTGGATATCCTCAGTCATCTGCTGATCGACGACAGCCACATCTATGTCTGCGGGTCTGCCGTGGATGGCAGCGGTCACAAGGTGTTTGTCTATGACAGCAATGGCGCGCTGCAAATGACTTTGGCAGATTCCGACGGAAGCGGCCTGGGAAGCATTACCTTTATTACGCAGACCGCAAATGGCTATCTGGCCCTGGACGGAAATATGCGTGAGGTGGTGCTCTGGACCAAGGACGGCGCCTATCTCGGCGAGGCGGATGACGGCGACCTGTTCGGCACGGACTATCCCTGGTTCTGCGGCGGCGCGAAGCTGGCTGACGGCAGCATCCTTGCCATTATGACCGAAGACAGAGCGGACGAGTCCGCAATGGAACTGGTTGCATTCAAACTCAGTGGCTTTTAAGGAGGGCCTGACATGAAACGCACGAGGTTATTCTGCGTCCTGCTTGCGGCGGCGATGCTGCTCAGTCTGGCCGCCTGCGGCAAGGACGACCCGAAAGAGTCCAATTCGCTCCAGATCGGGGACTATGCGCTGCTCTACAAGGGGGCCAGCATCATGGAGGACTCAGATGGAAACGACGCGCTGGTCCTGACGCTGGATTTTACCAACAACAGCAAGGACAGCGGCTCCTATGTATGGTCCATCTCTGAAACAGCGATACAGAACGGCGCAGAATTGGCTATCGCCACCGTCTTTGCGAACAGCGACTCCTACGACACGGTGATCGACAGTCAATTTACGGATGTCGCGCCGGGTGAAACCCTTGAACTCCGCACCGCCTTTGTGCTGGCGGATACCACCAGCAAGGTCGAGGTGACCTTTGAGGAGGCGTTCGGCGACAAAACCGGTAAGATCACCGTCGATCCGTCCACACTCAGCCGGGAAGCGGCGGGAAGCGGTACGGGTCAGGATACTGGAACCGGAGATATACTGCTGGACTGGTGGAACGGCGACTGGTACGGCTGGTGGATCATGACCGGCTGCTCGGGCGACTACGAGGATCTGGAGGGCGCCTGGTGGGACATCTGCGGCGCCATTGACATCGGCGGGGACGGCACGGGCACTGTCACCCTCTGGGATGAGGACTACACGAAGTCGGAACCGATGGTCTCCGCGTCGGTCAGCCTCAGTGATGATGGGACCAGCATATATGGCACCATGACATCCGAGGGCGGCGCCTTCACGGATATTGCGCTGGAGCACGGGGACTGGATCGTTGACCCGGGACTGGTGGACTATGGGGACATGATCCACATTGACGGTGATTACGAAAACGGCGGAGATGCGTTCCACTATGATATCTACCTGCGCCCGTGGGGGACCTATTGGGTGGATGTGGACGAGGAGGATCTGCCCAATCTCTATGACAGCTGGTATCTGCCTCTGATCGATGCGGAGGAGCCTATGCCGGACAGCATCGGATGACACCAGAATGGGGATCGTTCCCGCCCCATTTGGGGCGGAGCGATCCCCGTTTGCGCAATGGTATGGAGCAGTGACGTTTGAAAGGAGCAGTTATGAAAAGGACATCAAAACGAGTGATCGCATTTTTTCTAATACTGGTTCTGGTGCTGTCTCTCTGTGCCTGCGCGCAAAAACAGCAAGCGGGAACAGACGAACCAAATCGAAGCGCCGATGGTGAGACGCTGTCTGGTATGCCCGATCAAAAACTGCCGGAAAAGCTGCGCCCGGGGGCCGGGGGATCGGATATGCAGCCGACACCGACCGGATTCTCCGCGGAAGCGGAACAATCTCTTGTTTGGCTGCGGGAGAGAATGGCTTTTCCGCAGACCATGTTCGGCGCGGCCTTCCTGGGCTATACCGGAGAAGCGTCTGATGGAGATTGGCTGTCAGAAACAGACCAAGCGACGCTGCAGAAATACCCTTTTATTTCCGAAATCGATACGGGGCATACCATCGGGGACGATGATTATCTGTATTGTCTCGTGCCGCTTGATGAAAATGCCACGGTTTCCGTCAATCTCATGCGGTGGGATTCGAAATCAGATACTGAAGAGGTCATCGAGGTTCTCTACCGGTCTGAAGTTGGAGATCCGCTGCTGATCTTTGCAGCCGGCGGGGACGATGCATACGCATACCTGTCCTACATACAGGTCCAGATCGTAGACAACGCAGGCAACAGCTGCGTGTGGGAGCCGCAGCTCTATACATCAACGGGGCACATCGTGCCATGTTTCTCGGAAAACGGAGACTACCTCTCCTTCGACTTTACGGAATACGGCTGGCAGGGCGTTCCTTCCGAGCTTGCACCGTGGCTGGCAGACGGCTGGAGCGGCGTCTATGCCTCCGGGCTTGGCGGCAGCTGGACAACGCAGGCAGCGGCATGGGATACGGACCGTATCGCAAATTACTACCTGTGGTTCTTTCCCGAGGATGAGATGGGAGGAACGGTCGAACTGTATTGGGAATACGAGGGTGCCGATCCTTCTAAAACGACGTGGGAAGAGGTGTGGAGCGGTTTCTGGACGACCACATCCGTCATGGATGGACCCAGTTATGTGACCGTCAGCCTGTCCCTTGTTGGCGGTGATAACTATGGCGTCACAGACGGCCCGTATTATATCTCGGAGACTTATCCGATTTTGATGAGTCCCAGCGGCGAGGAGATGGTGATCGGCGCTGGGGAGAACGAAGTCAGCCTGCCGTTTATGCCGAAGTACGACGCGCAGCTGTGCGTCCTGACGCTGGACAGCTTGCTCACCGACCCGCTCGGCTGATCTTCTGCGGATTACGGCCTGTTTCGGTATAGACCGTTACAGCGCCGGCATGGGAAGGAGGAATTTCAGATGCCAACACAGGTAACAAATTATCAATGCCCCAGCTGCACGGGACCGCTGCATTTTTCCGGTGCGTCCGGCCGGTTGGAGTGCGAATACTGCGGCGCCAGTTATGATGTGGCGGAGATCGAGGCGCTCTACGCAGAGAAAGAAAAAAAGGCGGCAGAAGCCCAGCAGGCGGCGGAGGAAGGCGGCGCCGGACAGGGCGCGCCGGCCACGGATGGAGGCGCATGGGACACCTCTGACTTTTGCGAGGATTGGGGGGCTGAGGGCGACGGTATGCGGGCCTACGGCTGCCCCAGCTGCGGCGCGGAGCTCATCTGCGAGGAGAGCACGGCGGCGACCTCCTGCCCCTATTGCGGGAACCCCACCGTGGTGCCGGGCCAGTTCTCCGGGGCACTGCGGCCGGATTTCATCGTTCCGTTCAAGCTGAGCAAGGAAGATGCGGTAAAGGCCCTCAAGTCCCACTACAAAGGGAAGTTTTTCCTGCCGAAAAGCTTTACCGGTGAAAATCATGTGCAGGAGATCCGGGGGATCTATGTTCCCTTCTGGATGTTCGACGGCGAGGCGGAGGGCGATGCCCATTATGAGGCTGCCCGCTCCCGTACATACCGTTCCGGCGACTACGAGATCACGGAGACGAAACACTACGATGTCTACCGGGCCGGAACCGTCACCTTTGAGAAAGTGCCGGTGGACGCCTCCAGCAAGATGCCGGACGGCCACATGGACTCCATTGAACCCTATGACTACAAGGAGCTGAAGCCCTTTTCCACCGCGTATCTCCCCGGCTTCCTGGCCGATAAGTTCGATGTGACGGTGGAACAGAGCCGGCAGCGGGCGGATCAGCGCTGTGAGGGGACCCTTGCCTCCGCGCTGCGCGGCACAGTGAAGCGTTATGACCTCTGCGTTCTCAGAGAAAGCAGCGTTCACCTGCGCAGGGGCAAGGTGCATTACGCCCTGATGCCCGTCTGGATGCTGAATACCAAGTGGCATGGGAAGGACTTCCTCTTTGCCATGAATGGACAGACCGGAAAGCTGGTGGGCGACCTGCCGGTCAGCTGGGGGAAGTTCTGGGGGCTGTTTGCCGCCATCGCCGTCCCCCTATCTGTGATCAGTTCGGCGCTGGTCCTATTGCCGTGAGAAAGGAGGCGGACCGGATATGAAGAAAGCATATACTGCTCTCGCGCTGGCGTTCCTGTTGGCGCTGTCCCTCTGCAATCCCGCAATGGCGGCAATGGAGTACGGCGTGATCTATGACGAAACGGAATCCTTGGGATCGCAGGAGCTGACCATGCAGGGAGAACAGACCCTCCCCCAGCTCTCCCAGGCGCTGGGCCTTGATCTGCGGGTGGATGTATTGACTCAAAACAGCTATGACGGACTTGGCGACGCCGCCGCGGGGATCTATGAGGAATATGATTATGGCTATGGCGAGCACAAGGAGGGCGTAACGCTGACCATTCTGCTGGAACCGCAGGATGGGGATACCTACAGGATGGTTGACGAAAATGACTGGTGTGTCTACACCAGACTGAGCGATGAGCGGGGCAGCGGCCAGGAATTGTCCGACGCCGTCTACGATGCGGTACAGCCCTATATGGCGGCGCGGGCATGGAACGGTGAGGACATGACCATGAGCGCCGTGGCGCTGACCCAGGCAGTGGACGCCATGGCAGAAACGGCGGAGGAGTACATCCGCACAAATTGCCCGCCGGCCGGCTCCGGCGAGGATGCCGGTGTGGAAGAACCGGTGCAGGGCAGCGTCACGATGCAGTATGTATTTGATGCTGCAGACCTTCTTCCCTATGAGAAGTGGGAAAAATTGGAGGCTCGGGCCGAAGCTATTTCCCAAAAGCAGGATTGCGGCGTTTATTTTGCTCTTGTAGATGATTACACGGAATACGGAAACGGCAGTGTCTTTGAGGTCACCTATCAGCTCTATCACGGCAGTGAGCTCGGTATGGGCAACGGGCGGGATGGGATCATCGTGCTCCTGAGCATGGCCGAGCAGGACTACGCCATGTTCGTCTACGGCGAGTACGCCGAGTATGCCTTTGATGAATATGGGCAGGAGAAGCTGAAGGAGCAATTCCTGGGTGATTTTGGGGAAGACGACTGGTATGGCGGCATTTCCAATTACTTAGACGCCTGTGAGGAATATCTGACGAAAGCCGACGCCGGCAAGCCGGTGCGCCGTCCTTACTGGATCTGGTTCGTCATTTCAGCAGGATGCTCCTGTCTGGCCGCAGGGACGGTTTGCCTGTGGCTGCTGCGTAAGATGAAGTCCGTCCATCAAAAGGCGGAAGCCGATGCGTACCTCACCGCTGGCGGCTTACACCTGACAAAGCAGTACGACCGGTACACCCATACCACCGAAACACGCACCAAGATCCAGAAAGAGAGCTCGGGCGGCAGCGGCGGCAGCACCTACAGCGAAAGCGGGGGCGGCGGCAGCGGCCGCAGCGGGAAATTCTGAGAAGGAGGCCGGATGATGAAGAATTTGCTCTGGCGCCGCTTTCTCCCGGCGATTTTGTGCATGGCGCTGGCCCTTGGCCTGTCTGCCTGCGGAGGAAAAGACACACCGCCCGTTGAAACGGAAACGGACGGTGCGATGGGCACCCTTTCCGGCAGCAAGGGAGAAAAAGATTCCGGGGTGGGTGTGTTCTCCGGCAGCGGGGAAGAAACAGCGGAGGCGGAATTGGCGGAGGAGTCCCTGAACCTGTTGTATGACGCCATGGCATACGATGACCAGTACGCCGGCGCGGTCGCCTATCTGGGATACAGGAAGCAGGGGGACTCCACCCCACTGTCGGACTGGCTGGTGGAGAATTGTGTCGGATTGGTCGAGGCGATGCCGTTTCTACTGCATATACCGGCCGAACATATCCTTGGCCCGGGCTATGGTGATTTATTCTGCATCGTTCCCCGGGATGAGAATACCAGCCTTGCCGTGAACCATGTCACCTGGGAATCCCTCGGTAACGGCGCTTGGCCTGTACCGGGTGAGGTGCTCTACCGGGAAGAGTGTGCCCAGCCTGTACTGATATTCGTAAATTATGAGCAATGGCGGGATGAACCGGACACGGAGATCGTCCTTGTGGCAAACGATGGCGTGGAGGTGAAGTGGCTCCCGCTGACCGATGAATACGGCATTCCCATCGTGCCCACCGGGGAGAACTACCTTCCCATGCTGATGGATTTCGGCATCTGGGGCTATGTGACCGGGTTGGACTACCCCGAGGACTGGGAGCCGTCCGGGGACGACTGGTGGCTGCCTCCCACAGACTGGGGGCTGGCTTACACAAATTGGACCTGCGAGCACTGGTACATGGAGTTCGGCTGGGGCGACAGCGACCCGGACTATTCCGGACGCATCGATCTCTACCATCAGCCGGAGGATGGGCAGGAGTATGCGTACTCGTATTCCGGCATCTGGCGTATGGAGGGCGACTGCCTGCATCTGGACCTCTCGGACGGCGCGGGCACCCGCATGAGCGGCAGCTTCCCGGTGCTGATCGACCCCTCCGGCGAATCTCTCCATATCCAGCAGGATCGTGAAACCGGTGTGTGTCCACCCTTTTTTGGCGAGGGCATGACCTGTATGGATCTGATACGCGCCTATGGCTGAGAGAACATCAGGCGCACGAGTGTGGGACAGGCGTGAAAGGAGTATTTGTATGAGTATTTTTGACAGGCTAAAGCAGTCCGCCGTGGATGCCGCGGCGACGGCAGCCACAGCCATTGGAAACAAGCGGGAAACCTTTACCTTCGCGGCCCTCCCTGAGAGCCTTGCCCAGCTGCAGGCTCTCCCGGAGGCGGCCCTTGACACCCCCTTTCAGACGGCGGCGCTGACGGTGTGTGCGCTGTGTGCCTATGCTGCAGATAAGCAGATCGGTACGGATATGCTGAACTGGCTGCGCGGACCCCGTCCGCTGAATGGGCAGGAGATCTCTTTCCTAAATGACCGGTTCCGGGACGGAAAGAACTATATCCCGTTCTCCTACTTTGCGGGCGCGACGCCGGAGAATAACTATACCCCCAGGGAGCCGTTCACCCTTGTGATCGAAAGCAATCATACCTCGGGCGCTGAGCAGGGGTATATGAAACTGTTTATCCCCTGCGGCGGCGCGGACAGCCCCCGGCCCATCAAGCTGCGGATGAAAGGCGATGGGAAATGGCTCCTGTGGGAGCAGTACCTGTTGACTGGAATCCGTACACCCAAATCCGACGACCCCTGGGCATGAAAAAAGGCGGGCTGTATATCTGCCCGGCATTTGATAGAAGGTGCAGTGCATGAAGAAAATGCTATTTATCTCAAAAAACAAGGTGCTGGGGCAGGGACTTCTGGCGGCGATCAAAGCGAGGCCGGAGCTTGGACTGGAATGGCTGCCCCAGTTCAGCTACAGTGAGGCTGCCATAGGTGCAGATGTGTACCACGCGGATGTGGTGATCCTCGATGTCATGGATGGAGCCGTTGCCGATCAGGTACTGGAGCTGTGCAGAACGCTGCGGGGAAACAGCGCTGCCATACAACTCCTCCTTTTAGTCCGGCAGGACCACCCCCAGGTCAGAGCAATGGCGGTAGGCGCTAAGCAGACAGGGCTGGCCGATGACTTTGTGTTTTATGACAGCTCCCTTGCCTACCTGTTCGCAAAGCTGGCCGCATTTTAGAAATAAAAGCAGGACGGTTCAAGTTGCCGCCCTGCTTTTTTGCGCTTTTCTTAAAAGACTACCCGCTACGAGTAGGGTGGAAAAAGCTCCAACCAGTTACGATAAGAGTATAACAAGAACTTTGAGTTTTATGATAGCTATTTCATCTACTTGTTTGCAAAACTGCCCGCATTTTAGAAAATGACTGATTTGCCATAGCCAAAAGGTCGATTCAAATGAAACGCGCAAAAAAGTAAGGAACAGCCCAGAACGGTAAAAAATAGCTCGCCCTTTCCTCAACTTGGGAGGGTGTGGCCGGCAATGTACAAATAGAGAGCGGTGAAAAAACACGATAATACCCTATAAACAACAGAAAAGCCTGAACAGGGTCAGGCTCTTCTGACATGAAAGCGCATTTTGAGGAGAAAGTTTCCAATGAACTATATCCTCCTGTCCAAAAGCGCATCCACTACGGCGGATACCACTTTGCGATCTTCCACATCGCAAAGCTGGATCAGCCGGATAAGCTGGTCGAGCTCAGGGTCCTCCTGCTCGGCGTCTGGGTAGAAAATCCTGTCTGCGGATAATCCTAAGCCATGAAGGAGAGTACTTAGCACTGTAACACGAGGTATTTGCCCCTCATTCTCAATCGCGGCAATGTAGCGTTCAGTTACCCCGGTCCGTTCCGAGAGCTGCTCTCTTGTATAGCCCCGTGCCAAGCGGGTCGCCTTTAATGTCTCTCCCAGCTTGTCCGTTATAGATATTTCCCGTTGTAGGTGGTCGAGAGTAACCATCAATGCTTCACCTCCACTGATATTGTATTATTTTGGCGAAACATTGGAAATGTAGGCATGGTGTTTGTTTCTTACCACCCACAATGGTACTTCTACATTTATTAATGAAGGGAGTGCAATCATGAGCAACGGTTATAATACTGCTGAAAGGCACTTGAAAGGGGACTTAATCTAAAGGGATCATCCGCATTCGCCGGGTGTACATAGCCGCGGCGAATGTCCTGTATCATCAGCATGAACTGCTGGTGGTAGAAAAAGGCCAAAAAGAAGCGCATGTCCATGGACGATTGGACGTGCGTTTCTTTTTGGCCTTTTCTGCCTTTTCGTGGGCAGATTTGACCGCCCACACCGGGGAAAGGAGTGAAAGGGGACAAGCAACCGCCTCCGCGGGTACGGAGGGGGGTGAAAACTTGGAACTTTCACCGTCCCAGAAAACCAGCGTCCGTTATCAGTTTGAGTCCTATTGCAAGAAGGTCATCCGCGGTGAACGCTGTGACTATCTGCGCGAGGTGCTCCGCCGGGCAGAAAAAGAGGTCTGTTTTTCAGATCTTCCCGAAGGGATCCTGATGCAGATGGGAATATCAGATGATTACCCCGTTGAGCACTATGTGTTCGAGATCCGTGGTCATCGTATCTCCATTACGGACGAGCGCCTCGGCGAAGCCCTCTTGCAGGTGGATGCCGATGGCAGAGACCTTCTGCTCCTGGCCTACTGCCTGGATCTGAGTGACTGGGAGATCGGCTTACTGCTGGGGACCCCACGCTCTACCATCCAGCGCCGCCGCCAGCGATTCCTCGACCAAATGAAACAGTTACTGAAGGAGTGAGTCTATGAGACCGAAACCCAGAGGTGAAGATCAACTGCTGCCCTTTGAGACCATCGAGGCAGCCACCCGTGGGGACATCACTGCCATCAACTCAGTCCTGGCACATTTCGAGGGCTACATAGCCAAACTGGCCACGCGCACCCTTTATGACGAGCATGGCTGTCCGTGTCAGTATCTTGACCCTGAGTTGAAACGGAGGTTGGAAACCAAGTTGATCGTCCGCGTCCTCAACTTTAAGATCGCCTGAGCAAGGGCGGCCGGCATGTCCCCCTTTCCATGCCGGCCGTCCCCTCGTTTTTCAACGCATCATAAGGTAAATTATGTTGCAAAACGCCCGCGAGATCCGTGTAGTTATAGTGGTGGACGCAACATAATTTATCTGTGCCCGCCGGATTTCCAACGCAACATAATTTATAAGAATATGGAGGGCGTTACTATGCTGGAGCAGTTTTGCGCTTTTCTTGTGGATCAGGGGAAAGCAGAGAATACGTTATCATCCTACCGTCAGGCGGTGGGGGATTATATGAAGTGGTATGAGGCCACCTTCGGGGAGCCGATGGAGCAGCTCTACCGGATCAATGTGCTGGACTATATCTCATACCTGCGGACGGTCAAAAAACTGGCCAACCGGTCGATTAACGCCAAGCTGTCTGCGCTTAAGAGTTTTAATTTATATCTGAACGAGGCCGGTGTGCAGACCGATACCGTCGTCAGTGAGCGGGATCACCTGAAGGTGCAGATCGCTTATGCCAATCCCAGCACCATAAGCCGGGACCAGGTGGAGGCGTTCCGGCAGCGGCTCCTGGTGGGCAGCGGCACACGGGACTACGCCATTGCCACCATACTGACCTACGCCGGGCTGCGGATCAGCGAGTGCCTGGACCTCTATCCGGAGGATGTGTCGCTGACTGCCAAGGAGATCACCGTCCGGCATGGCAAGAATGGAAAATCCCGCGTCGTTTTCATCGGGGACAAGGTGGTCAACGCGGTACGGGAGTATCTGAAGGAACGGCCAGATACCGGCAGCCCCTATCTTTTCATCAGCCGGATGGGGGATCAGCTGACCCGTGGACAGGTCAATCGGATCTTCAATAAGTACTCCAACACGATCAAGCCCCATTCTCTCCGCCACTTCTTTTGCTCTGAAGCTATCGCGGTAGGAGGCTACAGTATTGACGAGGTGGCCAACCAGGCGGGCCACTCCAATGTCCACACCACGCTGCTCTATACTAACCCCACCCGAGAGCGGATGAAAGAAAAAGCAAACCGGCTGTAAGAGTACCTGGTGTAGAAAATAGGCAGCCTATATGCTATAATGGAAAAACAAAGCATGGAAGGAGGCAGTCCATGAAAGAGAAGAACAAAATCACCATTCGTTCCAGCGCAGCGGAATACTTGACCTTTGTGGCCTCCACTGGCGACAACCAGGAGAGTATCGAGATGCGCTATGAGGATGAAAATATTTGGCTGACTCAGAAAATGATGGCGCAGCTATATGGGATATCGGTTCCGGCTGTGAATCAGCATATTAAGCGAATCTATGATGACAGCGAGCTTGAGGCCGAGGCAACTATTAAGAATTACTTAATAGTTCAAACTGAGGGTGGCCGTCAGGTAAGCCGTGATGTGGCGCACTACAATCTCCAGATGATCATTGCCGTGGGGTTCAAGGCCAACAATGATCGGGCCGTCCAGTTCCGCAAGTGGGCCAACGCTATCGTCAAGGACTACACCATCAAAGGCTGGGTCATGGATGAAGAGCGGCTGAAGAACGGCGGCAGCGTTTTGACGGAGAAGTATTTTGAAGAGCAGCTGGAGAAGATTAGGGAGATTCGCCTCTCTGAGCGCAGGTTCTATCAAAAAATCACCGATATTTACGCGACGGCGCTGGACTATGATCGGACGGCCAAAACCACAAAGGAGTTTTTTGCGAAGGTGCAAAATAAAATGCACTTTGCCGTCCATGGCAACACAGCGGCCGAAGTTATCTACCGCCGCGCTGATGCCGATAAGCCCCATATGGGCCTGACTTCCTGGAAAGCGGCGCCGGATGGAAAGATCATGAAAAGTGATGTCAGTATTGCCAAGAACTATCTGACTGAGAGCGAGCTGCAGTCCCTGGAGCGGATCGTGTCCGCCTATCTTGATCTGGCGGAAGACCGGGCTCAGCGGCACATCCCTATGACGATGGAGGATTGGGCGAAGCGGCTGGACATTTTCCTTTCGGCGGATGACCGGGCCATCCTCACGGATGCCGGCAGCATCACGGCCGAAATTGCCAAAGCTCATGCGGAGACAGAGTTTGAGAAGTACCGGATTGTCCAGGACCGTCTGTATGAGAGCGACTTTGACCGCTTTATGGCCCTGGAGGGCGGGGAAAACAGCCTACAGGGGTAAAAGCAACACATCTATGTAAGAAAAAGAGAAGGCGCATTACAGAACGAGATCTGTAATGCGTCTTTTTCGGATATAGAACGGTTCAGAACAGATACATACATTTGCGGGCAGGGCGAAGCACCGGCCAGATTCCTCTTGAAATTTTGGCCAGAAACGAATATAATAGTTACATACAGTATCCGAGATTGCCAATGCAGTCCAAGTATCCGTGTCACACAGCGTCCAGAGGCCCATTGTGCCTTTGGGCGCTTTTTTCATTTATGGCCGTCTGGTCACAAACGCATGAGCATGATCGCCCATGCGTTTTTATATAGATTGGAGCCGAAAGGTTCCCCCAACCTTTTTTATCGGGGAGCCTGCTGGCTCACCGTTATATATAAATCAACACATGAGGAGGAGTGATAATGACCGATTTACTTAAACAAGGGGATGTGTGTATCTATTCTTTTGGCAGCAAAAACAAATCCATTGCAATTGTTGAGATCGTAAGGGTGCTGGATGACGTGCGGGGCGTGGCAGAGATCAAGTTCCTTGACGTGATCATTGATGATACTGGGAACGGTATGTTCAAGTATTTGCATAGGACAGGCAAGACGATGAATGCCAGCCTCAAGTATCTTCGGAAGAGCGAGAATGAGGATGGCAAAAGCGTGTCAAGGATCGATGCTTGAGCGCCCCGGTGATTTTCTTTTTGGAGGTGACCGGCACGAAAGCAATTCGGATTCAATGGGATGTCGATTGCGACGGCGACGTAGCGTTGCTGCCGGCAGAAATTGAGATTCCAGACGGAATGGAAGATGAAGATGAAATCTCAGATTATCTTTCAGATACAACTGGATTTTGTCACAAGGGATATGTCTTGACTGGCTGATGCAAGAGCTGCCAGCTTCTCGCCCCAAAGCCAGGGATAAGTCTGCCCCAGATCTAAACAGTTGAAAGGAACAGAAAATGAAAAAAGGAGACTATATTGATACACCGCGGTTTTGCAAGGTGAAAATCGAGAAAGTGTTCGGGTGTGAGGCAACGGCCCGCAAGTTTGGGTTTAGGGAACCAACGCACTACAAGGATGGTGAGTACGGTATCCTCGGAAAGCATACCAGCCCCAACCAAATGATTTTCGCAGCATATAAACGATAACAATTTCCGGCCTCAAAGGAAGCGCACAAGCAGTAACATCAACTGCCTGTGCGCTTTTTCCATATCAAGCCCCACCTGCAAGGACGCAGGAAAATATATTAAGGAGTGTTGGATCTATGCAAAAGAACGACTACGACTATCTGAAACCCTTTTTTCCCGACATGGAGCAGGAGAAAGTATTTTGGAGCTTTATCTGCTTCTCGCGGCAGGACTATGCCAGCAAAGTACCGCTGGGGTGCGAAGACGAGATCATGCTTGCGCTCCAGTGTGCAGACGGCGGCTGCGTTACCGAGATGGCCATTCGCTGGCACAACTTGGGTAAAACGGTCTCCCCGCGGCTGGAGTGCTTTGATGAGGCGTGGCCAATGCTGCTTGCGCCAAGCTGTGCAAAGGTCATGCAGATGCTGGCTGCGCGGCATGATCAGGACCTGTCTCCCGATGATGTGACACAGATTTTGCTGGAGTCCGGGTTCAAGGACCTGTCCGACCACCCGTGGAAGGGGGATGGGAAAGGCGGTGAAGGATGTGATTAAGCCAAGGCCGCGACGCTGCAGGATCTTCAACTGCGACCGGCGGCACGGCAACTTCTGCTGTGCAGACTGCGGCTATAAGAAAAGCGGCGGCTGTAAAAACCCCTGTTTGAATGGCCCTGCACGGTGCGGCCAGGTGGCGCGAGACAAGGGGGTGGCGGGAACATGATCCCAAAGATCACGCAGCAAGGCCCCAACATTATGGAACGGTTCTGGTGCGGGAAATGCGGCGCCGGCCTGCCAAACCCCCATCGAGCCGGCGGCAAGGAACCTGCACCCGCTTGGCGTTTCTGTCCCATCTGCGGCGAGCCTATTGAGTATGACAAGGCCGAGCCAGTCCAATGGGCGGAGCAAAGCTGTGAACGGTGCGGCTGCAAGCTGATCATGGAGATCCAGCACACACCTCGGAGCTACTTCATAGCTACCAGTGACTATGTGGGCGGGCCCATCTGCCGCAGCTGCTTGGAGGAACATTGTGCGCAGACCAACTGCCTGCAGTGCGAAATCGGTACATGGCCGGGCTGCCCCTATGAGTGGGGCAAGAAGTTCGCCTTGGATACTGACGACATCAATGCAGGCAATACGAAAGAAACGGGAGGTACAGCTAAATGAGTGAGCAAAACAAAGTCCATAGTGGCCGTTTTTGTGGGTTCTGGCCCGGAACGTGAAGTCCTGAGCGCCAACTGGGACAATGATGCAGAGATCCTGCGCATCATCCATGAGCTGAACTTCGGGAAATTCCGAATGCCGCCGCAAAGGGGGTGATTGAGCATGGATTTTTGGCCTATACTGGAAATGCGCTTGGATTATTGGTCAGTCTTAGACCGGCTTTCTGAAATCGAGTCATATCCGTGGGACGGTGTGAAAAACGAGTATTATGACGACTATGCTGACCTATTCAATGAAATGGCAGGCCTGTCTGCCGAATTCTACAATGAGTTTGAGCGGCTGATTCGTGATCTGGAGTACACTTGGAGCCTACCGAAGCGAAAGTTGGAGAACACTGGCATGGAAAATGCACGCGGCGCGGCATGGTTTGACATGGCGGTCTCACTGCTGAATGAAACGGACATGAGTGTTTTATTGGAAAACGAGGGCGTCTATGATCCTGACGATATTGATCGGGAAAGGCAAAAGCGGCGTAAAGCTGTTCTGGCGCTGACCAAGGAGCAGCAGTTCTCACTCTTTACGCAGGTGTTCCATTTTCTGATGCGGTTCATCCAGCTTTCTCTGGCATTTGAAACGGTCAAGGGCTCCATTGACGAGCTGGAGCGGCTGAACTCCCTTCGGGAAACGAATGGGCGGTTACAACTGCCGTCCTCTGCCTACTTGTAGAAAGAAACAGGATGGGATCACATTTCTCAAAACACCCTTGCAAATGCCGACGGGAGCAGGTATAATACTGCTATAAAGTATCAGTAGATTACATCTGTAGTCAAAGTAACCGTGTATCAAAGCGTCTGAAGGCCTATGGCCTTTAGGCGCTTTTTTATTATATATGGCCCTTCGGGGCAAAGTTTGGGACGCTGGAAGGCGTCCCTTTTTTATTTCACGAACGAGGAGGTGAACAACATGGACATTCCACAGCATCTGGAATGTGATACACCAGACTGCATTTACTGGAAAGATGGCGCCTGTGTCAAAGGGACATCCGTCACGATCCAGGAACACCGCTGTGTGGACTATGAAGAACGTATTGTACTTTCACCGGCGACCGTGACCATCGAATGCAGCGGCGGCGTGGTTCAGAACGTATATGCCAGCCCGGACCTGCCGCCCATCAGCGTCGACCTGATCGACTTTGACAACCTGCGGGATGCGCCGGAGGAAGAACTGCTCCACAGCCAACAGCAGTTGAAAGCGGTAGCCGAGGCCCACACACACATTTTCTGAAGGAGGAGCACAATATGACCGAACAAATGAAAACCCTGATCGCCCGGCTGCTGGAGGCGGATGAAGCCTATTATGGCAGGGATGATCCCATTATGAGCGACTATGAGTATGACCGGCTCTACGACGAACTGATCCGGTTGGAGAAAGAGAGCGGCATCGTTCTCGCAACCTCGCCCACTCAGCGGGTGCCTGGCGAGGTGCTGGATAGCCTGGCCACGGTGACGCACACCAAGCCCATGCTTTCAGCCGGCAAAACCAAAGCCATCAATGAGGTCTTCAAGTTCATCGGTGGACGGAAAGTCATCCTCAGCTGGAAGCTGGATGGGCTTACCCTGGTGCTGCGCTATAAGGAAGGCAAGCTGGTGCAGGCCATCACCCGCGGTGACGGTCTGAAGGGCGAAGATGTTACCCATACCGTGCGGGTCATGGGGAATGTGCCTCTGACGATCCCTTGCACTGACCCCTTGGAGGTGCGCGGTGAGGGCGTTGTCAGCTGGCAGAATTTCCGGGCACTCAATGAAACGTTGGAGGATCCCTACTCCCACCCCAGGAACCTGGCGGCGGGCAGCATCCGGAAGCTGGATGCCAACGAGAGCCGCAAGCGCCGGTTGGAGTTTCTGGCCTTCGACCTCATCAGCGATACGCTGGGGGGCGCCACCAAATGGGAGCAGCTGCGCTTCATGGCCCAGATGGGCTTTACCACTGTTGGCTATTCCATTCTGGCTGCCAATGCGCCGCTGGAGGCTTTGGAACAGGCTGTAGCCTGGTATCGCCCAGAGGAATATGCCTATCCTGTGGACGGCTTGATCTTCGAGTATGACGATCTGGATTATGGCCGTTCTTTGGGCGCTACCGGCCACCATGAAAACCGGCTCATGGCCCTCAAGTGGAAGGATACGCTCTATGAAACGGTGTTCCGCTCTCTGGAGGTAGCCACCACCAGGACTGGTATGGTCAGCCTTACCGGGGTGTTTGACGACGTAGAGATTGACGGCACTACCGTGAACCACGCCTATCTGCACAATCTTGATATTTTCAAGGCGTTGGCGCTGGGGCCGGGAGATAAAATCTCCGTTTACAAGGCCAACATGATCATCCCCCAGATCGCGGAGAACCACACCAAGAGCGGCGGCTGTCCCATCCCCTTTGTCTGCCCCTGTTGCGGGGAGTCATTGATGATCCACAAGAGTACCGGCGGCACAAGACAGCTTTATTGCGAGAACCCCGCCTGCCCGGCCAAGCTGGTACGCAAATTTGTCCACTTCTGCAGCAAGACCCGGATGGAGATCGAGGGACTAGCAGAGCAGACGCTGGAGACCTTTGTGGACCGCGGCTGGGTCAAGAATTTCGGGGACC
>CATNDT010000002.1 GCA_950097035.1 uncultured Oscillibacter sp.
TGCCAGACGGGCGTTCTGGCCCTCCTTGCCGATGGCCAGGGACAGCTGATCGTCCGGCACCACACAGCGGCAGGCCTTGCCCTCGTCCGCCATCCACACGTCCACCACCTCGGCGGGGGCCAGGGCGGCGGCGATGAACTCCGCCGGGTCCTCGCTCCACTTGATGATGTCGATCTTCTCGCCCCGCAGCTCGTCGACAATGCCGGCCACCCGCTGGCCCTTGGGGCCAACGCAGGCGCCGATGGGGTCCACGTTCTCCTCGTTGGACCACACGGCCATCTTGGTGCGGCTGCCGGCCTCCCGGGCAATGGATTTTACCTCCACGGTGCCGTCGTAGATCTCCGGGACCTCCAGCTCGAAAAGGCGCTTGACAAGGCCCGGATGGGTGCGGGAGATCAGCACCTGGGGCCCGCGGGTAGAACGGCGGACATCCACCACATACACCTTCACGTGCATCCCCTCCGCCAGCAGCTCGCCGGGGACCTGTTCGCCGCTCATCAGCAGCGCCTCGGTGGACTCCGTGCCGGTGCCGATGCGGAGCGACACGTTGCCGTTGCGGGGGTCCACCCGGGTGACCACGCCGGTCAATATCTCGTGCTGCTTGGAGTTAAACTCCTCATACACCATGCCCCGCTCGGCCTCCCGCAGGCCCTGGATGATGACCTGCTTGCCGTTTCCCGCGGCGATGCGGCCAAACTCCATCTTATCCACGGGGATGTTCACAATGTCGCCGATCTCGTACCGGGCGGAGATGGCTTTGGCCTCCTCCAGCGTCAGCTCGTTGGCGGGGTCCACATAGTCCTCCTCGTCCACCACGTTTTTCTGGACGAACATCTTGAGGTCCCGGTGCTCCTCGTCCACGTCCACAATCACATTTTCCACGCCCTCATGGTCCCGTTTATAGGCGGTGGTGATCGCCTGAATGATCTTATCCATCATAAAGGTGCGGGGGATACTCCGCTCCTTTTCCAGCAGCTCCAGCGCGGCAAAGATCTCCGCGGGATTCATTCCGGCGGGTTCCTTTTGCTTTTTGCCTCTCATGGCCCGATTCTCCTTTTACTGAATGTATATTGTTGTAGCGATATATGGCGCTTTCATACGGTCAAACGCTTAAAATTCCACCCGCAGGCGGATCAGGGCTGTCTCCTGTCTGGAAAAGACCTGGGCCTTTCCATCCACTGTGACGGTGGCGCTGCCGCTGCATGCGTCGTAACTCTCCAGCACGCCGGCAAACTCCTTCCGTCCATCCCTTGCGCGATAGAGCTTTACCAGCACGGGGCTGCCCAGAAACCGGGCAAAGTCGCCGGGGCGCTTCAGCGCCCGCTCGGCCCCGGCGGAGCCCACCTCCAGGGTGTAGCTGCCCTCAATGGGGTCCGCCTCGTCCAAAAGCTCTGAGAGCTTCCGGGATATGGCCTCGCAGTCCAGAATATCCACGCCGCCCTCCTTGTCCAGCAGCACCCGCAGATACCAGGTTCCGGCCTCCTTGACATATTCCACATCCCAAAGGGTGCAGCTCTGCTCCGCAATGGCGGGGGCCGCCAGCTCGGCAGTGAGTTCTGTTATTTTTTTCATGGGGAATTCCCTCGGTTTCTCGCAAAATTTCGGGATTTTCACAAAATTTGGCCAGTGAAAAAATCCAACAAAAAGAGCGGACCTGAAGTCCACTCCCATCTTACATACTACTAACATATACAATATACCACAGCCTGTGGAAAAGTGCAAGCATTTCTTTTATCCGTGTGGTGTGTTGGCAAACACAACTGGAATCACCGGCATCGCGGGCGGTTTTCGTTTACAAGAAAGGACCTCGGCCTCTTTCGGGCCGAGGTCCTTTCTTGTATGGCTTGAAACGTCTATCGTAAACGGGCCGAGGGCCCCGGTCAGTAGTTACGATTGCGAGTAAAAACAAAAAACCCACGCCCTTTCCGGCGTGGTGCATACGGTTTTTACCGCTCACTTTCGGACCAGGTCTCATCTACGAAAATCAGGTCGTCCACGTCGCCATATATCGGACAAAAGATATCTTTCATAACAAACGCCTCCTTTCTGCCTTTGTGTTGTGTTCATTATAACATGAATTTTTTGAAACTGCAACCACAATTTATGGTAGAATAAACAAAGGGCAACCTTTTATCTTGTGTGCACCCTCTGTTTTTTAGAATAGACCCGTCGAACCTGCCCGGAAAGTGCGATTTTCACCGGCGGGCTGTCGTTTCTTTGTGTATTTTTTCTCTCGCAATGAAAGTGCCTTTTATGATATAATGCAAAAATCAATACCAATGTATCGGAGGAGGCGCGTGGCGCTATGGCAGACCGTCCCAAAAGGCGCCGCCTGCCGCGGGCGGTTTTGGCCCTGCTGGCCCTGGCGCTTTTCACCGCGCTATTCGTCCGCTGGAGCAACACCGCACTGCAGACCACCTGCTTTGAGCCGGTCTTTACCGGTCTTCCCGGGGGCTTTGACGGCTGCCGGATCGCCGTGCTCAGCGACCTCCACGGCGCCAGATTCGGCCGGGAAAATCGGGCGCTCTTTGCCGCCGTGGCGGAGGCGCAGCCGGACTATATTTTTTATCTGGGAGACCTGGAAGACCAGCACCGGGGCTCCAGCCCCGGCTACGCGGAGGAGGTGGCGGCAGGTCTTTCGGCCATCGCCCCGCTGTACTATGTCACCGGCAACCACGAGTGGGCCGTGGGAGATGTTCCGCAGCTAAAGGAGCGGCTGGAATCCCACGGGGCCACGGTGCTCTCCAACGAGTTTCTCACCCTGGAGCAAAACGGCGACACGGTGGTGCTGGCGGGTATCGACGACCCCAACGGCTACGCCGACCAGAAAACCCCTGAGACGGTGGCGGCGGAGCTGTACGCCGCCCACGGCGACCCCTTCTGGCTGCTGCTGGCCCACCGGAACGACCGCTTTGCGGAGCAGTACAGCCTGCTGGGAGCGGATCTGGTGCTCTCGGGCCACGGCCACGGCGGCATTATCCGCCCGCCCTTTACCGACGGGCTGCTCTCCACAGAGCGAACCCTTTTTCCCTCCTACACGGCGGGGCTTTATAAAGAACACGGCTCCGCCCTGTTTGTCACCCGGGGACTGGGAAACTCCGGGTCCACGTTCCGCCTCTTTAACCGCCCGGAGGTGGCTGTGGTGACGCTGCGGAGGCACTCACCTTAAAAAGTCCTGAACGGGCACGGGTCCGGAACCGTACCCCAGCGGTAATAGAGCTGTTCAACCGCTTCCGGGATATCGTTCATGGCGTTATCTCCCCTTTAGATAAGTTTTTCGTGTGTCAAGGGGATGTTTATGGATTTTGCAGAAAGACTTCGCAGGTGGCAGTACTTGTCACAGGCGGATTTTTACAATGTCTCTGTGGACCGGCTTATGGGCCGCACGGAAAACCGGGAGGTTAACCGCTGACAATGAGAGAGTTTCCCGCCGGACAATTTGATATCGCCGTTATCGGCGCGGGCCATGCCGGCATTGAGGCCGCCCTGGCCGCCGCCCGGCTGGGGATGGAGACCGCCATATTTACCATCAATCTGGACGCGGTGGGCAACATGCCCTGCAACCCCGCTATCGGCGGCACCGGCAAGGGCCACCTGGTGCGGGAGCTGGACGCCCTGGGGGGCGAGATGGCAAAGGCCGCCGACGCGTGCTGTATCCAGTATCGCCTGCTGAACCGGGGCAAGGGGCCCGCCGTGTGGAGCCTGCGGGCCCAGGCGGACCGGCGGAAGTACCAGGCGTATATGAAGCGTGCCCTGGAGCGGCAGCCTCACCTCACCGTCCGCCAGGGCGAGGTGGTGGACATCCGCATGGAAAACGGCGCGGTGTCCGCCGTGGTGCTGGCCACCGGCGCGGTGTTCTCCGCCCGGGCCGTCATCCTCGCCACGGGGACGTATCTCTCCGGCCGCACCATAGTGGGGGAGTGGGTGGAGGACTCCGGGCCCGACGGCATGCACGCCGCCACCCGGCTGACCGGGCGCCTGCACCGTCTGGGTCTGCCCCTGCGGCGGTTTAAAACCGGCACGCCGCCCCGGGTCCACGCGGCCACCGTGGACTTTGACGAGATGGAGCTCCAGCTGGGGGACCGGCTGCCCATTCCCTTCTCCTACTCCACCCGGACGCCGCCGGAAAACCGGGCGGTGTGCTACCTCACCTGGACCACGGAGGAGACAAAGCGGGTGGTACAGGAGAATCTGGACCGGGCCCCCATGTATTCCGGCCTGATCGAGGGAGTGGGACCCCGGTACTGCCCCTCCTTTGAGACCAAGATCGTCCGCTTTCCCGACAAGCTCCGTCACCAGCTGTTTGTGGAGCCCATGGGGCTGGACACGGAGGAACTGTACATTCAGGGCTTCTCCTCCTCCATGCCGGAGGAGGTGCAGCTTCAAATGCTCCGCAGCGTTCCGGGGCTGCACCGCGCCGTGATGACCCGGCCGGCATACGCCATTGAGTACGACTGTGTAGATCCCCTGGCCCTGGCCCCCACGCTGGAGGTGAAATCTCTTCCGGGGCTCTACGGCGCGGGGCAGTTTAACGGCTCTTCCGGCTATGAGGAGGCGGCGGTGCAGGGGTTTGCTGCCGGCGTAAATGCCGCGCGGAAGCTCCGGGGCCAGTCCCCCTTTATCCTCTCCCGGGCGGAGTCCTACATCGGCACCCTGATCGACGACCTTGTGACCAAGGGCACCGACGAGCCCTACCGCATCATGACCTCCCGCAGCGAATACCGGCTGCTGCTGCGGCAGGACAACGCCGACCGGCGCTTAACACGGCGGGGCTGCGAGCTGGGCCTGGTTCCGCCGGAGCGGCTGCGCCAGGTGGAGGAGAAGTACGAGGCGGTGGAGCGGGAGATCCGCCGCCTGACCCACACCGGCGTGCCGCCGTCACCGGCGCTGTCCGCGTTTCTTGCGGAAAAGGGCACCTCGGACGCGGCGGACTGCTGCGGCGGCCCCAGCTGCACTACGACGAGTTCGCCCCCTTTGACCCCGGCCGGCCCGCGCTGCCGGCGGACGTTGGGGAACAGGTGGAGATCAGCGTGAAATACGAGGGCTATATCCGGCGCCAGCAAAAGCAGGTGGAGGACTTTCAAAAAATGGAGTCCCACGAGCTGCCCGGCGGTCTGGACTACAGCGCCATCCAGGGCCTGCGGCTGGAGGCCAGGGAAAAACTGAACGCCGTGCGGCCTTTGAACCTGGGACAGGCGGCGCGAATCTCCGGCGTCTCTCCCGCCGACATTGCGGCGCTGATGATCTATCTTGAGAGATAGCGGCGTACCTCCGCCTGGGGCGGAATCACTGCCCTGATTTCTGGGCATCCTATTCAGGAGGCACTTCCTTATGTTGATCGATCTGACCCATACCATCACGCCGGACATGCCGGTATACCCCGGTTCCCCGGCGCCGGTGTTTTCCCCCTCCGGAACGCTGACCCGCACAGGCTACCGGGAGACCCTGCTCTCCATGGTCTCCCACATTGGCACCCACATGGATGCCCCCTTCCATCTTCTGCAGGACGGGCAGAGCCTGGATACCCTGCCCCTTTCCCAGTTCTGCGGCCGGGCCGTGGTAGTGGATGTTTCCGCCTTTGCCCCCGGCGAGACCATCACTGCAGACTTCCTCCGGGCCCGGAACGGTGAGCTCCGCTCCGCGGACTTTGTGCTGTTTTACACCGGCTGGGAAACCCGTTGGGGCTCTCAGGACTATTTTGAAGACGCCTTTCCCGTTCCCGACGCGGAGGCGGCGAAATACCTGGTGTCCTGCGGGCTCAAGGGCGTGGGCACCGACGCTTTCAGCGTGGACCGGCTGGAGAATGTCTCCTATCCCGCCCACAGAGTGCTTCTCTCCGGGGGACTGGTGATTCTGGAAAGCCTGCGGCTGAAAAAGACAGTGGAGCGAAAGCGCTTTACCCTGTGGGCCCTGCCGCTGAAATTCATCTCCGCCGACGGCGCGCCCGTACGGGCGGTGGCGGACTTCCGGGAGGAGCCGGAAGGGGGAGGGGAGACACCGTGAGAAAATTTCTCGCCATTTTGGTCTGTAAGCTGGGCCGGGCTGTGGGAAAGCGCATCGGCAAGGGCAGCTCCATGCCCGGCAAAGCCGCCCTGAAGCTCTGCCCGGACATTCTCGCCAGGGTGCGGCTGCCCTCTCACATCATCGCCGTTACCGGCTCCAATGGAAAGACCTCCACCGTGGAGATGATCGCCGCGATCCTGCGCTCCGGCGGCAAAAGCGTTATCTACAACGAGGAGGGCTCCAACCAGATCGAGGGCGTGACCACGCTGGTGCTGACCCATGCGGACTTTCACGGCAGGGTGCGGGCCGACGTGCTCCTGATTGAATCCGACGAGCGTTACGCCGCCAGGAGCTTTCACTATTTTCATCCCACGCAGCTCGTGGTCACCAATCTCTACCGGGATCAGCTGACCAGAAACGGCCACCCCGAGTGGGTCTACGACGCCATCCTGCCCGCCATCCACCCGGAGACGGAGCTCATCCTGAACGCCGACGATCCCCTCTCCGGCTGCTTTGCCCGGGGGCATGAAAAGGTCAGGTGGTTTGGCCTGGACCGGTGTGCCGTGTCGGTGGCGGTCCCCACGGGCATGTATCACGACGGGGCCTACTGCCCCCTCTGCCACGCCCCCATGGAGTATGACTATGTCCACTATAACCACATCGGCGCATACCGCTGCACCGGCTGCGGCCACCGCAAGCCCGCCGCGGACTACACCGCCACGGCGGTGGATCTGGAGCGGGGTCTTTTGACAATCGACGGCTCTTTGACCGTAGAGCTGGCCTTTCGCAGCATCTACAATGTTTATAACATCCTGGCGGCCTACGCCGCCGCCCGGGAAACCGGCGTCCCGGCGGAGACCGCCGCGCCGGTCATCAGCAATTACGTGCTGAAAAACGGGCGGATGCAGACCTTCACCCTGGGAGCCCATCACGGCACGCTCCTCACCAGCAAGCACGAAAACTCCATTGCCTACGACACAAATCTCCGCTATATTGCCGCCTCCGGCAAGGACTGTTCCGTGTTGGTGATCGTGGACGCGGTGAGCCGGAAGTATTTTACCAGCGAAACCAGCTGGCTGTGGGACATCGACTTCGGCCAGCTGAATGTTCCCCATGTAAAGCGGGTAATCCTCTCCGGGCGATACTGCAACGACCTGGCCCAGCGGTTTTCCTTCACCGAAGTGACCTGCTGGGAGGCAATTGCCGATATCAGGGAGGCCATGGGGACTCTGACTGAGACGGGGGAGGAGGACCTGTATGTGGTGACCTGCTTCTCCGACCGGGACAAACTGCTCTCCGGCGTTCACGTGGAAAAGGAGGGATAGGCGTATGGACGTTCGCATCATCCACTTTTACCCGGACCTGATGAGCCTTTACGGCAGTTATGCCAATGTGGCGGTCCTGCGGCGGTATCTGGAGGGACTGGGAAACACCGTATCGGTGGAGACCGTGAGACCGGGGGAGGCGGCACGCCTCTCCGGGGCAGACTTCTTCTTTATGGGGGCGGGAACCGAGCGGGCTGCCCGGGCCGCCATGGGGGACTTTGCCCACTTTGGGCCGGAACTGAAGGCCGCGGCGTCCAACGGCTCTGTGATGCTCTTTGCCGGAACGGCCATGGACCTCCTGGGGCAGACCGTCACCGAGGCGGACGGCGCCGTATGGCAGGGCATCGGCCTGGCGGACTTCTCCACCGTTTACAGCAAGCTCCGCACCGTGGAGGACGTATACGGCTACACCGACCTCTATACCGGGCCGGTGGTGGGCTTTATCAATAAGTGCAGCGTCACCCGCGGGGTGGATACGCCGCTGCTGTCCCGGGTGGAGTTTGGCTGCGGCAACGACGGGACCCGTCTTCCGGAGGGCTTTCACTGGAACAATGTGTTTGCCTCTCAGCTCACCGGCCCGCTGCTGGTGAAAAACCCCGACATGCTGAAGGCCGTTGCCGCCGCCATCTGCCGGCAGCGGGGCAAAGCTCTGCCGGAAAACGCGCCCGCAGATAAGTGGGCGGAGCGGGGCTATGCCGTCACGGTGGAACAACTGCGGCGGCGGTATGGAACACAGTGATTTTGAAGGAGTGCGTTTTTAAAACGCGCTCCTTTTTTTAAAATATTTGAAGAAAATTTTCTCGCGGCGCCGTAATAAAAACAGCTTGACAATCATTGTCAACCGTGCTATTGTATTGTTGTATTAGGTTTTTAATACAATAGAGAAGGGAGAGATCACGATGCTATCCATGAAAACCCTCTGCCGCAGGGGAACGGCCCTGTGCCTTACGGCGCTGATGCTCTGCACCGCCGCTCTGGCGGCGGAACCGGCGGAAAAAGACCGAACTGCCCAGCGGCTGGAGGATCTGGAGTTTCTCTATCAGACCGTGCTGGTGGAAAATCACCCCAACGCATTCGCCAACACACCGGAAGCGGAATTTCAGGCCTTGAAAAAGGATATCGAGTCCCGGTTGGAGACGGCGGACGACGCGGCTTTTCTGCTGGATCTCATGCGGCTCACGGCTCTGGTGGGGGACTCTCACACCTCCATCAATGGCATCGGGAACCTGGCGGAGCATTTAACCTACTACCCCCTCTCCATGACGCTGCGGGACGGCGCGTGGTATATCGCCACAGTTCCGGCGGAGCGGAAGACTGCTCTTGGCCGAAAAGTGACCGCCGTTAACGGCCATTCCATGGGGGAGATCCTGGAGACCTTCACCCCGCTTTTCAGCGCCGATAACGCTGTTATTGCGGCACGGCGGTATCGTCAATACTGCCAGCTTGCGGACATGTATGTGTATCTGGGACTTGCAAAGGCAGGAGATCCCATTGTGCTGTCCTTAGACAGCGGGGGGCCGCTGACCCTTGCGCCGGTGGACTATGCGGCCTTGCGGAGCATGAAGCTCGCCTACCTCTCGGACAGGATCCCCCAGGAGCCCTCCACCGCCCAAAGAGACGCCTATTACTTTGCCGAACCCCTGACAGACTCCACTTTTTACATCCAGTACAACACCTGCAGCGAGGCGGAGGACCTGTCTATGGCGGAATTTGCCGCCAGGGTGGAAGCGTTGCTGCACGCCGGGAGCTACCGGCGTATTCTGCTGGATCTGCGCTATAACGGCGGCGGATCCGACGGTGTGATCTGGCCGCTGTTTGAGGTGCTGCGATCCGCCATGAACGGCGGGACGGAGCTGGTGGGTCTCATCGGGCCCGCCACCTTTTCCTCCGCCCTCATCAACGCTGTGGAAATTCAGGAGATGGGCGGCGTGCTGGTGGGGGAGAGCGCCGGGGGCAGTGTGTGCCACTTCGGCGCGGTGCGGGGCTTCTCCCTGCCAAACTCCGGCATTCGAGGGCAGCTGTCTTCCAAATACATCGACCTTAATACCCTGCTGGACGCGGGAGCGGGCCGGGGTGTGGAGGCTCTGGAGCCGGACGTGACCATTCCCCAGACCATAGCGGATACGCTTGCGGGAAAGGACACCCCCGTGGACTGGCTGCTGCTCCACCCGGAGCGGTTAACGCAAAAGTCCTATCCCGACGCCCCACTGACCAGAGGCCGCTTTGTGGGCGAGCTCTATGAGGCGGCAAACAGCCCCGCCGTCACCGCAGACGTGCCGCCTTTTAAAGACAGCTTTGGCATCGAGTGGTACCTTCCGGCCCTGACCTGGGCCAAGGAGTCCGGGATTGCCCAGGGCGGCGCGGATGGTATGTTTTCCGCCGCCCGGCAGCTCACCTGGCAGGAGGCCGCTGTTTTTATGGTCCGGGCTCTGGAGGGAACTTCTCCCGCGGCGGTCCGCACCCAGGCGCTGCCCGCCGCCCTGACGGTAACACCGGGAAACCGGGACGCGGTGACCGCCGCCTGGCGTTGGGGCCTTCTGCCCCGGAATGCGGACTTTACGGAGGGTCCCACCCGCGCCCACGGGCTTGCTATGGCGCAAAGCCTCTCAAAGCTGTTAAATCCCTGATACAACTTCCACAGAGGGACCTGTTTTTCGATGAATGGCAGGCCCCTCTTTTGTGATTTTTACCGTATACATTTTTCAAAAGCTCTGCTATAATCAAACGGCCTCAAGCCTTTGGGGCTTTGAAATTATTTTTGACAGCAGGAGCAATTTCCCATGGTCCATCTTCTTTTAGCCGTCATCTATCTCTCCTTCATCAGCCTGGGTCTGCCGGACGCGCTGCTGGGGTCTGCCTGGCCGACGATGTATGGTGCTCTTGGCGTGCCGGTGTCCTACGCGGGGATCATCTCTATGATCATCGCCCTGGGTACCACTTTTTCCAGCCTCCAGAGCGACCGGCTCACCCGTCGTCTGGGCACCGGGCGGGTAACGGCTATCAGCACCGGCGTTACCGCCGCCGCCATGCTGGGCTTTTCTTTCAGCCGCTCTTTCCTGGCCCTGTGTCTCTGGGCTGTGCCCTACGGGCTGGGGGCCGGCAGCGTGGACGCCTCCCTGAACAACTACGTGGCCCTTCACTACGCCAGCCGCCATATGAGCTGGCTGCACTGCATGTGGGGGATCGGAGCCTCCATTGGGCCCTATATCATGGGCTACGCCCTTTTCGGCGGCTTTGGCTGGCCCATGGGCTACCTCCTGATCGCCCTGCTGCAGGCCGTTCTCACCGCCGCGCTGCTGCTGAGCCTCCCTCTTTGGAAAAAGGGGAGCGGAAACGGCGGGGAGACCGGGACGCCGGGAGAGCGGGCGCTGTCCCTGGGGGAGATCTTCCGTCTTCCCGGCGCGAAAGAGGTGATGGTCACCTTCTTTTGCTACTGTGCCATTGAGCAGACTGTGGGCCTCTGGGCCAGCAGTTATCTGGTGCTGCACCTGGGGCTCTCCGCCGAAGCGGCGGCGGGCTTTGCGGGGCTGTTCTTTATGGGCATCACCGCAGGACGGGGGGCCAGCGGATTTTTGACTTTACGCCTTAACGACGGGAATATGGTCCGCCTGGGATGTGCAATTCTGGCGGCGGGCCTTGCCATATTGCTGCTGCCCCTGGGAGATACCGCCGCCCTGGCGGGACTGCTGCTGCTGGGTCTGGGATGTGCACCTGTCTATCCCTGTCTTATCCACGCCACACCGGACCACTTCGGCGCGGAGAACTCCCAGGCCGTGATCGGTGTGCAGATGGCCAGCGCCTATGTGGGCACCTGCGCCATGCCCTTTCTCTTCGGCCTTGCGGCAAACCATATCAGCGTGGCGCTGTTTCCCTTTTATCTGGCGGCGCTGCTGCTGATGATGTATTTGATGCACCGGAGGCTTTTGCAAAAAACAGCGCAGCACGGTTAAAGCGGAGCGGCATTTTGAGCCGCTCCGCTTTTTTGTCCTTCCCTATTCCAGCGTCTCCAGTTCCGATTTCCACAGCGCCCACACCGCATCCGATGGCATTCTCCAGTCCCCCCGGGGGGAGAGGGCCACAGAACCCACCTTGGGTCCGTCCGGCAGGCAGTTGCGCTTAAACTGCTGGGAAAAAAAGCGGCGGTAGAAAATCTTCAGCCATTTTAAAATCGTCTCCCGGCGGAATTTCTTCTCCAGGGCATACAGTGCCAGGCGGTAGATCTTTGATGGGGAGAATCCCCAGCGGAGCATGTAGTACAGGAAAAAGTCGTGGAGCTCGTAGGGTCCCACCAGATCCTCCGTCCTCTGGCTGATTTGGCCCTGTACCGCGGGCAGCAGCTCCGGGGAGACAGGGGTGTCCAGAATATCCTCCAGCACATCGTGCAGCGCCTCGTCCTTCCCCGCGTTATCCATGGCCAGGTGGACCACCAGATGCCGCACCAGCGTTTTGGGGATGGAGGCGTTGACCGCGTACATGCTCATGTGGTCGCCATTATAGGTGCACCAGCCAAGAGCCAGCTCGCTTAGGTCGCCGGTGCCGATAACAAGGCCCCCCGACTGGTTGGCAATATCCATCAGCACCTGGGTGCGCTCCCGGGCCTGGGCGTTTTCAAAGGTGACGTCCTGGTTGTCCATATCCTGCCCGATATCCCGAAAATGACTGCGGACGCTGCAGGAGATATCCACGGTTTTCAGGGCCGTTCCCAGCTTTTCCGCAAGGATGACCGCATTGTTGCGGGTGCGGTCTGTTGTGCCGAAGCAGGGCATAGTGACGGCGATGATATCCGTCATGGGCCGGTCCAGCATCTTCATGGCAAGGCCCGTGATCAGCACGGCCAAGGTGGAGTCCAGCCCGCCGGAGAGACCCACCACAGCGGTTTTGGCCCCGGTGTGCTCCAGCCGCTGCTTTAAACCCAGAGAGGCGATGAGCAGGATTTCCCGGCACCGGGCGTCCCGGTCCTCCTTTCCCTCGGGGACAAAGGGCATGGGCTCCACATACCGGGTGAGCTTGGCGGGGGAGGGGGTCAGAGTGAAGGTCTCCTCGCAGCCGTCGTTTCCTGCGCCCTCTCCCAGACTCTGGGTGCGGCGGCGCTCAAACCCCAACCGCTGGATATCGATTTCAGAGATCAGGAGGCCGCCCTCAAACCGGCGCTCCGCCAGCAGCACTCCGTTTTCCGCAATCATCTGGTGGGCTCCAAACACCATATCCGAGGTGGATTCTCCCGCCCCGGCGCTGGCATATACATAGCCGCACAGCAGCTTTGCAGACTGGGTGGTCACCAGCTGGCGGCGATAGGCCGCTTTGCCGAGCACCTCATTGCTGGCAGAGAGGTTGCCGATGATGGTGGCCCCGTTCCGCGCCATCTGCAAAGACGGGGGAGCCGGGGACCACAGATCCTCGCAAATTTCAAAGCCCAGTGTCAAACCGGGGATATTTTCGCAGCGGAACACCTGTCCCGCGCCGAAGATCACAAACTCCTGACCCAACAGGGGGATGCTTTCCGCCTCCGCCGGTGCGGAAGCGAACCAGCGCTTTTCGTAAAACTCGCCGTAATTGGGCAGATGGGTCTTGGGCACCACGCCAAGAATCTTTCCTTTTTGTATAATGACTGCGCAGTTATACAGTTCGTTGTGGACCCGCAGGGGCATGCCCACCGCCGTTACCACCTCCAGGTTGCGCGTTGCCTCCAGCACGGTGGCAAGGGCCTGCTCCGCACCTTTGAGCAGCGTTTCCTGATAGAAGAGGTCTCCGCAGGTATAGCCCGTCAGTCCCAGCTCCGGCAGAACCAGCACCTTTACCCCTGCCTGCTCTGCCTTTCGCATCAGATCAAAGGTTTTTTCCGCATTATAGTCGCAGTCGGCCAGTCGCAGCTCCGGCGCGCCGCAGGCGACGGAGATAAAACCATCCTTCATATGAATACCTCCCGTTGGATTCTTCTATAGGGGTATTTTACACCCTTCCGGGCAGATTTACAAGAAAGACACAAAAAAGACCGCCCTGGGCGGTCCTTTTTGTTGTGTGTTTAGGAGGGAGAAAACGCATCGGGTTGGGAGGCCCTCTGCTTGTATGTTAAGATACCCCTTAAACATGTCGGAATTGTGTTTATCCTGTGAACGATTTGTAAATGTTATTTTCTTTTCAAGGGCGGTCACTTATACTTTCTGCTCTCTGCAACAGCCATCTCGTCACAGCGGTTGTTAAACTCGTTTTCAGCATGGCCCTTGACCCAGTGATACCGCAGGGTGTGGACGGATTCCAGCTCCAAAAGACGGCCCCACAGATCCGGATTCAGGGCGGGCTTTTTATCGGACTTCACCCAGCCCCGCTTTTGCCAGCCTCTGGCCCATCCCTTTTCCAACCCGTCGATGACGTATTTGGAGTCGGACCAGAGGTCCACCACGCAGGGCTCTTTCAGCAATGACAGCGCCTGAATCACCGCGGTCAGCTCCATGCGGTTATTGGTGGTGGAGCTCTCCCCGCCGGAGAGCTCCCGCTTGTGGGCGCCGTAGATTAAAATGGCGCCCCAGCCGCCCGGACCGGGATTGCCGGAACAGGCGCCGTCGGTGTAGATTGTGACGGTTTTCAGCGGTCTCAACCCTCCTCTTCAGGGGCTTCCTCTGCGACTTCTTCCCGTTCTGTCAAAGCCATGGAGATTACCCGGTCTCCCTCTTCCTTAAACCGCATGACAATCACGCCCTGGGTAGCCCGCCCTGCGGTGCGGATCGTGTCCACATGCGTGCGAATCAAAATACCCGCCTGGGTCACCAGCAACAGATCCTCGCTGCCGTCCACCACTTTGATGCCCACCACAGGACCTGTCTTTTCCGTGACCATGTAGTTTTTGATGCCCACACCGCCCCGGTTGGTGATGCGGTACTCCTCTACCGGGGTGCGCTTTCCGTATCCCCGCTCCGTGATGGAAAGCACCTCGTAATTCTCCTTGGCACGGGCCGCGGCAACCACATAGTCTCCCTGGCGCAAGCGAATGCCCCGCACGCCCATGGCATCCCGGCCCATGGGCCGCACATCCGCCTCGTCAAAGCACACCGCCATACCATCGTGCGTGGCAATCAGGATCCTCTGATTCCCATCTGTCTCCCGAACGGTGATCAGCCGGTCTCCCTCGTCCATCCGCAGGGCGCGGATTCCGTTGTTGCGAAGATTTTTCAGCGTGTTGGCGGGCAGGCGCTTCACCGTGCCGTTCTGCGTCACCATAAAGAGGAAGCGCCCGTCATCCTCAATAGACCGGGTGTGGATCATGGTCTGCACCCGCTCGCCCTGCTCCACCTGCAAAATATTGATAATATTGGTGCCCTTGGCAGTTTTGCCGGACTCGGGAATCTGATAGCCCTTCTTCCGGTAGACCTTGCCCGTGTCGGTAAAAAACAGGATATAGTCGTGGGTGGAGGCGGTAAACACATCCACCACGTAGTCCTCTTCCCGGGTGGTGATACCCTTTTTTCCCATACCGCCTTTGGACTGAGCCGTGTACTCGCTGACAGGGGTGCGCTTGATATAGCCCGCCTGTGTCAGCGTAAATACGCACTGTTCCTCCACAATGAGATCCTCAATATCGATCTCGTCCTCCACGTCCTGAATCTCGGTGATCCGGTCATCGCCATATTTGCCGGCAATCGCAGTAAGCTCTTCCCTCAAAATCTGACGTACCAGTCCCTCATCGGCCAGGATGCGGTTGAAATAGGCGATGCGTTCCTCCAGCTCTTTATACTCATTTTCCAGTTTTTCCCGGTTCAGGCCCTGGAGGGCGATGAGCCGCATGTCACAGATAGCCTGAGCCTGGATATCGTCCAGCCCAAAGCGGGACATCAGGTTTTCCCTGGCGTTGTCATAGCTGGTGCGGATGATCTTAACAACCTCATCGATGTTGTCCTGGGCAATCAGCAGTCCCTCCAGCAGGTGAGCCCGCTCCTGGGCCTTCCGCAGGTCGTATTTTGTCCTCCGGACAATGACATCCTCCTGGAAGGAGATGTATTCGTCGATGATGTGCCGCAAAGAGAGGATCTTTGGCTGAGGCTGGCCGTTTACCTGCACCAGGGCCAGCATGTTGACGGCAAAGGTGGTCTGCAGCTGGGTCTGACTGAAGAGCCGGTTCAGCACCACCTGGGGGTTGGCGTCCCGCTTCAGCTCAATGACGATCCGCATGCCGTTGCGGTCGGACTCGTCCCGGATGTCGGAGATACCGTCCAGCCGCTTATCCTCCACCTGCTCTGCCATATTCTTAATGAGCATCCGCTTGTTGACCTGATAGGGGATTTCTGTGATGATGATGCGGGTGCGGTCCTTGCCAAACTCCTCAAACTCGTGGCGGGCGCGGACCACCAGCCGGCCCCGGCCGGTGGCATAGGCCGCCCGAATGCCGCTGCGGCCCATGATAATGCCCTTTGTGGGAAAATCCGGACCTTTAACATGCTCCATCAAATCTGCCAGAGTGGCCTCCGGATTATCCAGCACACAGAGGCATGCGCCTATAACCTCCCGCAGGTTGTGAGGAGGGATGTTGGTGGCCATACCCACGGCGATGCCGCTGGAACCGTTGACCAGCAGATTGGGAAACCGGGAGGGAAGCACCTGGGGCTCCTGCCGACTCTCGTCAAAGTTGGGGTCCCAGTCCACTGTCTCCTTTTCAATGTCCTGCAGCATCTCATCTGAGATTTTGGCGAGGCGAGCCTCCGTATACCGGTAGGCCGCCGGGGGATCGCCATCCACGGAGCCGAAGTTGCCGTGGCCGTCCACCAGCATATACCGCATGGAAAAGTCCTGAGCCAGACGGACCAGAGCGTCGTAGACACTGGCGTCCCCATGGGGATGGTACCGGCCCAGTACATCGCCCACACAGGTGGCGGATTTTTTAAAGGGCTTGTCACTGGTCAGATTGTCCTCGTACATAGCGTACAGAATCCGGCGGTGGACCGGCTTTAATCCGTCCCGCACGTCCGGCAGCGCCCGGCCTTTAATCACCGACATGGCGTATTCGATGTAGGACTGTTTCATCTCCGGCACCAGCGGGGAATTCAAAATTTTCTGCTGGGGATACCGTATCTCTTCAGGGTCGTATTGAGGTTTTTTACTCATTTCGTCTCTCCCTCCATGGCAGAGGGCTCATCCTTTCCATTTTTGATAGCGGGACCGCCGCACTGCTCTCTCTCCTCCAGTCCGGCCAGCTGCCGCAGCGGCTTAATGCAGAAGCGGTCAAACACAGAGATCACCCGCCCCACCAGGATCATGGCAAGAACGGTGCCAACACCCACGCTGACCAGCTTGCCTCCGCCAAACAGCAGGTCCGTTGCAGCCGCCAGCGCCACACAGCAGAGGTCCACCAGATTTTTTCCAAATCCCAGGTCTTTTCCCAGCACCTGACTGATCGTCTGCGCCAGCGCTTCCGGAGGTTGGGCGACGATATCCATCTTTACGATCATGGCGGCTCCCACGCCAACCATCACAATGGCCCACAGGATCAGCAGCAAATTTTGCCACAGAGCCGTGAAACGGAGTGTCCAGATTTGTCCGAACCAGCCCATCAGTGCGCTGTTCAGCGCGCAAAACGGGATCTGCGCCAGATCTTTCAGAGAAAACCCCCTCTTTTTAATCAGCAGCTGTATCAAAACCATTACGGTGTAATTGAGAAATACCGTAAGCGTCATGGACCATTGAAAGGCCTGGGACACGGCAAACGGGGCGGAGGTAACGGCGGAAGCTCCCAGGCCGGTTTTTGTACACAGCATCAGGCCAAAGGAGAGACAGACCAGTCCTGCAAGGTAGATTCCACCCCGCCACACACACTGCGTCCGCCGGGATACAGAGGCTCCACTTTTCATTCCGGCCTCTCTTTAATAGTCCAGATTCACCGCGTACTGAGCGTTCTGCTCTATAAATTCCTTCCGTGGCTCCACCTTTTCGCCCATGAGAATGGTAAAGATCTCATCGGCCTTTACGGCGTCATCCAGGGTAATGCGGCGCAGGGTGCGGCGCTCCGGGTCCATGGTAGTCTCCCACAGCTCGTGGGGATTCATCTCGCCCAGGCCCTTAAACCGGCTGATATCCACCTTGGCGTTGGGGTTGTCTCCCCGCAGCTCGGCGGAGATGGCGTCCCGCTCCTCCTCGGAGAACGCCAGGCGGATGGTCTTACCCCGGGTCAGCTTAAAGAGGGGGGGGACGGCGGAATAGACGTAGCCCTGTTCGATCAGGGGCCGCATAAAACGGAAGAAAAATGTCAGCAGCAGCGTTCGGATGTGAGAGCCGTCCACATCGGCATCGGCCATAATGATGACTTTGTGATACCTGAGCTTGCCGGCGTCAAATTCGTCGCCGATTCCCGCCCCCAGGGCAGTGATAACGGGCTGGAGCTTGTCGTTTCCATAGACTTTGTCTGCCCGGGCCTTCTCCACATTCAGCATCTTGCCCCACAGGGGGAGAATGGCCTGAAAGCGGGAGTCCCGCCCCTGGGTGGCGGAGCCGCCGGCGGAGTCGCCCTCGACGATATAGATCTCTGTCAGCTCCGGATTGTTCTCGTTGCAGTCCCGCAGCTTGTCCGGCATGGCCGCGCCGCCCAGCGCTGTTTTGCGGCGAATGGATTCCCGGGCCTTTTTGGCGGCCTCCCGGGCACGGTTTGCCGTCAGGGCCTTGTCCAGAATCAGCCGGCCCACCTGGGGATTTTCCTCCAGGAAAATCCCCAGCTTTTCCGATACGATATTATTTACCAGTGTGCGGATCTCACTGTTGCCCAGCTTTGCCTTTGTCTGCCCCTCAAACTGGGCCTCCGTCAGCTTGACCGAGATCACGCAGGTAAGTCCCTCCCGGCAGTCCTCGCCCGAGACCTTCTCATCATCCTTCAGCATTTTGATTTTGCGGCCATAGTTGTTTAAAACCGTGGTCAGCGCCCGCTTGAACCCCTCCTCATGCATGCCGCCCTCAGGGGTGTGCACATTGTTGGCAAAGGAGAGGATCGTCTCGTTGTAGCCGTCGTTATATTGAAGCGCCACCTCTGCCATGGCGTCGTCCTTCTGGCCCGCCATGTAGATTACGCCGTTGTGAAGGGCGTCCTTGCTCTTATTGAGCCAGGTGACAAATTCCCGAATACCGCCCTCATAGCACATGGAGTGCTCCTGCTCCCCGCCGGGGCGCTTATCCACCGTGCGGATGCGGAGACCCGCGTTTAAAAAAGCCTCCTCCTGCATGCGGGTGTGCAGGGTTTCATAGCGATATACCGTGTCCTCAAACATCTCCGGGTCCGGCTTAAAGGTGACGGTGGTGCCGGTGTGGTCGGTCTCTCCCACCACGGTCATCTCCTGGGTCACATGGCCCCGGGAGAATCTCATCTCGTAAATCTTTTCGTCCCGGTGAACCTGAACTGTCAGCCACTCCGAAAGGGCGTTTACCACCGAGGCGCCTACGCCGTGAAGTCCTCCGGAGACCTTATAGCCGCCGCCGCCGAATTTGCCGCCGGCGTGGAGAACGGTGTACACCACCTCCAGTGCGGGCTTTCCCGTCTGTGCCTGAATGTCCACGGGGATGCCGCGGCCATTATCCACCACGGTGATCGTGTCGTCCTCATTGATCTGCACCAGAATATCCGTGCAGTAACCGGCCAGCGCCTCGTCGATGGCGTTGTCCACGATTTCATAGACCAGGTGGTGGAGACCTGAGGCGGAGGTAGAGCCAATATACATACCGGGACGCTTACGAACGGCCTCCAGCCCCTCTAAAACCTGAATCTCAGAGGCGTCGTATTCGTGCTCCGTCTGGGAACTCATTAAAATCTCATTGTCTTCCATATGATCTCTCCTTTTCCACAGGGCGGAAAAAGCCGGATCGGAACGACTTCCGACCCATCTTTTTCTGCTCGGTGCGTTCGTTTATTAAAGGCATACTCTTTCGCTGCGCCGCATAGGATCTTACAGCACCAGCTCTCCGCTCTCCGCCCGCCTCTGCAGTGTGAGTGGGTTCAGCTGGCTCAAATAGACGATTTGGGAGTGGTAGGGATGATCGCAGACCACAAAGGACCTGGGGATATCTCCCGAAATATCCACCACCACGCCCTCCCTCCCGGCGGAGAACAGGTAGTCCCGGGTGCGCCTGGAGACAGAGCACTTGTCCATGTCAAATATTCCTATGACCCGGCGGTCGGGAACAATCTCGTTTTGGCCCAGGTGCAGATACATGGTCCACCTCTCTCATAAAATGGCGCCGCCCGCCACATGAAATACCTTGCCCCCCAGCAGCTTGGGCAGCCGGTCATCCTCGCAGCAGGTGATAAAGACCTGCCCGCCGCCAATGCGGTTCAGCACAAATTCCTGCCGCCGCGGGTCCAGCTCAGACAGCACGTCGTCCAGCAGCAGTACCGGATACTCCCCCACAACGTTTTTGTAGATCTCCCGCTCCGCCAGCTTCATGGCCAGCGCCGCCGTGCGGGTCTGGCCCTGGGAGGCATACTGCTTGGCCTCCCGCCCGTTGATGCGCACCAGCAGGTCGTCCTTATGGGGACCGGACAGGCACAGCCGGGACGCCCGCTCCGCCGCCTGGTGGGATTCCATATGCTCCCGCAGCTGCTCTGTAAGCACCGGCAGGTCTGCCGCCGGGTCCAACACGGAGGATACGGTCTGATACTGTATCTCCAGCATCTCCCTTCCACCGGAGCACTCCCGGTGGTGAAGCGCGGCGTACTCGTTCAGCCGCAGGGCAAACTGCTGGCGGTAGTGGATCAGCACCGCGCCGAACCGAACCAGGCGCTCGTTAAACTCAGGCAGAGTCTCCAACAGATCCGGCCGCTCCTCACAGTCCCGGAGAATACGGGTCTTGTGCTCATAGACCCGGTTGTACTCACACAGCGCGGCGGCGTACCGGGGCCGCAGCTGACAGAGGGCGGTGTCCATAAATTTCCGCCTGGCGGCGGCCCCCTCCCGGATTAAAAACAGATCCTCAGGGCAGAAAAACACAGTTTGATAAACCTCGCTCAAGGCCTCGCTGCTTTTTGCAGGTACCTGGTTCACCGTCATCTTCCGTCTTCTTCCCCGAAAGAGATCCACCTGTACGGAAAACTCCCGCGTTCGGGCGAAGATCCTGCCGGTCATACGGGCCGAGGGCGCGTCAAATCCGATCATCTGCCGGTCCGTCCGCGCCCGGGGCGATTTTCCGCAGGAGAGATAGACCAGCGACTCTAAAAGATTGGTCTTCCCCTGGGCGTTCTCCCCGAAAATCACGTTGCACCGGGCGTCAAAATCCGCAGCCAAACAGCCGTAATTCCGAAAATTTTCCAGTTCAAGGCGCTCAACTTGCATACTCTACCGTGTAATGCGCCCCCGCAAAGCACACGTCGTCTCCCGGCCGCAGCTTTTTTCCCCGCATGGTGCAGATCTCCCCGTTGACCGTTACCTCACCGGATTGAATCCGCTCCTTTGCCTCGCCGCCGGTCTCCACAAGATTTGCAAATTTTAAAAGGTCCTGGAGCCTGATAAACTCCGTGCTGATCTCGATCACTTTCATAGAGATACCCTTTACTGGTCGGAATTTTTCAGCCGTACCGGCAATACCATGTACAGGAAGCTGTCGCTGTCATCCGTCGGCACGATAATGGCGGGAGATACGCCGGTGTTCAGCTCAATCTTTACCGTGTCGGCCGGCGCATAGCGCAGAGCTTCCATCAGATAGCGGTTGTTAAAGCCGATCTCCAACCCGCCGCCGTCGCCGGTGAGGCGGCACACATCCTTGGATTCCCCATTCCCGGTCTTGGCGGAGAGCAGTACCTTATCGTGGTCAAACATACAGCGAACCGGGCTTTTCAGCTTATCCGAGATCACAACGGAGACCCGGTCGATACTCTCGATCAGGGATTTTGTGTCCGCTATGACTGATACCGGATTCGTCCGGGGAATGGCGTTTTTATAGTCCAGAAACTCTCCCTCCAGCCGGCGGCAGATCAGCTCTGTGTCGCCCACCTCAAAGAGGATGTGCCGCTTGCCCAGCGTGACGGAGGCGGTATCCTCCGTATCGCCGCAGATGCTCTTTACCTCGTTGAGGGCGGTACCGGGCGCCACAAACGAAAACGCGCCGCCGGACAGCTGCTCCAGGGATTCCCGGCGAACTGCCAGACGGAACCCGTCTACCGCGACCACGGTAAGCCCCTTTTCGCTTACCTCAAAAAGCGCGCCGGTGTGGATGGGGCGGCTCTCGTTGGTGGAGACGGCAAAGGCTGTCTCCTCAATCATAGACCGCAGCGTCTTCTGCCGGATCGAGATGGAGTACTCGTCCTCCACCTCAGGCAGATCCGGATAATCCGTGGCCGGCAGGCCGGAGATGTCAAAGTCCGCGTCTCCGCAGCTTAAATGCACGGTCTGCCGGTCGTCGGCGGTGAAGGTGACCATATCGTCAGGCATCCGGCGGATGATATCGCCGAAAAGACGGGCGTTCAATACGATATCTCCTCCTTCCGAAATGGCGGCGGAGACCTGTGTGCGGATACCGGTATTCATATTGTAGCCGGAGATGGTGAGGGTGTCGCCGGCGTGGAGAAGAAGCCCCTCCAGAGCGGGGATGGAGCTTTTCGGCGCCACTGCGCGGCTGGAAACTGCGATAGCACTTTGCAGCAGTGCCTTTTCACAGGAAAATTTAATCATAGGAGAGATGTCCTTTCGGTTAAAATAGGGCAGAGGGGTTTTAAAAAATAAAATAAAATAAAATATTGTCAGTATCAGTAGCCGTAGAGCGAAAAGATGTGGAGAGACGGGAATTTCCCTTGGGAGAGAAGAGGTTGGGGTTCCACAGGGATAAGCGGATTTTTTCACAGAATCCCCATTTTCCGGGAAAAGGGAGCAATCTCCACATGAATTTTTTCTTTTTCCACGAAAAATGTGGAAAAGACAGGTTATCTTCTTGTGTTGATATTGGTCTTGAGTTCCTTTACTTTTTCGGCGTATGACGGGTCCCGCTTCATCTTGTCCTCTACCCGCTGGATAGAGTAGAGAACGGTGGAGTGGTCCCGATTGTCGAAGACCTTTCCGATGTCCACCACAGAGAGGTTGGTCATGGAGCGGATGAGATACATGGCGATTTGCCGGGCCTGCACGGCGTCCCGCACTCTCTGCTGGCCGCGGATGAGGGATTCTTCCACGCCGTAGTACTTGCTGATGTAGTCCAGAATCGCCTCCGGTGTTGGGATATACTCGCTGCTGCGGAGAATATCCTGAATGGCGCGGTTCACAATGTCCTCGTCCGCCTCGTTGCCCAGCAGATCCTTGTAGGCCAGAAGCTTATTGACGATGCCCTCCAGCTGGCGGACGTTGGCGGTGACCTTTGTGGCGATGGTAAAGGCGATTTTGTCGGAGACGTTCATGCCCAGCAGGGCGGCTTTGTTTTTTATAATGGCCACCCGGGTTTCAAAATCGGGTGGAGCCACGTCTACCAGAAGTCCCCACTCGAACCGGGTGCGGAGACGGTCGTCCAGCAGCGTCATTTCTGAGGGGGGACGGTCTGAGGTGAGCACGATCTGGCGGCCGGACTCGTAGAGAGTGTTGAAGGTGTGGAAGAATTCGTTTTGGACCTGCTCCTTGCCGGCCACAAACTGCACGTCGTCCACCAGCAGAAGGTCCGCCTCCCGGTATTTGGCCCGGAATTCGTTGCCCCGATTGGAGCGGACCAGCTCGATAAATTCGTTGATAAAGTCGTCGCCCTTGATGTAGACGATTTTAGATTGGGGGTCGTCCCTGCGGATGACGTTTGCAATGGAGTTTAGGAGATGGGTCTTTCCAAGGCCCGACTCCCCGTAGATCAGGAGGGGATTGTAGTTTTGCGCCGGATGCTCCGCCACGGCTCTGGAGGCCGCGTAGGCCAGCTTGTTGGAAGGGCCCACCACGAAGGTCTCAAAGGTGAACTCCTCTGAGGTAAACCGGTCCTCTTTCTTTTTGGGGGTATTGCCGTAAAATTCGGCGAGGCCGGTGTCGTCTAAAATGCGGACCTCAAACTCTGTTGAGAAGATGTCCAGCAGGGCGCCCTTGATATTTTTCAGAAACAGGGATTCAATATAGCCCTTTTTGAAATCGTTGGCGCAGTGGAGTAAAAAAACGTTCCCCCGGATATCCACGGCCTCCAGTTCGTCAAACCAGGTGGCGATGGTGGTTTCCGAGAGGTCCCGCTTCATCTGTGTGAGAACGTTGTTCCACACGTCGGCGACTGAATTCAAGAAGAAACACCTCTCTTTGCGGCTCATTTTTCATATGAGACCGATTCTCGTTAAAAATGGACAAAATAATACACTTCATTATAGCAAAAAAAGCAAAGAGTGGCAATACCTATTCTAATATAAAAGTTCAAAAAATATTGTTGGAAAAGGCGCAAGATTTAGATTTTGTTTGTGGAATATACGCTATATATAGAAAATCTTCGAAAAATGGAGAAAAAGACCAGAATTTCAGGGAAATTTGAAGTTAATCTTGACACCTTTTGAAAAAGAAGGTATACTATCCAATGCGCCTTAAAAGGCGCGTAAAAATGTTTACTGCGCCGCTTTTTTAAAGAAGAGCGGTGTCGAGTAAGCGCCGCACCGGGGAGCTGCAAGGTCCCTGGCCGGACGCAATTTTAACAGGAGGTGTCTCAGCATGGCTACGAAACGTACCTATCAGCCCAAGAAGCTCCATGGCCAGAAGGTCCACGGCTTCCGCAAGAGAATGGCTACCGCTAACGGCCGCAAGGTTTTGGCCCGCCGCCGCGCCAAGGGCCGCGCACGTCTTTCCTATTAAGCAGAATGTGCGGGAGACACTTGAACAACGTCTTCAGGGACGGTTGGAATTTTTGGGATTCCTCCGTCCCTAAAAGAGTTTTTGTTCAGGGAGGTTAGGGATCATATGAAAAAAGCGGCGACTTTGAAGGAGAACTATGAATTTCGCCGGGTCTATCAAAGAGGTGCGACGGCTGTGGGCGGCGGTATGGTGATCTACTGCCGGAAGAACAGACTGGGCCGCAACCGCCTGGGGATCACCGCCTCTGTAAAGATCGGCAACGCGGTTACAAGAAACCGTGCCCGCCGGAGGCTTCGGGAGATCTATCGCCTGCAGGGGGACAAGCTGAAAAAGGGCTATGATATCATTCTGGTGGCCCGTGGGCGGACGGCGGCGGTTTCCTGGCAGGAGCTGAACGACGGTTTCTTCCGTCTGTGCCGGAAGCTGGACCTCTGGGAGGTAGAGCCGTGAGAGGAATTCTGACAGGCTTGATCCGGTTTTACCAAAAGGCGGTTTCGCCCTATCGCCCCCGCTGCTGCAATTATATTCCCACCTGCTCCCAATATGCGCTGGAGGCCATTGAAAAATACGGCGCCTTAAAGGGCGGATGGATGGCTTTCAGACGTATTCTGCGCTGTAATCCCTTCCATAAGGGAGGGTATGATCCCGTTCCCTGACGGGGGAGGGGAGAGACGGACCCCACAGTTCCGGCCCTATCTACGATTTGGAGGACACGGCTTATGTTTTCAACCATAGGATACTTTATCTGTATCCCGTTCGCGGCGCTGCTGCGGATTTTTTACAATTTAACGGGTTCCTACGGCCTGTCTCTGATCTTCTTTACGCTGGTCATCAAGCTGGTGCTGCTTCCCTTCCAGATGAAGTCCAAGAAGAGCATGGTGCGAATGAACCGGATGTCCGGAAAGATACAGGAGATTCAGAAGAAATACTCCAATAACCAGATGAAGATGAACGAGGAGATGCAGAAGTTCTACGCCGAGGAGGGCATTAATCCCATGAGCGGGTGCCTGTGGAGCTTTTTGCCAATGCCCATCATCATCGCCCTGTACTACATTATCCGAGAGCCCATCGTCTACTTTATGAATTTTGGCGGCCGGGCGGCCAATCTGGAGGTTCTGCAGAAGGCCAAGGATGTGGTCACCTCTCTGGGTCTTGGGTGGACCACCGTGCGGGACGGTGTGGACGGAGCCTATGCCCAGATCGAAATCGTTCAGCACATTTCAACTAACATCAACACCCCCGCCGTGCAGAATTTTCTGGCGGAAAATCCCAATTGGGTGAATGTGGACTATCACTTTTTGGGGATGGATCTCACCGTCATGCCCAAAGACGCCTTTGGAGCCCTGCGCAACGGCGTCACTGTGGCAATGGTGGGTATTATCCTGATTCCCATCCTCTCCGGTCTTTTGAGCTTTTTGCTCAGCAAGGTGTCGATGGCCGGCAGTCAGAATCAGGGCGCTGCCGCTGCCAGCAATCGGAGCATGATGATTATGATGCCCCTGTTTTCCGTCTATATCTACTTTATCCTGCCCGCCGCTCTCGGCGTGTACTGGATCGCCCAGGGTGCGTTTTCCATTGTCCAGGAGGCAATTCTCGGAAAGTTCTATACCAGGCGGCTGGAAGAGGAGGAAAACGCCCGCTTTGAGGCCAGGGAGGCCGACCGGAAACGGCGGATGGAAGAGGCGAAGGAGCTGCAGGAGAAGCAGCGGCAGCAGGCGGCGCAAAAGAAGTCTTTAAAGGAAAAGCGAATGGAAGCCCAGGAGGCAAAGGGCAAAAAGAAAAAGCCCAGTACCACGGAAGCGGGCCGGGTGGGCGATCGCCCCTATGCCCGCGGCCGCTCTTACAGGGAAGACCGCTATGATACGGAGGATTGAAAGCCGTTATGAGAGCATTTATCGATGTAACGGGCAAAACGGAGGATGAGGCCGTCAGCAAAGCTCTGGCGCAGCTGGGCCTTGACCGGGATGACGTGTCCGTGGAGATTTTAGAGCGCGCAAAGTCCGGCTTTTTAGGGATCGGCAGCAGTCCCGCCAGAGTGCGGGTCTACCACGGACCGGAGGAGGAGATTCCGGCTGTGCCTGAGGTGAAGGCCGAGAAGAAGCCGGAGGCAAAACCGGAGCAGCCCCGCCGGGAAAAGCCCAGGGAAAAAACGCCTGCAGAAAAAGCGGAAAAAAGGGTGGAGCGGAAAGAGGACAGGCCGCCCGTTCCCAAGGCGGAGACCGGTCAGAAGGTTCAGCCCGCTCCTGTGCAGGAGCTGGGCGAGGAGGTAGACGACGAAAAGGCCCAGGCGATCCGCACCTTCCTTAAAGGCCTTTTGGAGCATATGGAGTGCTCTGCGGAGATCCGTGTGTATCAGCCGGAAAAGGGCCGCTACAAGGTGATCCTGGAGGGGAAACAGATGGGTGCGCTGATCGGCCGTCGAGGGGAAACCCTGGACGCGATTCAGCAGTTGACCAGTTATTCCGTCAATCGCTCCGGCGGCGGCCGGGTCCGGGTTCAGCTGGACGCCGAGGGATATCGGGAAAAGAGAGAGCAGAGTTTGCAGCACCTGGCGCGAAAGGTTGCTGGCAAGGTGACCAAGTACCGCCGCAGCGTTACTCTGGAGCCCATGAACGCCTATGAGCGCCATGTGATTCACACGGCGCTGCAGGACGTGCCGGGAGTGACCACCTACTCCACCGGCATGGAGCCTAACCGGCGGGTCATCGTTGCCTACGACCGGACGAAAGTCTGATAAGAAGCCCTTTTGGAAGGAGGTCTGCAAAGGCCTCTTTCCTTTTTTCTGTTTTTGTGTTACACTGTGTGCGTCGACTGCAGCAGTATTTTGGAGGTGGGTATGAGAGGTGGATATCAGGCGGTTTTTAATGGCGGCACTGGCCGCTTTTCTATGCAGCGGGCTGGCGTCCTGCGGTGTGGGAGGGGATGTGGAGGAATTTCCCTCCGCCCCGCCTGAAGCGGCGGTTTTGGAAGAAGTCAAACCGGATTCTGTTGATCTGCCTGACCCGCCGGAGCCCACAGAGGAGGATCTTGCGGCGGCGCGGATTGAGGATTTACTGTCCTCTATGACGCTGGAGGAAAAGGTGGGACAGCTGTTTTTCGCCCGCTGTCCGGCAGGCGGCGCCGTGGAGGATGTGTCCGCCTGTCATCTGGGGGGCTATCTGCTTTTTGGCCGGGACTTTCAGACAGGCGGCGGAAGCTGGCTGACAGCGGAGCAGTTTACAGAGAAAATTGAGAGCTACCAGGCCGCCGCCCGCATCCCTCTTCTGATCGGTGTGGACGAGGAGGGGGGCACGGTGGTTCGGGCCAGCCGGAACCCAAACCTGTTTCCCGGCGGAAAGTGCAGATCTCCCCAGTGGCTGCTTGCCCATGGGGAAGAGGATGCCTTTGCTGAGGACGCCCGGGAGAAAAACGGACTTTTACTGAGCTATGGGATCAATGTAAACCTGGCTCCGGTCTGTGATGTGTCCACAGCGCCCGGCGGCTTTATCTACGACCGCACCCTGGGACAGGATGCCCGGACCACGGCGGACTATGTGGGGCGTGTGGTGAAGACGATGGGGGATCTTCCCATCGGCAGTGTGTTAAAGCACTTTCCCGGCTATGGGGATAATGCGGACACCCACACCGGCATCGCCGTGGATGACCGCCCTTTGGAGCAGTTTACTGACGCCGATTTTTTGCCCTTCCGGGCGGGGATCGCGGCGGGAGGCGGTACGGCCGCTGTGCTGGTATCCCACAATATTGTGCGCTGCATGGACGCGGAGCTGCCCGCCTCTTTGTCCCCGGCGGTGCACAAAATTCTTCGGGAGACCCTGGAGTTTAACGGTGTGGTGATGACCGACGATTTGGATATGGGGGCTCTGGCGGCCTATGGCAGGGCCGGCCTTACGGCAGTGGCGGCTCTGGAGGCTGGGAATGACCTCTTGATCACGGCGGACTACCGAACCGGTATTGAAATGGTTCTGGCGGCTGTGGAGAACGGCGGTCTTTCAGAGGCGGCTGTGGAGAATGCGTGCCGCCGGGTGTTGACGTGGAAGCAGGCCCTGGGTCTGATTCCGTGAGGAAAGGGAGGCGTGTTTTATGGAGACAGTAAAGCTTTACGAGCAGGACCCCTGTCTGCGGGAATTTACCGCCACGGTCCTCTCCTGCGAGGCGGCGGAGAGCGCCTGGCAGGTGACAGTAGACCGCACCGCTTTTTTTCCGGAGGGCGGGGGACAGCCTGCGGACCGCGGTACGCTGGGGGCGGCGCAGGTGCTGGACGTACATGCGAGGGGCGGCGTGGTCTTCCACACCTGTGACCGCCCTTTGGAGATTGGGGCGAAGACTCTGGGAGAGGTGGACTGGGACCGCCGGTTTGACCATATGCAGCAGCACTCCGGGGAGCATATACTCTCCGGAATCCTCTGTGCGGACTATCACTGCGACAATGTGGGCTTTCACCTGGGGGCGGATGCGGTGACCATCGACTACAACGCCGTCATCTCCTGGGAACAGGCTCTGGAGGCGGAGCGAAAGGCCAATGAGATTATCTGGGTGAACAGGGAGGTGGAGATTGCCTATCCCACCCCGGAGACTTTGGCCCAAATGGACTACCGCAGTAAAAAGGCCCTGACGGGGCAGGTGCGCATCGTCACCTTTCCCGGTGCGGACTGCTGTGCCTGCTGCGGTACCCATGTGACCCGGGCGGGGCAGGTGGGACTGGTAAAAGTCCTCTCCTGCCAGAAATTTCGGGAGGGCGTCCGGTTGGAAATCCTCTGTGGCCGCCGGGCGCTGAACTACCTCTCCCAGGTTTATGACGGGGCCAGATCCGCCGCCCGGCGCCTCTCTGTGAAGCCCCAGAGTATCGACGGTGCCGTAGAGCGGCTGGAGATGGAGTTATCCAATCTGAAAGAGAGGGAGTCCTGTCTGGAGGAGCAGGTATTTGACGCCATTGCGGCGGAAAATGCGGGGAGGGGAGATGTACTGCTGCTGCAGCCCTCCATGGGGCCGGACAGTGTGCGGCGGCTGGCGGATGCTGTGGCCCGGCGGTGCGGCGGCCTCGCGGCGGTGTTTGCCGGAGAGCAGGACCGCTATACCTATGCCTTGGTGCGGGCCGATGGGGGAGATATTTCCAGTTTTGTAAAGGAGCTGAATCGGGTGCTGCACGGCCGGGGCGGCGGAAGAAAGGGATTTGCCCAGGGCAGCATTCAGGCAAAGCAGTCGGAAATCACGGAGTTTTTCGCCGGATGAGGAGGGACCCTATGGAGTATATACTGGTGGAGTGGGATCACGATTTGGATGACGAACCCTACCTCATTTATTCAGAATTGGATGAAGACCGCCGTGAGACTCGAAAAATCGAATTTTTCCGCAACGGTATCTGCTTTTCTTACGGCGCCGAGCGGGGAAGTGAGGGTGCGCTGGCGGAGATCCCTTTTCCAAAGGACCTGCGTGAGATTTCCGGAGGAGAGGGGGAACGTACGGCCCGCGTTATCTCCCGGCAGTTGTTTCAGGAGGTCTGGAATCAGGCCCAGGAACGGCCGGACGGATTTATGGGGATGTTTTTTTGAATCTTTCTGAAAAGGCAGAGACAGCCGGGGCCTTGCGCTGCGGCTGTCTCTGTCCTTATTTATATTGGAAGTGGGTGCCGTAGTAATATTCAATGGACCGATAGGTCTGCAGAATCTCCTGCCCCTCCGCGTCCAATTCCGCCGTCAATTCACCGTTTCGCACATAGCGGTCCTGATCGGTGAGTACGGGGATCTCCCGCCAGATATCCGTGGTGGCCTGGGCCCAGGCGTCGCCCGTCCAGCCGCATTGGTCAAACAGCAGATTCATGAGAAAACAGGAGGATATGTCGGGGCCCTCGCCGGTAAAGTCGTTTTTCAGCAGTGATTTTGCCGCGTCGTTTGCCCAGATAAGATACCGGGTTCCGTAGTAGTTGTAGAAGCCCTCCGATGTGGAGGTGTCGAGATTGACACCCAGCTCCTGATAGGCGGAGTTGCTGTAGCCCAGCCAGGGCTTGTGGTCGCCGAAAATTACCAGCACCACCGGCCGTGTCTCTTTCCGGAACTGGTCGAGCAGCAGCCGGAGCTGTTCCGCTGTGTCCATTATGGAGCCCAGATAGTTGTCTACGATATTTGCGGTTTCCTCTGTATACCGGCCATCGGTAAAGTGATTTCCCCGCCATACGTCTTCCGTGCCGTAGGGGCCGTGGCCCTGATAGGTGACGTTAAAGGAAAAATAGGGAGCTCCCTCTCCATCCCGGTTTGCCTCGTAGAGGCGGAAGATCTCGGGAAAGAGAACACTGTCGGGGGCCTCGCCGTACTGATACAGCTCCCGAAACCGGTTTTCAATGAAATAGTAGGTGGGGATACCCAGATAGCCGTTGACGTTGCGGCGGTTGTAAAACCACTCGTAACTGGGGTGGCTGCCCTCTATGACATAGCCTTGGGCACCGAAATACCAACCGTAGGAGTTGGTGTTGCTCCGGTAGTTCCACTGGTCGGCGTAGCCGGTTAAAAAGGCCCGTTCCGTGTCCACGGTGCCGCCGGCAAAGATGTTGGTGATGAGATTTCCGGTGAGACCCTCCTCCTCCAGGTGGTGATAGACCCCGTAGGCCTTTTCAAAGTCGACGCCCTCCACGTTTTTAAACAGAGAGAAGTCCGCAAAGGCCTCCAGCTGGATGGCGATAATATCCACCCGCTCCTCCGCCGGGATGTCCTTCGGCGTATAGGACGCCAGCAGGCTGCGTGCGGCGGCGGCGCTGTAACCTGCCGGAGGCTTAATCCCGCTGGCGGTGATGCTGTGGAGAAAGGGATAGACAAAGCCCTTGGAGAGGTAGAGCTGAGTGGAGGACCAGCGCTCGATCTGGTCAAAATTCTGAGTTTTATTGTTGTAGATGTCATTATCGGCGACGAATTTCGCAACCGGCACGCACAGCAGCGCCCCTACGGCCAGCAGCGCCAGGCGAAGTTTTGCCGCCGGCCGGCCCCGCACCAGAAAAAAGAGAAAAATTGTACCGAAGAGAAGGCAGAGCAGTCCAAACCACACCCGCTTGTCCGGCGTCAGGTCATAGTTGGCCTTCATGGTGATGCCTGCGGCGTCCCGGATGTTTTTCAGGTCCTGAAACATGAGGGGATCGTCCCGAAAGCGAAGCTTGTAGTAGTTTCCAAGAGACAGTCCCCAAACTGCCAGGTCCGTTATGAGAAAGGCCAGCCAGGGCCGGCCCAGCAGGCCGTATACCAGAAACAGGGCCAGCACCACGGGGACGGTATTCAAAAGTACGATCAGCGGGTGCTGGAAGTAGGTTTTCATAATGGTATCCGGGTAGTCCCCATAGGCGAAGAACATGGAGAGCCATGCCAGGCACAGTCCCGCCAGCAGCAGGAAGCCTTCGTTCCACAGCCAGAAAACGGCCTGCCGCCTTTTGGGCAGGCCGTCGGGGGCGGTTTGAAACAGCCAGAAATTCCGCATCAGTAGGCCAGCTTTTCCGCCAGGTATTTTTTCAGCTCCGCAATGGGGACGCGGACCTGGTCCATGCTGTCCCGGTCACGGACGGTGACGCAGTTGTCCCCCGCCTTGCTCTCATCGCCCACGGTGTCAAAGTCCACGGTGACACAGTAGGGCGTGCCGATCTCATCCTCCCGGCGGTAGCGCTTGCCGATGGAGCCGGTTTCGTCAAAGTCCACCATCCAGTCTCTGGCAAGATCCTGCTGGATCTCTGCGGCCTTGGCACTGAGTTTTTTGCTGAGGGGCAGCACGGCGACCTTGAAGGGGGCGATGGCGGGGTGGAAGCGCATCACGGTGCGCACATCGTTTTTTGCCTCGTCCACTACTTCCTCGTCGTAAGCTTCCACCAGCAGGGCCAGGGTCATGCGGTCTGCACCCAGAGAGGGCTCAATGACATAGGGGATATAGTGTTCGTTTTTCTCCTGGTCAAAATACGTGAGATCCTGTCCGGAGTGCTTCTGGTGCTGGCTCAAATCGTAGTCTGTGCGGTCGGCCACACCCCAGAGCTCGCCCCAGCCGAAGGGGAAGAGGTACTCAAAGTCGGTGGTGGCTTTGGAGTAGAAGGCCAGTTCCTCCGGCTCATGGTCCCGCAGGCGCAGGTTCTCCTCCTTTACATTCAGGCCGGTAAGCCAGTCGTGACAGTAGGTGCGCCAGTACTGAAACCACTCCAGGTCGGTGTCCGGCTTGCAGAAGAACTCCAGCTCCATCTGCTCAAACTCCCGGATGCGGAAGATGAAGTTGCCGGGAGTGATCTCGTTGCGAAAGCTCTTGCCCACCTGGCACACGCCAAAGGGCAGCTTGCGGCGGGTGGTGCGCTGAATGGCGGAAAAGTTGACGAAAATGCCCTGGGCGGTTTCGGGCCGGAGATAGACCTCGTTGGCGGTGTCTTCGGTAACGCCCTGGTGGGTTTTAAACATCAGGTTAAATTTGCGGATGTCGGTAAAGTCGTTTTTACCGCAGCCGGGGCAGGGAACGTTTTTCTCCCGGATAAAGGAAACCAGTTCCTCCTGGGTCATGGCCTCCACGTTGACATCCAGCCCGTTCTCATTGACAAAACCCTCTACCAGCTTGTCGGCCCGGTGACGCATTTTGCAGGCCTTGCAGTCGATCAGGGGGTCGTTGAAGGTGGAGACGTGGCCGGAGGCCACCCATACCTGGGGATTCATGAGGATAGCGGCGTCCAGCCCGACGTTATAGGGGTTTTCCTGCACAAACTTTTTCCACCAGGCCCGCTTTACGTTGTTTTTCATCTCCACGCCAAGAGGACCGTAATCCCAGCTGTTGGCGAGGCCTCCGTAGATCTCGCTGCCGGGAAAGATGAAGCCCCGATTTTTGCACAGGGCTACGATTTTTTCCATGGTTTTTTGACGGTTATCCATAGCAATTCTCCTTTTTTCGTCTCTGTTATGATGAAATGAAACTTGTGTTCTTTTTCCCCCGCGGAAGTTGAAAGAGGACGGGCGGCAGCAGCAGCGGCAGGCAGCCGTAAATAGAGGGAATCCCCCACTGACCCACACACCACCAGCCCCATACTGTGCCGAGATGGAAGCAGAGAAGGGTTCCGCCGTAGAATATCAGCTTTCGCAGCTGCCGGGCATCCCGGGTGCAGCAGTACTCTGTCACGCCTTCGGTAAACTGACGGAGGTTGTTGGTGGAAAAGATGGTGGCGCAGTTGAAGCCGGCGGCGGCGGAGTAGGCCACCCACTGCACGGCTGTGGCAAAAAACATGGGGTAGAGGGAGAGAATGGGGTCGGTTTCCGGCGGGATCCGGGCCAGCAGCAGGCAGGCGGCGCCGTCAATGACAATGGCCCAGATCCGGATCTCCGGTTTGCGGCCGGACCGGCGCCACAGCACCGCAAGGACGATGCCGGCGATGTAGCACGCCATGGCCCCCAGGCGGATCAGGGCGGGATACAGGGTGCCGTCCAGTCCCGAGATTACCAGATAAATGAGGTTGGAGGTCTCGGAGGAGCCGAAGGTTCCGTCCCGGGTCAGCAGGGCATACACGCCGAAAAAGCCGCCCACCGCCGCCATGGCGTGGTGCGCCCGGGTTTCCTGAAGCTCCGTCACGTTATGCTTCCGGTTTTACCAGGGCAATGTGCAGCTCATCCAGCTGTTTCTGTGTCACCTCGCCGGGGGCGCTCATCATGATGTCCTGTGCATTTTTGTTCATGGGGAAGGGGATAATCTCCCGGATGGAGTCCTCTCCCGCCAACAGCATGACCATGCGGTCCACACCCGGCGCAATGCCCGCGTGGGGCGGCGCGCCATAGGTGAAGGCGTTGTACATGGCGGGGAATTTGGCCTTTACGTCCTCTTCGCCCAGGCGCACCATCTCAAAGGCCTTGACCATAATCTCCGGGTCGTGGTTTCTCACCGCGCCGGAGGAGAGCTCCACGCCGTTGCATACCAGATCGTACTGGTCGGCGGTGATGGACAGGGGGTCGATTTCGCCGCGCTCCGCCTTCAGCAGCACGTCCAGCCCGCCGGAGGGCATGGAGAAGGGGTTGTGGCAGAATTCCAGCTGGCCGGACTCTTCCCCTATCTCATACATGGGGAAGTCCACGATCCAGCAAAAGGCATACTGCTCCTGATCCATATGGCCCGGCACCGCTGCGCCCAGAGTTTTTACCAGCACGCCGGCGGTCTTCTGGGCGACGCTCAGTTTTCCGGCGGACAGGGCCACGAAATCATTTGGATTCAGATGCAGGGCGGAGACTACGGCATCCTTGATGGGCTGAACGAATTTGGCGATGCCGCCTGTAATCTCTCCCTTTTCATCCAGCCGGAACCAGTAGGGCTTGCCGCCGGAGACAACTTCCACGTCGGCAAGGGTTCTGTCGATAAATTTTCTTGTCTCGTGGAAATCGCTGACAACCACGGCCTTTACTGTGCTTCCCTCGAAGGGGCCGAAGCCGCAGGCGCCCAGAACGGAAGTGGCATCCCGCACCGTCAGGTCGATCCGCAGATCCGGCTTATCGGTGCCGTAGGTCTCCATGGCGTCCGTATAGCTGATCCGCCGGAAGGGGGCGGCACTGGCCCGGTTGAATTTGCCGTATTTGGCAAAGATGGGGGGCAGTACGTCCTCAATAACGGAGAACACGTCCTCCTGAGAGGCGAAGGCCATCTCCATGTCCAGCTGGTAGAACTCGCCGGGGGAGCGGTCCGCCCGGGCGTCTTCATCCCGGAAGCAGGGGGCAATCTGGAAATAGCGGTCAAAGCCGGAGGTCATCAGCAGCTGCTTGAACTGCTGGGGAGCCTGGGGAAGGGCGTAGAACCTGCCGGGGTGATTCCGGGCGGGGACCAGGTAATCCCGGGCCCCCTCTGGGGAGGAGGCGGTTAAAATAGGGGTGGTAATTTCCAGGAAGCCGTGCTCTGTCATAGCCTGGCGCAGGGCGGAGACCACGCTGCACCGCAGAACGATGTTGTTTTTTACCGCCGGGTTCCGCAGGTCCAGATAGCGGTATTTCAGCCGCTGGCTTTCATCGGCCTCCCGGCTGCGGCCCACCTGAAAGGGCAGCTCGTTGTGGCGGCAGCGGCCCAGAACCTCCACCCCGGAGGGGACGATCTCGATGTCGCCGGTGGGGAGTTTGCTGTTTTTACTGTCCCGTTCCCGGACGGTCCCCTCCACGGAGATGGTGGATTCCTTGTTGATGGCCTTGAAGGTGTTGACCATGTCTTCGCTTTCAGCCACCACCTGGGTGACGCCATAAAAGTCCCGGACGACGATAAAGGCCAGCCCTGCGCTGACGATGCGGACGTTTTCCAGCCAGCCGGAGATCTTGACCTGCTGTCCTGCGTCTGCCAGCCGGAGCTGGCCACAGGTATGGGTGCGGTTTTGTGTCATGGTGATGATTCCTTTCTGTATAGTGTATTACATTATATTACATATTGTTTAGGGGGGAGAGTTTTATCCCTGGCGGGCAAATTGCGCCGCCAGCGTTTTTTCTCTTTTGGACCGTGCCCAGCCCGCAACGGCTGCCAATTCCGCCCCGCGCGTCAGCGCAAGCAGCTCTTACAAAAATACTCCTTTCGCAGCTTTCAGGAAGTATCTATTCCAAAATCACCGCTCCGTCCCGACGGGCATCCAATCCCGCCCGGATACGGTAAATGGTGGCATCCGCCTCCAGTTTGGTCTGCTCACCGGTGGACATGTCTTTACACGCCACAATCCCGGCGTTAATCTCATTCTCCCCCAAAAAGATCACATAGGGAACCCCCAGTTTATCGGCATAGCCGATCTTCTGCTTGAATTTTTTGTTTTCACAGTGGAGCTGCGTCCGGATCCCGTTTTCCCGCAGCCTGGTGGCCAGTGCGATGGCGGGGGAGAGGTCCTCGGTCATGGGCAGAATCAGCACGTCTGCCGGAGCGGTGGGTAGCTTTGGATTCAGCATCCCCTGCTCGCCCAGAACGTAGAAGAGGCGGGTCAGCCCGATGGAGATTCCCACGCCGGGCAGCTGCTTATCGGTGTAATATTCCGCCAGATTGTCGTACCGGCCGCCGGAGCAGACAGATCCGATTTCCGGATGGTCCAGCAGCACCGTTTCATACACGGTGCCGGTGTAGTAGTCCAACCCCCGGGCAATGGTGAGGTCCACGGCAAAATTCTCTGTCGGAATGCCGAAGTCAGAGAGATACCGGACCACGGTTTTCAGCTCTTCCAGTCCCTGGTCAAAGATCTCGTTCCGTCCCCGGTACGTCTCCAGGGCGGTCAGGACCGCCTCGTTTTCACCGCTGATGGCGATAAAACGCAGAATCTCTCCGGCGTCCTCCGGACTGACGGCGAATTCCTCTGTTAAAATGGCCTGTACCTTCTCCGGGCCGATTTTGTCCAGTTTGTCCACCGTGCGCATAATGTCTCCCGCCCTGTCCGTGAGATTCAGGCAGGCGTAAAACCCGTTGAGGATCTTGCGGTTGTTGACACGGATGCGGAACCTGCGCAGTCCCAGGGCGGAAAAGGTTTTGTAAATAATGGCGGGAATTTCAGCCTCATTGACAATGGAGAGCTTGCCGTCGCCGATGATGTCGATATCGGCCTGGTAGAATTCCCGGAAGCGGCCCCGCTGAGCCCGCTCCCCCCGGTAGACCTTGCCGATTTGATACCGGCGGAAGGGGAAGGTCAGGTCGCTGTAGTGCAGGGCCACGTATTTTGCCAGGGGAACCGTCAGGTCGAACCGCAGGCTCAGATCCGCGCCGCCCTTTTGAAAGCGGTAGATCTGCTTTTCCGTTTCGCCGCCGCCCTTGGCAAGGAGCACTTCGCTGGCCTCAATGACCGGGGTATCCAAGGGCGTGAAGCCGTACAGGGAATAGGTGCGGCGGAGGATCTCCATCATATGCTCCAGCTGCTGCTGGGGGGCTGGGAGAAGCTCCATGAAGCCAGATAGTGTCCGTGGGGTCTGTTTTGCCATAGTGTTACTCCTTCGTTATATTCGGAATTGGGAAAGTCTTTTGCCGTTTATTGGAAAAGAGCGCTCGCATCCCAAAAGAAGTTTTGGGACGAGAGCGCTCTTTCGCTTCGTGGTGCCACCCAAATTCAAGGCCTTCGCCTCCTTTGGCCTCCTGGTACGGGGAGGGTGCCGTGGACGTTTCCGCCCCCGCTCTGCCGCTGTCCTTCCTCCGGGCCGAACGGGGCGCTTTCAGCGCTGCGCCCCTCTCTGGGGATCGGCTGCCGGGCTACTGCTGCGGCGTCTTTGCGGTGATGCTGCTTATTGTAGATGTTTTTGGCCGAGTTGTCAAGCGATGGGGCGGGTAGAGGGATTTACAATGTAGCGCCAGTCCAAATCGCCCCGGGCAAGGCCCAGCACCAGCATCTCCGCGGTGGCAATATTGCTTGCAAAGGGGATGTTGTTCTGGTCGCACAGGCGGGAAATATAGGAGATATCGCCTGCCATGCTCTCGTTGCTGGGATCGTTGAAAAAGAGGACCAGGTCAAATTCATTATAGGCAATACGGGCGCCGATTTGCTGGCTGCCGCCGTGGGCATAGGTCAAAAAGCAGTGGACATCCAGGCCGGTGGCGTCCGCTACCATATGACCGGTGGTGTTGGTGGCGTAAATATGGTGGTGGGACAGAATGCCGGCATAAGCCGTGCAGAACTGAACCATCAATTCTTTTTTATTGTCGTGGGACATGAGCGCAATGTTCATCTGTCTGGCTCCTTTCTTTATTTTACGCGCATCAGAGGAACTTTTTCCCCCTGAATGCGTCTGGCGATATTTCGGTATGCCGTGGACGCCCCCTGTCCGTTTGCCAGCAGCAGCGGCGTGCCCTGATTCAGGCAGAGGGGGAGAGCGTCATCCTCCGGGACAACGCCGATCAGCGGCAGGCCGGCCTGATCGATGGCGTCGTCAATGGTGGCGTGCATATTGCGGAGCATCTTTTTCCGCACCCGGTTTACCACCAGGTGGAGTTTTCCCATGGGGTAGTGGTGCAGCTCCATTACTGTGTGTTGGGCGTCCCGCAGGGAGGAGGCCTCCGCGGTGGTGACGACAAGGCAGCGGTCCGCCCCACAGACGGCCAGCTGAAAGCCGGACCCCAGGCCTGCCGGGGCGTCCAGCAGGCAGTAATCAAATCGCCTGCGGACTTCCCGCAGGAGCTCCGTCATCTCTCTCTCCGTCACCGGGCTGCCCCGGCTGCGGACGGGAGCTGTCAGCAGGAAGAGGCCGGCTACTCTGGGGTGCTCCGCCACGGCGGCATCCAGCTCGCAGCGGTGCTGAGCCACGTCGGAAAAATCCATCAGCGCCTGATCGGTGAGGCCCAGCGCCAGATCCAGGTTGCGCAGACCTACGTCACAGTCCAGACAGAGCACTCTTTGGCCCGACAGTGCCAGGGCCGTTCCCACGCTGGATACCAGGGAGGTTTTGCCGGTGCCCCCTTTTCCGGAGACCACGGCAATGCATTGGCCTGACATATTCATGAAACGCCCCCTTTTCTGCACGAAATGGATCCTCTATACATTATAACGGGTTTTTCTTAATTTTTGCAAATGATCTGGGATATTTTTTGGGGCATTCGCTGATTTTTTTTATTAGAATCAGACGATGGTGCACATCCGTTCCGGGAATTTGGTAATCTGCAACGGTTTCGACAGCGCCCCCCAGCGCTTTGACCGCCGGTGTGGCGGCTGTCAGCTCCGGATCGGAGTCCACAGCTTTCATGGCCAGGAAGGTCCCGCCCACCTTGACATAGGGCAGACACAGCTCGCAGAGTGTCCGTAGCTCCGCCACAGCTCGGGAGGCGGCAAAATCAAACTGTTCCCGAAAGGATGGGTCATGGCTCTTCTCTTCCGCCCGGGTGTGAACGGTGCGGATATTTTCCAGCTCCAGCGTCCTGCAGGTTTCCGCCAGCCAGTCCAGGCGTTTGTTCAGGCTGTCCAGCAGCGTGACATCCAGAGAGGGCACAAGTATTTTCAAAACCATGCCGGGAAAGCCGGCGCCGGTACCCACGTCCAGCAGCCGTTTATCTGCAAGGTCAAGATACTTCAGCAGTGCGGCACAGTCCAGCATGTGGAGGTAGGCCACCTGGTCCGGCTCTGTAATGGCGGTGAGATTCATCACCTTGTTTTTTTCCAGCAGCAGCTGGGCATACAGCTCCAGCGTCCGGGCGGCCCCGGCGGGGACGCGGGCCTCTAAGCCGTAGTCCGCCAGTCCCCGGCAAATCAGAGAGCGCATCAGATAGTCCGCTCCTTCAAAAGGTCCCGGATCTCCTCCAGCAGTTTTTCCGCATGAGAGGGCTCCGGCGGAGCGGGAGGAGGCGTGGGGGTCTCCTCCTTTTTCCGGTGAAAGGAGTTGATGGCCCTTACCAGGCAAAACACCACAAAGGCCATAACCAGAAAGTTTACCACGGCCTGAATAAAGTTGCCGTAGGCGATCACCGCCTGGCCGGCCTCTATGGACAGGTCCGCAAAGGTGATACTGCTGGTGAAGATGCCCAAAATGGGCATGATAATGTCGTTGATGAGGGAGGTGGTGATGTTGGAAAAGGCGCCGCCAACGATAACGCCCACGGCCATATCGATCACATTTCCCCGGGCAATAAAGGTTTTAAATTCAGCAAAAAAGCCATTTTTCTTTTCAGGAGCCATACAGGTGATTCCTTTCGGTATAGAGTCCTTTTAGATATACGGATTGGATTTTGATTTGACCGCGGAGTGTTACCAGTGGCCCACTTCGGTGCGCATGTGCACGCGCTTGACCCCCATCTGTATATTGAACAGGATCTTGTTCAGAGAGGTGATCTCCTCCTCCGTCAGCTGGGCAAATAGAAAGCCATATCGAAACTGTCCGGGGGTGTACTCCGCACAGCGGACGATCTGTCCTAAAAAGTTCATGGGGGCATAGTCATCCAGCTGGACCCGAAGCCGCAGCACCTCATCCTCCATATGGATATATTCCGACTGTACACACGCGCCGCCGGTGCTGATATCCACCAGAATGCATTCCTCCGGATTTTTGTAGTGCTCATCGTCCTGCCGGTACAGAGATACCGGCACATTGACCGGCAGGCGGAAGGAATCCCGGGTTTCTGCGTGGGTCTCCACCTGTATATTTTTGAGCTTGAAAATAATCCGGGTGGATTCCTCCACCGTAGCCCGGAGGCTGACGGGGATCATTTTTTTATCATAGCCGTTAACCAGCACTGTGGCGCCGATACTGCAGGTTTTAAAGGCCAGGCCGCCCGGCAGCCGTTCCAGCGTGAGGGTGGTGGGAGCTATGGATGTGACTCTTCCGGAAAGCAGCGCTATGCCGTCGGCAGTGGTTACGTCAAGGCGCATGCCCTCAAACAGCTCTCCGGTGGGGGCGCTCTGTGTTTGGGATTGCCCGGAGCTCCCTTCCAAACCGGTTTCCTCGTCGCCCTCATAGTCTCTGGAGAAGAGGGATGAAAAAATACCCATAGGATACAGCCCTTTCCTTTGGATTTTGGTATAGCGTGGAGTGTGTGCCCCGAAGGGGGCGGAAGAATCCGCCGCCTCAGTGACGGGGCGTCAGTTTTTCCGTGCCGCCCATATAGGGCTGCAGCACCTGGGGGATCAGCACCGTGCCGTCGGACTGGAGATTGTTCTCCAAAAAGGCAATCAGCATCCGGGGCGGTGCGACACAGGTGTTGTTCAACGTGTGGCACAGCTGGGTTTTGCCGTTTTCGTCCCGGTAACGGATCCGCAGCCGCCGGGCCTGGGCGTCGCCCAGGTTGGAACAGGAGCAAACCTCGAAAAATTTTTGCTGCCGGGGGGACCAGGCCTCAATGTCGCAGGATTTTACCTTCAGATCTGCCAGATCGCCGGAGCAGCACTCCAGCTGCCGTACGGGAATGTCCAGAGATTGGAACAGCTCCACAGAGTATCGCCACAGCTTTTCATACCAGTCTGCGGACTCCTCGGGTTTGCAGACCACGATCATCTCCTGCTTTTCAAACTGGTGGATGCGGTAGATTCCCCGCTCTTCAATGCCGTGGGCGCCCTTTTCCTTTCGGAAGCAGGGGGAGTAGGAGGTGAGGGTTTGCGGCAGCTTTTCACCGGGGAGGATCTGGTCGATAAACCGGCCGATCATGGAGTGCTCGGAGGTGCCAATGAGATACAGATCCTCGCCCTCGATCTTATACATCATGCCGTCCATGTCTGTCTGACTCATTACCCCCTCCACCACATTACCGTGGATCATGAAGGGCGGGATGCAGTAGGTAAAGCCCTTGCTGATCATAAAGTCCCGGCCATAGGCCAGCACCGCCTCGTGGAGCCGGGCGATATCGCCGAGAAGATAGTAGAAGCCATTTCCGGCGACCCGGCCGGCGGCGTCCATATCGATTCCGTCGAAGGACTCCATGATCTCGGTATGATAGGGGATGGGGAAGTCCGGCGTTTTTGGCTGGCCGAAGCGCTGCACCTCCACATTCTCTCCGTCATCCCTGCCGATGGGAACGGAGGGGTCGATCATCTGGGGAATCAGCAGCATTTTGCCGTGCAGCTCCGTCTCCAGGGAGGCCTCCTGCTTTTCCAGCTCCGCCAGGCGATCCGCCTGCTCCTTTACCTGCCTTTTTACCGCCTCTGCCTCCTGCAGCTTGGCGGGGTCCTTTTTGCCCTGGCCCATCAGCATGCCGATCTGTTTGGAGAGGGTGTTGCGGGCGGCGCGGAGCTGGTCCGCCTCCGCAATGGCGGCGCGCCGTCTGGCGTCCAGAGCGATAACCTCATCTACCAGGGGGAGCTTGTTGTCCTGAAATTTTTTTTTGATGTTTTCTTTTACCGCGTCCGGGTTTTCCCGGATGAATTTGATATCCAGCATAGTGTTTCACCTCAAATATAGATCAGTGGGTAACGGGTAAGATGTTTCACGTGAAACATCAGGTGGGATCCTCCTCCGCCAGCTGTGTCTCTGTGGACTGTTTCAGCAGCTCGTACTGCCTGCCGGGAGACGGGCTGTCCGGATAACGGTCATCCCCCGCGGATACGGGCAGCAGAGCGCCATAGCCGTTGGACTCCATCTGCTCTATCTTTGCCCGACAGGCCTCGTAATCGCCGCTGTCGTAGAGCTGCTGCAAACAGAGTAGAGAGGCGTATGCCTGATTTGTCTTTTCACTCTGATCCAGCTCTGTCCGGAGGTCATGCAGTTCTCTTTCCAGAGACTCCATGCTTTTTTGTGTCTCCACCAGCTCTTTTTGCACTGCTATCAGCTCCTCCCGGGTGTTTTGTGCGGTCTGCATGGCGGTGACGGAATCCCGCAGCTGCCCCAGGGCCTCGGTGTTGTCCCGCTGATGGACCAGAAGGGAGAGGGCCATCAGCAAAAACGCCACGATAAACAGGATTAAAATATAGATGATGACAGGCTTTTTGCCCTCAGGCCGGGTGATTGACGACTCCTGCGGTGAGGAAGCGGGAGCCGCTGCGCTGTCGCGCCGCTTCAGGCTCATGTCTCCTGTCCTTTCCGCACGCCTGGCGTCCGCAAAAGGGCCAGCGCCTCTAAAAGGCCGTTCAGATCATCCAGACCGTAGTACTCCAATTCGATCCGGCCCTTTTTTTTGCCGGTGACGATCTTCACGCCCCGGCCCAGCCGGGAGGACAGGTCCTTTTGGGCCTCGGCAGTGTAGTCTACTCCTGCAGGGGGCGTTTTGTGCTCTTTTTTCTCGGCGGCCAGCCGTTTTGCCAGAGCCTCGGTCTGCCGAACAGACAGCCCGCCGGAAATCACGGCGGCTGCCGCGTTTTCCTGCACGGTGGGGGACAGGGGCAGCAGCGCTCTGGCGTGTCCGGCTGAGAGCTGGCCCTCCTCCACGAGGTTTCGCACAGAGGGGGTGAGGCCGAGCAGCCGCAGGGCGTTTGCCACGGCGCTGCGGGACTTTCCCACCCGCTGAGCGGCCTCCTCCTGGGTCATGTGGTAGTTCTCCATCAGGGCTTGAAAGCCGGCGGCCTCCTCCATGGGATTCAGATCTTCCCGCTGGAGGTTTTCGATCATCGCCAGCTCCGCGGCCTTGCGGTCATCGGCCTCGATGACAATGGCGGGAACCTCCTGCAGGCCTGCCAGCCGCGCCGCCCGCCAGCGCCGCTCTCCGGCGATGATTTGATAGTAACCGGAGGAGAGCTTTCGCACCGTCAGGGGCTGGATAATCCCATGCTCCCGGATGGATTCCGCCAGCTCTGCCAGCGTTGCCTCGTCAAAAAGCTTGCGGGGCTGGGAGGAGCAGCTCTCCACCTGGGAGATGGGCAGCAGCAGGCTGCCGGAGGATTCGGTTTTTAACACATCGTCGCCCAGAAGGGCGCCGAGGCCCCGGCCAAGGCCGGTGGGCTTTTTGGATGCCATGTTTGCTCCTTTCAGCGCTTGTTACGCGCCCTGCTTCTTCAAAAATTCCGTGGCCAAAGTTATATAGGATTCCGCGCCCCGGGAAGTGCGGTCATAGGCGGTGATGGGCTTCCCGTGGCTGGGGGCCTCGGAGAGACGGACGTTTCGGGGAATCACAGTGGCATAGACCTTGCCGGGGAAGTAGTGCTTCACCTCTTCCGCCACCTGCAGCGAGAGATTGGTGCGCCCGTCAAACATAGTCAGCAAAACGCCCTCCAGCTCCAGCTTGGGGTTGAGGGAGCGGCGAACAATGCGGACGGTGTTCATCAGATCGCTGAGCCCTTCCAGGGCAAAATACTCCCCCTGGACCGGGACCAGAATCGTGTCGGCGGCGCAGAGCGCATTTAAAGTCAGCAGCTCCAGAGAGGGGGGGCAGTCGATAAACAGATAGTCGTATTGTCCGCTCACCTGGTTCAGAGCGTCTTTCAGCAAAAACTCCCGCCGCTCCATGTTGATCAGTTCAATGCCGGCGCCTGCCAATGCCTTGTTGGAGGGAAGCACGTCCCCAAAGCGGGTGTGGACCAGGGCGCTGGCGGCAGGAATCTCGCCGATCAGCACCTCATAGATCCCCTTGGATACGGTTTTGTCTACGCCCATACCGGAGGTGGAATTGGCCTGCGGGTCAAAGTCGCACAGCAGCACCCGCTTTTCTGCCTCCGTAAGGGCCGCGGCCAGATTTACGCAGGTGGTCGTCTTCCCAACGCCGCCCTTTTGATTGACAATTGCAATGATTTTTGCCACAAAGGCACCTACTTTCCATGATCCAGGCTCAGGCGCGCTCTTCAAACCGGACCGACAGGGGAAAACGGCCGCTATATCCGGCGCGGAGCAGAGAATGACTGGAATCCGATGTAATTGGTTTTGCACCGGCAAAACGTTGTTCTTGAGCCATTATATCAGGGCGGAAAGACGCTTGCAAGGTATAAAATACAAAAATGTAAAAATTTATAGATCCTTTAAAATGTTTCACGTGAAACATGGGGAGGACAAAAAGAAAAAGCGGCACTGTTTCACGTGAAACAATGCCGCCGGGTTTAACACAGCAAAAGCCCGCCGTATGGCGGAAGCACCAGCTCCAAGGTGCCGCCTTCCAAAGAGAAACGCCGCCCGGAGAGCAGCTCCTCCGCTGTTCCCTCCGCCCAGGGGAGGGAGAGGGGGGCTTCGTCCGCCCCGGCATTGACGGCGGTGACCAGCCGCCGGCCATCCAGCTCCCGGGCAAAGACCAACAGGGGACCGGCGGCTGCAATCCACTGCAAATCGCCCCGCCGCAGAGGAGGGTGCTGCCGGCGCAGTTTCCCCAGGATCCGGAACCAGGCGAGCAGATCCGCATCCTCCTGCCCCCAGGGGTAGGTCCCCCGGTTGAAGGGGTCTTCAAACCCCTCCATGCCGGCCTCATCCCCATAAAACACCGTGGGCGTACCGGGAAATGTAAACAATACCAGTGCAGCCAGCCGCAGCAGGGCCGTGCCCCGCGTCCGCTCATCGGGGGAGAGGCGGTATTCCGCCCGCGCCTCTCGGCTCTCCGGCACGCGGTCTGCGCCCAGCACAGTCAACACCCGGGGCGTATCGTGAGTGCCCAGAAAGTTCATGGCGGAGTAAAAAGCCGCAGGAGGGTAGTTTTCCCGCAGGGTCTCCATGGCCTCCTGAAAGCAGGTGGCCTCGCCGCCCTGCAGAAACTCCAGCAGGGCTGTGCGGAAGGGGTAGTTCATTACGCCGTGCAGCTCCCGGCCCAGAAGATACCGCCGCCGCCGGGAATAGGCGATTTTGGTGCTGGCGTCCTCCCAGACCTCTCCCAGCAAAAAGGCATCCGGAAAATCCTGATCCATTACAGAACGGATCTTTTCGATAAACCAGTCCGGCAGCTCGTCCGCCACGTCCAGACGCCAGCCTGAGGCCCCGGAACGCAGCCAGCGGCGAATGATGGAGTGCTCGCCTTGAATAATATAGTCGATATAGCCGGGACTCTCCTCCCGGACGGCGGGCAGCGTGCGGATGCCCCACCAGGCGTCGTAATCCGTGGGCCAGGGGTGAAAGGAGAACCAATCGGCATAGGGACTGTCTGTGCTTTGGGCAGCGCCTGTGGTTGGATAAAAGCCGTCCTCATTAAAATAAAGGCTTTGAGAGCCGGTGTGATTGAACACACCGTCCAGAATCACCCGGATACCAAGTTCAGCCGCCCTGCCGCAAAGAGAGATAAAATCCGCCTCCGTGCCCAGCATAGGGTCGATCCTGGAGTAGTCGGCCGTGTTGTAGCGGTGGTTGGAGGCGGATTCAAAAATAGGGCAGAGATAGAGCGTGGTCACGCCCATATCCGCAAGATAGGGCAGCTTAGAGGAGATTCCTGCGAGGGAACCGCCAAAAAAGTCCCGGTTTCTGATCTCCCCGTCCGGATCCGGCTGCCAGACCGGCGAGTCATTCCACTCCTGGTGTACCCAACGGTTGCCCACCATACCGGTGGGGTCAGGGACAAGGAGGCGGCAAAACCGGTCGGGAAAGATTTGATACGACACACCCTCGCCAAACCAGCGGGGAACGGGAGTGTCCTCATACACGGTCAGCTGCCAGGGGTCCACCAGCCCGTCGGCCCGATAGCCGGAGCGGTCCAGATCACAGCCGGAGCCGTCATCCCGCCAGAGACGGAAGTGATACCAGATGAGATCCGGCTCGTCCGGCGCGGGGACGGTGAGGGAAAAACGGACGCGCTCCTCCTCCCGGCCAGACGGCAGGAGTTCGATCTGCCGCTCCGTCTCGGAAAATTCGCCCCGCAGGACGATGGCGCAGTGGGAAAAGCACTCGGAAGCCAGAGGGCGGCAGTGAAAGACGATCTCCTGCCCGCAGGCGGCGGCACCAAAGGGAGATTTGCAGAGGGTGCAGCGGGGGTCAAATACAAACGGTTCGCTCATGGAAAAACTCCTTGTATGGAAATTAAAGCAGCCCGGACCGTCAGGAGAGGAGCTGATTTTCACCGGTAATGACGAGGTCGCTCTCATCGGCCATAAAGTAGGCGTTGAGGATGTTTACGGCGGTGGTGGCCAGCCGGGAGCCGGAATTACCCTGCTCAATCACCAGGGCCACGGCAATTTCCGGCTCGTCATAGGGGGCAAAGCAGACGAAAGTACCGTTGTTAGTGATGTCGGAGCCCAGCTGAACGGTGCCGGTTTTTGCCCCGGCATCCACAACGCAGTTGCGGAAATAAGGGGCAAGACTGCCGGTGGTCAGGTCGTGCATACCGGATTTCACGGCGTTGAGGGTGCTCTCGCTGATGTCAATGACATTGGAGGGCTCCCTGTTGCCCACCGCCACCACCTGGGAATTATCATAGGTTTTTACTGTTTTGAGCAGGTGGGCGTCATAGTGTTTGCCGCCGGAGGCCAGAGTGGCCACATAATTTGCCATTTGGAGAGGCGTAAACAGGTTGTCCGACTGGCCGATCGCGGCCTGCACGGTGTCGCCGCCATACCAGATGCCGCCCCGCCGCTCCCGCTCCTCGGGGCTTGCCAGAAGACCGCTGTCGTCACCGATCTCAATGCCGGTGCTCTTTCCAAGTCCAAAGGCCCCGGCGTATTTGCCGATCTTATCAATGCCCAGGCGGTACCCCATCTCATGGAAAAAACTGTTGCAGGAATTGGTGATGGCCTGGGTAACATTGAGGCGGCCGTGTCCGCTGCGGTACCAGCACCAAAAGCGCCACTGCTGGGTGCCGGCGATCTGGTCCGGATAGATCCAGTATCCCGGGTCCGGAATCCGCTCCGTCAAAGAGACCACACCCTCCTCCAGCGCCGCCACCGCCACCAGGGGTTTGAAGATAGAGCCGGGAGAATAGCGGCCCATGGTGGCCCGGTTCATCAACGGCTTGGATTCGGTGTCGCCGTTTAGCAGGGTGCGATAGGCACTGTCCTGCTGATAGGCGGCCAGGTCGTATGTGGGGTAGGAGACCAGGGCCAGCACTTCTCCGGTGCCCACTTTTACCACCGCCAGACCGGCGCCCCGGGAGGTGTTGCCGTCCTCCTCACTCATGGCGATGACGGTCTCAGCCAGGGCCTCTTCCGCTGCCTGCTGGAATTTCAGGTCGATAGTCAGCTCCACATTGTTGCCGGGCTGAGGGGCCTTGCTGTAGTACTCGCCGGTGATCTTTCCGTCGCTGTTGGTGGAGACCACCCGCCGCCCGTCGGTGCCCCGGAGATAGTCCTCAAAGGCGGCCTCGGCGCCAGAGCGGCCAATCGTGTCATCTCCCCGGTAACCCTTGGCCCGCAGCGCCTCCATATCGTCCGTAGCGTAAATGGGACCCACCATACCCAAAATGTGGGCGGCGTGCTCTGTTTCGATCTCCCGGGCATAGGAGCTGGTGACTTTAGCTCCGGCATAGCCGCCGTCGTTAATCAGGGAGATAAACGCCATGTCGATGTCCTCTGCCAGAATATAGGCCACTGTGGTGTCCAGATTCCGCAGGCGCAGCTCATACTGAATGCCCAGTATCAACCGGGCCTCCTGCAAAGAGAGGGTGGGGGAGAGGTTAAAATCCTCCCGCATCCACTCCAGCAGCGTCTGCGGGGTAATACCCGCGTCGATCAGGAAACGGGCCGTCAGATGCTTGCCGGAAAGATTTTTCAGCAAAGCCTCTCCCAGTTTTTTGGCGGCGGCCTCCTCGGACAGCTCCTCATCCAGCCACTGGTCCGCCTGTGGAAGAGGCTCTTCGTCCTCATCGGAGGCCACGGTCTCCGGGTGCAGGAGGAGGTACTCCGTCAGTGCGGCCCTGGAGAGCTTGAGATCCTTGAGATAGGAGAGAAAGCGGTTTTTCTGCAGGTCACTTAGCTGATCCAGCGTGTAGACATAGGGCAGCTGGCGGGAGACGGGCAGATTTTCCACCCACTCCACCCCGCTTTTTTGGCACAGCTCCACCAGACGCAAAATGGCCTCGTTCTGATCGTCCCCGGTTTTTAAAAGACTGGGGTCAAAGGTCAGATTGTAGGTGGAACGATTGGATACCAGCGTTCGCCCATTCCGGTCGGTGATAATGCCCCGGGAGGCCTCCACCTGTTCCCCCCGGGCAATGGAACGGACGGACTGCGTAGCGTATTCCTTGTAGTTCACCACCTGGGTATTGTAAAGGACGCCTGTATAGGCCAACAAAACGGCCACCAGAAATGTACCCAGAAGATATAGGCGGAAATTACCAGATTCTCTTTGATCCATGAAAACTCCTTGAGATTGATCCGCGGATCAATCGTCCAGATGGGTGCGGCGATAGACCGCCTGAAACAGCACGGTAACGGGAAAGGCCAGCGGAAGGGTGACGCAGAATTCCCGCAGGGCCAAAAAAGCACCGGTCTCCCAGGCGGCTTTGCCGCGGCTCCAGAGAACAAAGCAGGCAAAGCTGTCTGTGAGAAAAAAGGCGATGGCGGTGGAGACCAGAGAGCAGAGGAACCCGGCCTGCAGAAAACTCTGAGCAAGCAGGGAGGAAAACAGCCCCACAAAGGGAAAGACCAGGGTGTAAAAGCAGGGAATAGGGGCGGGCAGCAGCAGGTCGCAGAAAACGCCCAGCGCCAGAGAAAAGATAGTGCCGGAGGTTGGGCGCTCCTGAGTGGCGGAGACCGCCGCCAGCATGGGACAGACAAATGGAATTACGCCCCATACGCAGATCCGCTGGAGTACCGTTCCCTGCACCGCAAGGCACAGCGCCGTAGCGGCGCTGTAGAGGAGCCATTTGAAAATCGTCTCGTTTCGCGCCAGCAAGAAGCGGTCCCCCTTTCCCGTCAGGTGACAATGTCAAAGTCCTTGATAATCAGCACCTCCGTCAGGCTGTCAAAGTCGGCCGCAGGGGCTAAAATAGCGTAGGAGGCCGCGCCGGAGTCATCCATCAGGATCTCTTCGATCCGGCCAATCACCAGACCGGAGGGGTAATACCCCCCCAGGCCGGAGGTCTGCACCAGGTCGCCGCCCAGCAGCTGGCAGCCGGCAGGCAGCAATTCCAACCGGAGTCGCTGCCGCTCCATCAGGGAGAAGTCGCCCACCGCCAGGCCCAGGTCTTTGGTGCGAAACACCTGGGCGCCCAGAGAGGTATCCGTGTCCACAAGGGTCAGCACCGTGCACCAGTTAACGCCCACGTCCCGAACCACACCCACCAGATTTCCGGTGCCGTCCACCACCGTGTCGTTCAGCGCCACACCGTGATTGGTGCCCTTGTTCAGCGTCAGGGAGGATGTCCAGTTGGTCACGGCGTGCTCTGTGATAATGGCGGTTTCAAAGTCAAAGTCCCGCCGCTGCTGCTGCAGGTCCAGCGCGTCCCGCAGGATCTCATTTTCCTTGCTGTCATCCTCCGCCTGGCGGAGTTCAGCCTCCAGCTGAGCCACGTGCTTTCGCAGCGCGGCGTTCTCCTCCAGCAAGGCGGTGGTGTCCCGGTAGTAGTTCTGCTTGTCGTTAAACCAGGAGGCCACTGCGGTGTAGGCGGAGCGAAAAGGAGAGACCACCGCGTTCACGGCGTTTACCAGCGGTGCGGAGGTGGTGCTGAAAAAGGACATGGCCGCCAGCGTCACAGAGATCACCGCCGCGGCAAACAAGATCCAAAGGCCGTTGTTTTTCAGGAAATTTTTCAAAGACAGATCCCCTTCTACTCTATTCCAGAAGCGACACGCCGAACTGCGCCAGCATCCGGCTCAGGCGCAGCAGCGGCAGGCCCATCACATTGAAAAAGTCGCCGCTGATCCGCTCTACCAGCAGAGCTCCCCGGCCCTGAATGCCATAGGCCCCGGCCTTGTCCATAGGCTCGCCGGTTTTGATGTAGGCCAGCAGCTCCGCCGGTGAGGCGGCGCGGAAAAAGACATCCGTGGACTCGGACTCCGTGAGGGAGCGGCCGCCCTGCCGAAGGGTGACGCCGGTGCAGACCGTGTGGCGCCGCCCCTGCAGAGCGGTGAGCATCCGCAGGGCGTCCGCCGCGTCTGCGGGCTTGCCCAGGCGCTGGCCGCCCAGAAACACCATGGTATCTGCGGTGATAAGGATCTCATCCGGGGTGCAGAGCTCTGCGGCGGCGTTTGCCTTCACCCGGGAGATATGCTCCACCGTCTTTTGGGGCGTAAGATCCGGAGGACAGGTCTCCTCTATTTCCGGTACCCGAATATCAAAATCCGCAATGCCGATGCGCCGCAGCAGCTCTTGCCGGCGGGGGGAGGCGGAGGCCAGTACGATCCCTGCCATGGCCATCCGTCACTTTCCGGTGGAGCCGAACCCGCCCCGGTCGGGGCCGTCCATATGCTCCACCCGGATAAATTTCAGGGGCGGCTGGTTTTTCACGATGCGGAACTGGCAGATGCGGGCATTCTGCTCAATGGTCACATCCCGGGTGGCGTAGACAGGCAAAAACCACTGGTCATGCTCTCCCCGATAGGTGTAGTCCACCACGCCGATAGAGTTGGCCTGCAAAATGCCGTAGTTTTTAAACGTGGAGCTGCGGGGGGCCACATGGGCCTCGTAGCCCTCCGGCAGAGCAATGGCCACTCCCAGAGGGATCAGGCGGAATCCCCCCGCCTGCAAAACCACCTCTTCGGCGGCGTGCAGATCGATCCAGTCGGATTTTCCAGCCACATAGCACAGCTCGTCGATGGCGTCTGTAAAATATTTTACCTTCAATTCTTCCATATAAAACCCCAAGAAATAAACGTTGTGTATTCAATAAATCAAAATATACAATTTGTATTTCAAAATTTCCTATTCCACGCCCCGTCTGTAAAGGCCGCGGGTAAATTCGCCCGCCGCAGGCCTGCCGGCCAGATAATCCTGAAACACCCGGAGGCAGGTTTCCGGCGGCTCGGTGGTAAAACGCAGGCGGGCGTAGGCCAGACCCAGCCGCCGGTAGTCCGGCAGGTCAGCCAGCCAAAGGGTCTTGCTGTTTTCAATTTCTGTCCGGTGGCCGTAGGCCGCCAGCAAGGGAAAGGCGGAGCCGGTGCGGTCCCGCAGAAAATTGGGCCGGTCACAGCGGCAATTGCCGCTGTTTTCCGTCAGGCAGTTTTCCGTAATCATCAGAGGCAGCCGCCCGTAAACAATGGCCTCTGTGGGCAGTGGCTTGCGAAGGTCCCGGATTTGGGAAAAACGCAGCTCAAAGGATACGCAGGCAGACTGAAGCCCCTTTCGTCGCAGATAGTCCAGAGAGCGGCTGTTAAATACATTCAGTCCAAAATCGCCGAAAATATACAGTCCGGAATCAGAGACCAGAGGCAGATGGCCGATATTGCCCGCCAGCACTCCGGTGACGCCCAGGGCGGCGGCATGGTCCAGCCAGGACCGCAGCCGGGGCTCGTCCCGGTCCCGCCAGACGCGGGGCAGCACGGCACACCAGTCCGTCTCGCCCGGAGGCAGAGCGGAGAGGGAGGCCAGCGCCTCCAGAGGCACGTAGACACGCGCCGGCCGGAGGGCCAGCAATTCGGGGGAGAGCTGCGACATGGCGGCCACGGAGACCGTCCACTTAAGGGTTGATGCGCTGCAGATGTCATCCGGCAGAGGAGGCGGCGGCAGCTCCCGCCGGAGAGGCGGGCGGGTCCGCGCCTCTGTCAGGGCGGAGAGCGCATCCCGCCGCAGGGCGTTGACGGCGCCGGCGGACAGGGAGAGACCCTCGTCCACCGCCGCGTCCGTCGCCTCGCAGACATAGGCGGTGCCGCCGGTCTTGCGGAGGCGGGCGCAGAGCTCCTCCCGGGTAAGGGCCCGGGTCCGGGCCGGCTCCGGCACGGGGCCGCTGACAGTAACGGTGTGCCCGTCACCGTCAGCGGCGGTCAGGGTACAGGGCAGGCCGGCGCGGACGCTGCAGGTGAAGCGCACCGGCACAGTCCGAAGATCCTCCCGCTCATAGGCGGCCTTTGCCGCCGCAAACAGCGCCTGCGGCTCCGGGGCATTCTCCGGCCGGACGCCGAACATTTCCCCGCCGCGCCTGCCCCGCCAGTACCAGTCGGTAAAGCCGGAGCGGGAGAAGGCGGTTTCCAGTTCCCTGAGCTCGGCGGCAGAGGGCCCCCGGCCCTCCTGAATCAGGCGGGCGTAAATACGGGTGATCACAGCCACGTATTCGGGCCGCTTCATCCGGCCCTCCAGCTTAAAGCAGGCCACGCCCATTTCTTCCATGTCGGAAAGGTTGTCCGCCAGGCAGTTGTCCTTCAAGCTTAAGGGATAGCGCCCTCCGGCAGGCGCGTTGACGCCGTATGGCAGGCGGCAGGGTTGGGCGCAGCGGCCCCGGTTGCCGGAGCGGCCCCCGATGAGGGCGCTCATGGCGCACTGGCCGGAATAGCACATGCAAAGAGCGCCGTGGGTAAAGACCTCGATCTCCACAGGGCTGCGGCGGCAGATCTCCGCCGTGTCGGACGCGGAGCACTCCCGGGCCAGCACCACCCGGCAGCAGCCGTCCCTGGCGGCCTCCAGAGCGCCGCCGGAGGTGAAGATGCTCATCTGGGTGCTGGCGTGCAGGGGCAGGTCGGGCAGGCAGAGGCGCAGCAGATCGAGCAGCCCCCAGTCCTGCACCAGCACCGCATCTATCCCAAGGCGGCAGGCCGCCGCGGCGGTTTCCAGCGCCTGGGGCAGCTCCAGGTCGGTAACCAGGGTGTTGAGAGTTAAAAAGACCCGAACGCCCCGAAGGTGGCAATAGGCCAGGGCGGCGGCAAATTCCTCTCCGGAAAAGTTTTTCGCCCCCCGGCGGGCGTTAAGATCTCCCCAGCCCAGATATATCGCGTCCGCTCCGTTTTGCACGGCGGCCCGCAGCGACTCCGGGGAACCGGCGGGGGCCAGCAGCTCCGGATGGACCGTCATTTGCTCAGCCGCTCCAGCTTTTGTTCCAGCCGAAAGACCTCCCGCTTCAGCTCGCTGACTTCCATCCGGGCCTTTCCGGCCTCATCGGCATAGGTCTTGATCTGGCCCCGCAGCTGCTCCGCGGTCTCCTGGGCCTTCATCAGCTCATCGGTGATATTTACGGCGGTCAGCACGGCGGCATTGACCCGCCCCACCTTGGCAGTATCCAGGATTTCCTGCATTTTTCCATCCACATAGGAGCCCACCCGCTGCATATAGGAGGGGGATTCCTCCGCCACAAGGGTATATGCCTCGCCGCAGATGTCAACGATTACCCGGTTTGCCATGAAATATGCCTCCTCTATGTTTTTTGCAGAGTAAACCCAATAATACAGCATAGAGTATAACACACAGCGGAAGATTGCGCCAGAAAAAAAGAGGATTTTTCCAAAAAATTTACAGCTGTCCATCAGGCGGGGGAGGGGGCCGGGATCCGTTCACCCGTTTAAATGAGGCTTGCCCTCCCCGAAAAATTCGTGTAGAATGGAGAAACGAAAGACGGCGGAGGAGGCGTATCATGGCGAGCATATTGATCCAGACCGGGGACGAGGGCGTCACCCTCACTGCCCAGGCGGTAAAGCGGCTGCTGGAGAGAGGCGATGGAGATGCGGCGCTTTTGTATTTGGCCCTGCTTCGCCACCGCGGCACGACTCAGCCCCGGTCTCTGGCGGGAGAGCTTCGGTGGGACCGGCCCCGCATTGAGGCCGCTGAGACGGTGCTTCGGGAGTTGGGGCTCATCGCCCCGGCGGCGGAGAGCCTGCCGCCGGAGCCGGCGGAGGAGCGGCCGGAGTACCGCCAGGCGGATATTGCCGGGCGGCTGGAGCAAAACGCCGAATTCCGGGGACTCACCGCCGAAGTAGAGCGGAAGCTGGGCAAGAAGCTCACCGTCCCGGACGTGGGTATTCTTCTGGGCCTGAATGACTATCTGGGTCTTCCCGCCGATGTGATCTATCTTTTGGTGTGCCACTGCGCCGAGCGGGTGCAGCGGCAGTACGGCGAAGGCCGCCGCCCCGCCATGCGGCAAATTGAAAAGGAGGGCTACGCCTGGGCCCGCCAGGGTATCGACACTCAGGCGGCGGCGGCCGCCTATTTGAAAAAGTATGCCCGGCGCCAGGGAGCCATGCCCCGGTATATGCGGGTGCTGGGGCTGGGAGACCGGATTCCGGTGGCGTCGGAAGAGAAGTATCTGGCGGCCTGGCAGGAGATGGGGTTTCCGCCGGAGACGGTGGCGCTGGCCTATGACAAAACGGTGCTGAAGTGCCATGAGCTGAAGTGGCCCTATTTAAACGGTATTTTAAAGCGGTGGCACGAGGCCGGCATCCACACGCCGGAGGAGGTGCGCTCCGGCGACCGCGCTGCGGGAAAGGAACCGCAGTCAAGGCCGGCAAAGACGGGAGAAGAGGATGTCGCCTGGATGAAAAAGTATATCCAGCGGCGGGATGAGAGGGAATAGGGGCCTGAAGAGGACTCTGTTTGCAGTTTAGCGCCGGCAGGGCGCGGGAGGCGGAGAAAATGGCCTACGACGGAAAGATCATGCGCCAGGCGATGCAGAAATACGAGGAGGATCGCCGGGTGAGGGAAGAGCGGTATCAGGAGCGGCGGGAGAGTATCTTTTGCCGTCAGCCCCGGCTGCGGGAGATCGACGGGGAGCTGCGCGCTGCCCTGGGGCAGATTGTCGCCGCGGCCTTTCGCCGGGGCGCGGACCCGGGGCCTGAGATGGAGCGGCTGAAGGTGAAAAATCTATCCTTGCAGCGGGAGCGGCAGGCGCTGCTGGGCAGGATGGGCCTGCCGGAGGACTGCCTGGAGGAGAAGCCTGCCTGCCCCCTGTGCGGAGACACGGGATACCGGGGCGGCCAGGTGTGCCGCTGCCTGCGGGGCTATTACGCCCGGGAACAGCAACGGGAGCTGTCCCGCATGCTGGATCTGGGCGGCCAGAGCTTTGACACGTTTTCGCTGGACTGGTACTCTGAGGAGTATAATGCCGCGCTGGGCATCTCTGCCCGGGAAAATATGGATGGGGTGCGCCGTTCCTGCCAAAGGTATGCGGAGAACTTTGGCCCTGGCAGCGGAAATCTGCTGCTTACCGGAAAACCGGGGCTTGGCAAAACCTTCCTCTCCGCCGCCATTGCCCGGGAGGTGAGCGAGGAGGGCTGGTCTGTGGTATATGACACGGCGGTCCACGTTTTTTCAAGGTTTGAGGACTGGAAGTTTGGCCGGGAGCGGGAGCCGGACGCTCCCGGCGACGTGGAGCGGATCATGCACTGCGATCTTTTGATTTTAGACGATCTGGGCACGGAGATGGCAGGGCCGGTGGTAGTCAGCGCGCTGTATCAGATCGTCAACGGACGGCTGCTGGAAAAGCGGTCTACGATTTTAAGCACCAACCTGGATGTGCGGGAGCTGGAACAGCGTTACTCGCCGCAAATCGCCTCCCGGATCGAGGGGGAGTATCAGATCCTGCCCTTTTTTGGCCAGGATATCCGTCAATTGAAAAAGGAGCGGGGATGATGCCGCCCAAAAAGAGACGGCATAGACTGAAAAAACCAGACGCCGGGGACCTTTTATCAGATCCCGGCGTCTGGTTTTTTCAGTCTATGCCTCCGGCAAAAGAACGATTACCGGATTGGTGGGTGTGTCCTCAATGGGCGGTTCCACCGGAGTGAAGCCGTCATCCGGTGGAATGGTGATGACGGGTGTGTCGGAGCCCGGCTCTGTAACCGGTCCCGTGACCGGGGAGGAGGCCTCTGCGGGTCCCCGGAGAATGACGCGGTTGCGGGACTTGTAGTCGCTGGTGTCCTCAAAGGTGCTGGAGAGCAGCGTTCCGTCAGCGGCATAGACATGGCGGTAGGTCTTCACCCGATAGCCGGTATACGGTGTGGTCTTCACCACCTCTTCGCCGGGAGCCAGGGTGGGATCGTCCTCATACACCACGTCAAAGGGCGTGGAGGAGAGCGTCTCATAGGTCATTTTCACATAGGAGCCGTCTACATTGGTGCCCAGCAGCTGCACGGTGAGATAGCCGCTGTCGATGAAGGCGGCGATTTTGATGGGATAAGCGGTATTATTGGTAAACTTATAGTCCAGAGTGCCCCAGGATACCGTGGCGTCCATGCCCATGGTGATATAGGAGGGGACGTAGCGGTGGGCGTAGCGCTCGGTAATTTCCAGATTGGCCCGCAGGCAGGCTAAGTATAGCGTGGAAGAGGGCTGGCACACGCCGCCGCCAATCACATCCACCGTCTCGCCCTGAACATAGGCCGGCGCCATCTGATAGCCTGAGGCCGCCGTACGCTTACCCACGGTTTCATTATAAGAGAATACGTCCCCGGCGTTCAGCACCGTGCCGTCAAAGGCGGCGGCGGCCAGCCGGACATTGTTGGTCCGTGCGGCGGTGCCGGTGAGCTTGGTGCGGGCCTCGCCCAGGACATCCCGGAACAGAACGGCCTCCAGCTCCTCCGCGGTTACGGCGGGCATCTGAATTTCGGCGGGGATGCGAACGGTGGAGCCCGGCTCCGCGTCGTCCATAATGGACTGGGCGGCGGCCACGCTGAAATCGGCGCCCACCTGCTCGGGGATAATGGAGTCGGTCTCCGGGTCGTACCCGGCGTTTTTCACCTCGCCGCTGACCGCGTCGTGAATCTCCCTGGCGGTCATGGTCTTCTCCGGGGGAAGGGTCTCATAGGGAATGTCCAGAGCCAGGTCCATCTCCCAATATTTGGGCTCCAACCGCTCCTGGAGCGTCTTCTGATCCAGCTCCCGTCCGTCCATGGGAATCTGTACCAGCAGCGCGTCCTCCTCCACACTGTAGGAGGTGCTGACGGCGGACCAGGAGTTCTCGCTTGCGAGCTGTCCGGCGGCCTTTGCCGTCTTATCCGCATCCGTGCGAGTGTTGGCGGCGGCGCCATAGTAGGTGTTTCCCATGTTGGAGAGATAGCGCCACCCGGCGGTGAGGAAAGGGCCGGATTTAACCGCCTGCTCCGCGCCCGCCACCAGGGCGGGGACGTCGATCTCCGCCCCAAGGTCGGCCAGGGAAACGGAGGCGTCCGGCTCGCCGGAGTGGTCGGAGTAGGGATGTTCCGTTGCGCTGTCGTAAAAGTAGAGGCCGACCTCCATCTCCGGCAGGACGGCCTCCAGCTTCTGCACGGCCTGTTCGGCAGTCAGTCCGCCTATATCCTGTCCCAGAATATAGGTGTTTTTCCAGATAGCGGCGTTGCTGTTGGCATAGGCGCAAAGTCCCACATAAGCGCCGCCCATAATAGCCGCGGTGAGCCCAAGGGCAATCAGCGGCGCGCTGCCGGCGCCGTGTTTTTTCTGTAAGCGGGAGCCACCTGCTTTTTTTCCCACGGCTTCGTTTGCAATCTGTTCCATGAAGCCCCTCCTGTTGCTCATTCCTTCTGAAAAGAAACCTCCTGAAAAGGCCGGTCTCTTTCAGAATATATTCTATCACATTTGTGCTGAAAAAGAGGTTACAATCCAGTAACAATGAATAGGAGGGGAGGCAATAAAAGGATGTGACGGAATGCCGGCATAAATGGCCGGAAAACCGCGAAAAATGAAAGAAGGCAGACTATACGCTTTTGGCGGATTGCCGGGGGCGGCCCTTGGGAATCCGGATGGTCAGCAGGATGTCGTCCTCCGTCTCCTCCCGGCCACAGGCGGCGTCGATCCCGGCCTCCCGAATCAGGCGAAGTCCCCGGTCCACACTGTTTAAAAACAGCCGGACATCCTTGATAATAAAGGTTCGCCGGCCTGCCGGAGGCGTGGCCTGCAGGGCTGCCAGCCGCTGGTCCACATACTGCTCCGCCTGGGCCACGTTCAGCTGCCGCTCAGCCATGTGCCGGGCAGCCTGCAGCCGCTCGCTCTCGTCCTCCAGCCGCAAAAGGCACCGGGCGTGGCGCTCCGCAAGCCCGCCGGAGAGCAGAATTTCCCGGCAGCTGGGGGAGAGGCGCAGCAGCCGCAGCTTGTTGGCCACCGCAGAGGGGGACCGGCCCAGCTGGGCGGCGGCCTCCTCCTGGGTGGTGCCGGACTCCCGCAGATAGGCGGCAATGGCGGCGGCCTCTTCAAAATAGTGCAGATCCTGCCGCTGCAGGTTTTCCACCAGGGCCAGCAGGGCGGACTCCCGGCTGTCCGCCGCCGTTTCAATGCAGGGCACTGTCTCCAGCCCCGCCATCCGCGCCGCCCGAAGCCGGCGCTCCCCGGCCACCAGCTCCCAGCCGTCAGCCCTTTTCCGCACGGTGAGGGGCTGAATAATACCGTGCCGCCGGATGGAGGCCGCCAGCTCCCGCAGGCCTGCCTCGTCAAAAAACCGTCGGGGCTGGGCGGGATTGGGGCG
>CATNDT010000003.1 GCA_950097035.1 uncultured Oscillibacter sp.
AGCCCGGGATTTTGGCGGCATTTTGCTGGTGGTGTCCAATCCGGTGGACGTACTGACCTATGCAGCCTGGAAGCTCTCCGGCTATCCCCGGCAGCGGGTCATCGGCTCCGGCACCGTGTTGGATACCGGACGTCTCAAACAGCTGCTGGGCGCGGAGCTGGGGGTGGACAGCCGCAATGTCCACGCCTTTATCATCGGTGAGCACGGCGACAGTGAGCTGGCGGTGTGGAGCGAGGCCAATGTATCAGGATTGGACCTGGAGGATTTTTGCCATATCCGGGGCAAAACCCTTGCCGGGCCGGACCGGGAGCGAATCTATCGGGAGGTCCGGGACAGTGCCTATGAGATCATCCAACGAAAGGGCGCCACCTATTACGGTATTGCCATGGCGGTTGGACGCATTGCGGAGTGCATTGTCAGGGATGAGCACGCGGTTTTGCCGGTTTCCGTGGTGCCGGAGGGGCAGTATGGCCTGCACGGCCTGGCACTGAGTCTTCCGTCCATTGTGGGGCGAAACGGTGTGGAGGAGATCCTGGAGATCTCGCTGAGCGAAGAGGAGCGCCGGGACCTGGAGAACTCCACCCTGCAGATGCGGGAGGCTATTGCGTCACTGGAGCTGTAGCGCATTTAAATGGCCGGGGGGAGGCGGCGGGTGTTTTTTCATGGCTTACGCGCCGTCAGATCAACAGAGGCCGTCCGGCGTTATTTTCCCATAGCGCGATACAAGAAGGTAACAATCTGCCCGCGGGTACAATCGGTGGTCACTCCGAAAGTGGAACCGGATATAAGGCCATTTTCAGCGGCCCATAAAGCCGCTTTGCAGTATCCTTTTCCGTGTTTTTGTCAATGGCGGACTTGGCGTCAGAATCCAGCTTGAAATAGAAATGCTGTTCAACCATGCCCGCAAAGGAATCCTCATATTCGCTGGTACCCGGATAAAGCGCACGGATTGTAAGCTCGTAAATACAGTCGGTGTTGCCGTTTGTCATCTGCGCAAAAGCGGAGAAAGGAATCGTAGTCGTTTCACCGGGCTTCACTAAGACGGAATTGCAGCCATGTTCATCGCGCTCCAGCATTCCATCTACAAAATGGTCATGGTCGCCCCACCAGTTGGAAAAACCGCCTTCATAAACCGCTTCCCCATCTACTTTCTCAAGCTCATCACTGGGCCAACACGCTCCAAGCCATATATTGATGTAATAAGTTGCATTTCCGCTGGCAGTAAGGGTTTTGCTGCCGGCATTTCCAATGACCCAAATATCCGTGGGGGCAACTACAGCGTAATGGATTTCCCCCAGTTTACAATCTGGCCTTAACTTAACGATTTACCCGGATTTCTGTATGACTGTTAAGGGGGCGAATGCCCCGCATTTGCCCCCTTATACTTTATTTCATTTTGTGGGAGACAGGCACTTGCCGTTTGCCCGGGACGGGGGAGGGGACTGCAGCGCCGTCCGCAGCTTTTCCAGCGCCCGCTTTTCGATGCGGGATACATAGCTGCGGGAGATACCGAAGGACGAGGCAATCTCTCGCTGGGTCAGGGGCACGGTCCCACCCAGACCGTAGCGCAGCCGGATGATTTCCGCTTCCCGGGAAGTCAGGCATTCCTTTAGCAGCGAATGGAGGCGCAGGGCGTTGTCCCGGTCATGGAGATCTTCCAGCATGGTGTCATCCATTCCCACCACGTCGATCAGCTGCAGGGCGTTGCCCTCCTTGTCGTTTTCAATGGAGTCAGACAGGGAAACCTCGCCCTGGAGTTTTTTTTGACTGCGGAAATACATTAAAATTTCATTTTCGATGCACCGTGCGGCATAGGTGGCCAGCCGGGCGCCCTTGGTGGGGTCAAAGCTGGAAATACCCTTAATCAGGCCGATCGTGCCGATAGATATCAAATCCTCCTGGTCGGCGTTCTGGGTGTAGTATTTCTTGGACGGGTGAAGCAAAGGGAGGGATTGGTCCTATTGAAAGCGGCCTCCCACGGGCCGCCGAATTTCAGGTGGATGTTCAAGTGGATTTCCTCTTTGGTGCTGTTCTTTTGGACAACGATTTTGTCCAGGATCGTTGTGACCAGGGCGGAGTGAATGCCGTTTTGGAAGGAAAGTTCCTGTTCCAGGGCGGCGCGGATTTCCTTCAGCTGTTCCGCCGTCCGCTGACCCTTTTCCGCCTCTGCCTGGAGGGTTTCCAGCCGTTCCTCCAGGGCCTGGGCCTGTTGGTTGAAACCATCGTTGCGCTGCTTGAACTCCGCTGTGGTGATGACGCCCTCAATGCTCATTTCCAGCAGACGGTCTTTTTTTGCCTGGATGGCGGACAAGTCTTCTTCGATGTGCCGGATGTCCTGGGCGTAGTCATGCTCATCAGGGACAGACTGAAGGACGGTCACCACGGCGTCGATAATGGCCTGTTTGTTTTGCGCCAGCTTGTTGAAGATTTCGGCCATGATTTGGTCTAACTCCACCGTCCGAAGCTGCGGCGCAGAACAGGCCGTCCGGCCCTTGTCCCGGTAGACCCGGCACTGCCAGACCTCCTTTTCGCCCTTAGCGCTTTTCAGCAGCTGCCGGTGGAAACTGGTCCCGTGCTCCCCGCAGATGATCTTGCCGCTGTAGGGATAGCGGTTGTGGAACTCCGCCCCGCTCTGGTGAGACATCATTTGCTGGCTCCTTCTTTTGTAAAGAGCATTGGCACGGTCCCACAGCTCCTCCGATACGATGGCTGGGATGGACGGGTCCGGGTACATGACCCACTCATCCTCCTCCAGGAAAATCTTCCGCTTGCTGCGGTAGTCCACCGTCTGGGACTTGTTGGCGCAATACCAGCCCTTATATTTGGGGTTGCAGAGGATGTGCCGGATGGTCAGGACGTTGAAGGCGTTGCCTTTCCGGCTGGTGAAGCCCTCATCATACAGCATCTGCGAAATACGTCGGATGCCCATTTGCTGGTTGGCGTAGAGGTCGAAAATCCGCCGCACCACCCGGGCCTCCTCCTCGTTGATGGTGAGAACGCAATCCTTTTTGTCGTAGCCCCACAGCTTGTCGTTTCCCAGCACATGGCCGTTTTTGATGGCTTGCCGGAAGCCAAATTTCAGCCGTTCGGAGAGCTTGCGCACCTCGTCCTGGGCCACCCCGGCCATGACCACCAAGCGAAACTCGCTGTCACTGTCTAAAGTGTTGATGTTGTCATTTTGGAAGAGCACCCCTACGTCATGCTCCAGCAACTCTTGGGTGTACTGGATGCTGTCCAGGGTGGAACGGGAAAAGCGGGAGATCTCCTTCGTGATGATGAAATCGAACCGTCCTGCTTTGGCGTCCGCTATCATTCGGTTAAAGCTGTCCCGCTTTTTCGTACTGGTGCCGGAGATGCCCTCGTCCACATAGCCCTGGACGTAGGTCCAATTCCGCTTTTCCTGAATGAATTGTGTGTAATACTGCACCTGATTTTCCAAACTGTTGAGCTGTTCATCCTTGTCGGTGGAAACTCTGGCGTAGAAGGTCACCCGCAGGGGCAGGTCGAAGATGGTCTTTCCGTTCCGCATTTCATTTCGTATCCTGAGTACATTCATGAATCTCCGCCTCCTTTGTCAAGCACACAGGATACTGGAAAAGCTCAGGGAAGTCTATCACAGAATGTACCAAATCCACGGCCTTGGAATAGGTGAAATCGGATATCAGGCCAAGGGAACAAATATGCTCCAGCAGAACGCTGGCCAGCTCTCGCTGTGCGCTTTCCAAATTGCATCACCTCAGTTCATGGATATGTTTGGAGGGCAAAAAAATGCCGGGCGGATTTCCTCCCGTCCGGCATTTGCTGAAATATTTATAGAACAGGCAGTTCGTTGACCGGCGGCAGGCAGCTGTGTCCCCGGCAGACATAGAAGGTGGTCTTTCCGTTTTTCAGCGGATACTCCGCCCCTGGCTCCCGCAGAATGGCCGCCGTTTCCGCCGGAAGCACCAGGGGCAGACAGGCCGCCTCCAATTTTCCGGACAGCACCACGGTCACCTTGGGCGGCGGATCGCGGTCATCCAGAAGCGCCAGCAGGAACATGGCGTAGCCGGCGGGGTACTGCCTCGTGTCCGCTGCCAGAAAGTCCAACTGCCGCTCCGCCAGGGGGCCGTAGACTTCCTCGGAAACCAACTGGCTGAGCCGCACCAGGTTCCAGGCCATCAGGGAGTTTCCGCTGGGCATCGCCCCGTCAAAGGTCTCCTTGGGCCGGAGAATCAGGGACTCGTGATCCTCACTATAGAGATAGAAGCCGCCATGTTCCCGGTCCTGGAATTGTTCACAGGCATCCCGGCAGAGCTCCTCCGCCCGGGTTCAAATACGTTTGCTCCAGCGTGGCTCCGTACAGTGCCAGCTGGGCGAAGACGCAGGCAGCGTAGTCATCCAGGAACCCCTTTTCACCCCGCCGCCCGGCCCGGAAGCTGACGTGGAGGGTTTCGCCGTCCCAGAGATGCTTCCATAGGAATCGGTCCGCCCGTTTCGCGGCGTCCAGATAGTTCCGTTCTCCACCGGCCTGATACAGCCGGCACAGTGCCGCGATCATCAGACTATTCCAGGCGGAGGGAACAGCGGCAAAAGCCCCCGCCGATGTGGTCGAACAGTCCGCCCCGGACCATCTGCGTCAGCGTCCGCTCCGCCATCTCCAGGCAGTCCCGGTCTCCCCGCCTCCGATGGTACGCCAGAAGAAACAGAAGATTGTGGGGAGAGGGGAATTTGGGCGCACCGCCAAAGCCGCCGTTTTCCCGGTCAAACAGCCGCTTGTAGAGATGGACGGCGTTCTCCAGTAATTCCGGTTCTGCCCTGCCTTCCGCCGTGCTTGGGCGGTTCAGCAGGTCCAAGATCTGTTCCGCCGGGCCCAGCAGGGTGGAGCGGTCCCGCTCCCATTTCTCATGGATCAGCGTCAAAAGCTCCTCAAAGCTTACCATGCCGCCTTGGCGGCGTTTTGGGAAGTAGGTTCCGGCAAAGAAAGGCCGCATTTCCGGCGTCAGGAAGATGCTGGCAGGCCACCCGCCGTTTCCGGTGAACGCCTGGCGTGCTGGAGGAGATAGGGGCTGGTTTCATGCTGCAAATGGTTCGGCACAGGTTCACATCCTTTTTGCCCTTAGGATGACTGTGTTTTCGTGGAATTATACCCAGGACGGCCTGTGAAATGCAGGCATCCCTGCGGACAGGCATCCGCGCACTTCCCGCAACGGATGCACTCCGGAGAGCGGGAGATCTCCTGTAAGGACAGCGCCACCGGACAGGCTTTTTCACAGGCCCCGCAGGAGACGCACCGCTCCTGCTCCCAGTGGATTTGTACCAGGCTGAAGCGGTTGAACCAGCCGTAAATGGCCCCCAGGGGACACAGGTACTGGCAGAAGGGGCGGAACACCTTCACGGAGAGCAGCACGATTGCAAGCAGAATTCCCAGCTTCCAGAGAAACAACCCCCCAGCCTGATTTCTCAGGGCCTCGTTGGCGCCCAGCAGGGGAAGCGCGCCCAGCAGGGTGCCGGAGGGGCAGAGATACTTGCAGAAGGCCGGGACCTTGGCAAAGCCCCCGAACAAAAACATGGAGCCGACGCACACCAGGAGGACCAGCACCGCGTACTTTCCGTATTTCAGAACGCGGTGGCCTGGCAGACGCTTTTTCTTTTTGAAGAGGGGAATTCTATGAAGCAGGTCCTGCACCAGCCCGAAGGGGCACAGCCAGCCGCAGACAAAGCGCCCCAGCAGGCTTCCGAACACAAAGAAGAACCCCAGGGCGGCGAAAGGGACCTGAAAGCCCCGCTGGTTCAGCAGGGCCTGTATGGCCCCGATGGGGCAGGAGGCAATGGCCCCAGGGCAGGAATAGCAGTTCAGGCCCGGCACACAGGCGTATTTCAGGCCGCCCCGGTAAATCTTTCCGTTGAGAAAGCCGTACAGGTATCCGTTTGTCACGATGGTAAACAGCAGCTGCACGGTCAGTCGAATTTTGTTTCTCATCGCTCATCCAATCCCGATGCACTCCAGGCAGATCATGACTGCCTTTCTCCATATTACGGCAAACTGCCCCTGCCAGGCTCCGATTCCGAGAAGGAGAACTCCTGTCAGAGCGCCAAAGGCCCAAATGTGCCGGTTACGGTTCTTCCAAAAGCTCATTGATGAGTTCCTCCCACGCTGATTTTTCCGCGGACCCGACGACACCGCCCAGGTATGCCCCTTCCCCGTCAAAAAAGAAAGTGGTGGGCACGCCGCTCACACTGGACAGGATCGCCTGGCTGATAGAGTCGTTTGCAAGCAGATGTGGATAGTCCGCCCCGGTCTCCTGGACCAGGCTTTCCACAAGCGCCGGATCCTCCCCCTCCCATACATCGCTGACAATGCCGATGAGCTGGAACTCCGACCTGTCATATTCCGCTGTCAGCTCCCCCAGTCCCGGCATCTCGTTCAGGCAGGGATTGCAGTAGGTGGCCCAGACATTGACCATGGTGAGCCTGGACTGGGAGAAGACATCTTGAGAAACCGGATTTCCCTCCAGGTCGGTCCCCTCGAAGGTGATGTAGATGGGTTCGGTTTCCTCCTCGGAAGACGGCTCTTCCGAAGGGGATGCTTCCTGGGGCTCGCTTACCGAATCCGTTTCGGGATCGGGCTCGGCCGGCTGCCCGCCATTGTCCCCGCCGCAGCCGCATAACAGGACCAGCGACAGGATCAGGAGACTTATCAAAATCTTGTGCCGTTTGTTCATATCTGTTCCTCCGTTTTTACAGCTTTGTTTGTCTTGTGAGAATGCACGTTTCAACCCGGTCCGTAATGATGCCCCAGTCCCGCTGGGGATAATAATCCAGAGCTGGCCGCAGGACCTCCCGGACGTAACCTGCCGTCATCTTCGGTATTGCCAGCTGCGGCCCATACAGGCTGCGGGCCGTGTTCATCTGCCGGGTGAAGGCGGTGTTGAAGGGCCTGGCCCGCAAAGCGGAGATTAGAGCTGGCGGCGAGATGTCCATGGGGGAGAGCTGTGTGTTGGAGAGGAGTCCCGCTCCGTTGTCGAAGATTGGGCAGTAGCCGTATTGACCATCTTGCTCAATGACCGCAATGTTGTTCAGATGGCGGTCATCGTTGCAAAACAGGGCGTCGATCTCAAAGAGCAGGGTCAGGTATTGGGGGAAGAGCTTCAGGCCCGTGATATCCGCTGTCGCCTTCGCCAGATATGCAATCCGTTTTTTATCACTGGAAAGCTGGGTCAGTTTCTCCCGCAGAGGCTTCCCCAAGTGGCTGGATAGCAGACGGTTGGCGGTGATGAGAGACTGTCCGGGCCGCAGGAAGTTTTTGCTGGAGCAGCCTGTGCGCTCCCGTCCGTGGACTTGGAAACGCTCCATTCGATAGCGGACAAAGGTAAAGGGCGTCTCTGTTTCAAGATTGCTTCGCTCCAGAAGCACAGAAACAGCGGTTTCCGCCAATGCCTCATAGCCAAACTGGTCCAGCTTGTACCAGCGGTCTGGCGCCTGGTCGTACCACTTCTCCTGATTCCCTTTGGAGGAGGTCTCCGCGATTTTTTCATCCGTTACCAGCCGAACCGTCATTTCAGAACCTCCATGGACAACCACTGTTGGTCCTCCGCCATGCGTCCGCCTGTCTTTTCAATAATGGCCAAGGGGCCGTATTCGTCCAATCCCAGGGCCTCCAAATACTCCCGTAGTCCGGCCCGCTGCCGGGGGATACAGCGCTCCTCGAGAAAACGATGGAAGTCCTCCCAAGAGGGAAGCGGGTTGTTTCCAAAGGCGGTCTTTATGGGAGGAACCGCCTGATTTTCCGCCATTACGGTTTGTTCGGTGAAGTCCGCGTAGATCGTGGAGCAGAGTACATCTCCATCGTAGAGCCGCAGGACGCGGACCTCGTGCCCCTGCGCCAGTTGCCGCGACGCAAATTCCGGGCCGCTGAGGTGGCAGGACAGCGTGATCGTTGCCCCGTCAAAGGCCAGCTCCAACTCGCGATGGTCCCGGTTGATTCCTATCTCCTCCACCCATGAAGTGGGCAAGGTGACCTTGCAGGTCTTCGAGCCGCTGGAGGCCGTCCCCCCGGCGGAGCTGATGTTAACCTTTGCAATACGCCGTTCCATTTCCTCACCTCAATTCTATGATAACATATTCGGTACGAATATACAAGAATAAAGCAAACATATTTGGACAGTCCTTCTGCACCCGCCCAAATATGTTTGCTGACTGCTCCTACTATCAAAAAGACTGTTCTACCGAAGCGCCACCCTTGAAGGTGATATGCAGGCGGCCTGTGTTCTCTACCGTGACCTTCTCCAGGATACAGCGGGCGATACCATCATGATAGCGCTCCAATTGACACGGAAGCTGGTTAGCTGATTGCGGAAGTTTACGGCGTTTTTCCAGGAGTTTGCGGAATGGTTCCGCGCTGTGATCCCAGTTCCGGTTGTCCGCATATTGTACGATCAAATCAACGATATTGGCGTCCATCTGCTTTTGCTGTGAGACAAGGGCCTGCCTTCGTTCAGTGATACCCAGTTTCTCGAAAGGGGCAAGAAGGTATTCCTGTTGATGGAGCATCTCATTGATTCCAGCCACTAAGGCCCGGTGCAGGTCAATTTCATCAATAGTCGGAGAATCGGCGCAGACTTTTGTCCCATTTTTGAGCCTATTCTGACAGCGCCACACAATACGGGTTTTGCCATTTCGTTTCCATGTGCAACGGCGATAGGGGGCGCCGCACATTCCACAAAATAGTACTCCGGACAATGCATATTTACTGGAATAGATTTTCTTTTCCAGAAGAGGCTCAGGAGTCTCTTCCGTGCCCCTTGCCGCAGTACGTCGGGCCGTCTCTTTTTGGGCAAGTGAAAAGGCCTCCCGAGAAATGATGGCGGGATGACAGTTTTTCACCAGATATTGTGGAAGTTCTCCACGATTTATCTTTTGGCGTTTTGAAATGGGATCGGTAGTATAGGTTTTTTGGAGCAATGCGTCTCCTGTATACTTTTCATTTTTGAGAATGTTTTGAATCGAAGGAACGGACCACTCCGTCAGCCCCATTTTTGTAGAAATCTTTTCTTCTTCAAGCATGTGCTTGATTGCTTTGAGGCTGTGGCCCGCTAAGTACGCATCAAAAATCCTCCTGACGATGGCGGCCTCTTCCGGCACGATTTCCGGCTTTCCATCTTCACCCTTTCGGTACCCCAGCCAGCGCTTGTATTGGTATCGGACCTTGCCGTCTCGAAATGCGGCACGGACACCCCATTTGACCCGGCTGCTGGTGGCTTCACTTTCAGCCTGTGAGTTTGCTCCGGGCATAGCCAGGAAAAACTCACTGTCCATTTGAGAGGTATCCAGCCGTTCGGTCTCAAACATCACGGGGATTTGCAGGCCCTTCAGCAACCGGACATAGAGCAGACAATCTTCAGTATTCCTGGCAAAACGGGAGTTGGACTCAATCTTATCAAGATAATATGCCCTCTGTGCCTGATAGCTGTTCTGCTGGGCCTCCTGACTGGTGGAGACACGGCAATATGCTGCTATACGCAGCTTTTCAGTTCGAGCCTGGGCCTCGGCGACTCTTGCGGGAATTTCAATAATCTCTCTTTGATTACCCATGCTGAGTCCCCCAGCGTTGATGTGTTGCTAAAAATGACTGGATCAATGAGTAATAAAACTCCGGATGAAGCCAGGCGCAAAAGGCGCAGGCGATCTCCGGGTGTGCATAGGTGCCTCCATTCTTTCCCAGCACAGGGCTGCTCCGGCTGCTCGGATATGGATGGACTGGTAGGTCGAGGAATCCCGGTTTCTGCGTCCAGTTGATAGCGGTCATACAGCATTTCGTCATACCGTGCAAATTCCAAGTCAGAGATAACGCCTTGCTGCAAGAGGTCCTTTAAAATCACTTCTTTGGAGAAAATATAGGAGACTTGGTTTTTTGTCCGTTGTTCGTCGCTCATGGAAGGTTTACCTCCGCAAATCATATTAACCCCATTATAGATGATTTCAGCGTTATTGAAAAGCGGCTACGGTCAAATATTTCATATTTGTGGAGTTTAAAAGAGTCATCTTGTTTGGAATTCGACGTATGAGTGGAGTTCACCACTCGGGCTGCCGCAAAGCCACGTCCACATGAAATAGCGAAACATCATAGATAGTTGTATTCTTTGTCCATCAAAAGATAAGTTACAAAGTCATTGCAGTTCTTCATCGGTATCAATATCATCATATAAATCATCAAATTCTTCAAAGTACACGTTAGTATTTCCAACAAGCGCATCAATTGCTTCAACGCGCTCCTTCCACTTGACCTTATCTTCCTCAACAAGTTCGTCATAAGCATCAGATACAAAATCATAAAGCATACTGTTTGAATTTTTATCAGTAATCAACTCGTTTAAAAATTCAGGTATGTCACATTGCTCAAATGGCAGGGCTGATAACTCATTTGAGAATTTAGCGGCGGGTAATTTACTGCCCTCCTGGATGAGATACCAAAGCAATTCCTTTTTTGACTGCTCAATTCGCTTCAATAAATCATATAAATCATCCCCGTAATAACTATTTAAGGCGAAGCTTGCCACGGATCTACTGTTTAGCTCATAGGCAAAGATGTTTAATTTATGGGATAATTTTATGATATGCTTATAAAATATATGGGATGTTTGTCCGACTGCCTTACCGTATAGATGCTTAACAGCATCATCAAAATTTTCCTTGCTGATGTCTGAACCGAAATCCCTCAATATTCTCAACTCAAGATTGTTATCATTACTATAACTGTATCTGTGGTACCTTGCTTTTAAATAAAAAGTCGTCAACGCTTTTAACAGCTTTTTACCGGTTGGCTTGAGTTTCAAATCGTCCTTTTCAAGCAAAAAATCAGACATTGCCAAATGATTATGGCCATACAGCAGGTCGTTTATTTTTTTACGTTCCTCCTCATTGGTCACATCATATGCGTATAATTCGATCATCACCTTCAAGAGCCGTTCCATTCCCTGCGCGGCCTGATATAAAGAGGTGAACAGGTAATCTGTTATGATAAAGCTATAGGTATCATCCACTTTTGTTACAGTGACACGATTGATGTCCTCAATTGCTTTCCAAATCTGAACGCCCGCAATTTCTACTTCTTTCACGAGAGAAAAATTCATTTCAAGAATTCCGCGATCTGAATCGCTCTTCCCCTCGACAAACTGCAGCTGGGAAGCTGAATGGATAATTGTTGACTGTCGCGTAGAAAATAAAGTGTCCCTATAACCGTCGATCCCGTAGGGGAAATTGTCGTAGCTGACACGGAATCCCATGGCCGACGCGGCTTCGTAATACTGAAACGGCTCCTCCTCGGCTTGACCAAACGCAGTAATCAAGTCATACTCAACGCTGAAGCAACGGATCAGGGATTTCCAAAATTGCTTGCGCGCATCGGTGGACGCTACATTGATTGACGTCATGCCGATATATGCGCCAATCTCTTCATGCAGGCGTGTATCGATTCGTTTGGCAATATTAGTGTCTATATCTTCAAGGAGGAAAACAAAAAGATTATCCTTATACTGCTCCTGGCTCCTTTTTACAGTACATAAATCATTTCGAATCAAATATGGCGTTATATCTTCAAAAATATGATAATCAGTAATATCGCCCAGAGAAATGATGATTTTTCTTGGATTACACATGACCTCTTTGCCACTAAAGACACTTTTAAAAACTGTGTTTCCATAAAAACTGTCTTCAATTCTACCGCTGTCGAATATAAAAGCAATGATCGCGTTATCTTTTGTGTCTGATTTATTCATGTCCCTCACAGCTTCCTTTACCATAGAGTGAATGATCATCCAATTATTTGTCTTATATATGGCAGTACGGCAAAATGAGCTACAAAGAATTGGATAGAGCCAACATAGTTTTACTAATTAATTATACCAAATCTGTCCTCAATGTGCAACAGTTGTCAAATTTCTGGTCTGTGCTACGCTTTGCATGATATACTGGAGCAAATTATACGAGAGGAAGTCATGATCCATGGCCTGTTCAGATCAAGAAAAAGCCGACATTATTGCGCAGTACAAACAAGGAAGCTCTGCACAGAATCTAAGTGCAAAATATGGAGTGAGTGAGCGTACGATTTATCGCTGGGCACAGATATGCGGTGAAATGAATCCCGGTGAAAAGCAAACCTTTACAGCTAAAGAATATGATAGGCTTCTTCGCCGTGTTAACAAACTGGAAAATATCATTTCCATATTGAAGGCGGTCAACTGTACTGTTCATGCTCCATTGAAAAAGAAACTGTGCGAATTAGAGTTACTTTACGACCAGTATGATGTCCACACACTTTGTGAGGCATTGGATGTTTCTTGCGGCACATTTTATAATCGCATCCTCTGTAATAAACGTGGGAATGCGTGGTTTGAGAAACGAAGGGAAGAATACTGTATCCTGATTCGGGAAGTATTTGATGAATACCGCCAAGTGTTGGGTGCGGAGAAAATCCGTACAATCCTCGTTCAGCGTGGACACCAGGTCAGCACAGAATATGTGGCAAGATTGATGAAAGAGATGGGGGTGGCCAGCATCCGCAGTATTGCGAAACAGGACTACATAAAACTCAACGCGCCAGAGAAGAAACGAAACATTCTCCGTCAGCGATTTCAGGCAGATAGGCCCAACCAGATTTGGGTCAGCGATGTCACTTGCTTCAAGCTGGGAGAACGCTACTTATACACTTGTGTGATTTTGGACTTGTTTTCCCGCAAGATTGTCGCATATAACGTATCTAAGAAAAACAGTACCCAACTGATCACTTCTACATTTAAAATTGCATGGGAGCAGCACAGTCCAGACGATGGCCTCATTTTTCACAGCGATCGAGGAGCCCAATATACCGCTTATCGGTTTAGACAATTGCTTCATGAGCGATCCGTAGAACAGTCTTTCTCCAATTCAGGGAAGCCTCACGATAATGCAGTTGCCGAATCTTTCTTTGCCACACTTAAAGAGGAAGATCTATATCGAAAGGATTACACATCGGAAGCAGCCTTCAAGCGTGGCCTTACCGCCTACATCGAGTTTTATAACACGCAGCGGCCCCATCGTACACTGAAAAACCAAACGCCATGTCAGGTAGAGGAGCTGTTCGTGAGTAACAGCCAATAAAAGTGTTAAGAGGATGTCAGCGGGGTTCGAATCCCTCTAATCACACGTTTTGCTCTCTGATTTTGAACTGTTTGCCATTGCTTAGTGACACATGGCACCCGGAGTCGAAAAAGCATGTAGCCCTTGAAACACAAGAGCTACAGACAAAGAATGACCCTACCCAATACGAGCAACTGACAACAGTTTGTTCAGATTGGGCAGGGTCGTTCATTTTGGTACGGGTAGTGGGACTCGAACCCACAAGCCTTGCGGCACTGGAACCTAAATCCAGCATGTTTACCAGTTTCATCATACCCGCGTATAAGGACGGCAGGGGTGCCTGCTGCTGTTTTTATCTTCTGCTTTTATACTGCGGCCCAATGTGTGACCCGCAGTATAGCTAAAATGCACCCCAAGTCAAGTACAAAATAAGCTGACCCATATCAGTAGTAGTGATCCAGTTATCAATCGAGCGCTGGGCATCCGCGAAGGAACACTAACCGGGAATTTCACGGGAGAGTTCGTCCTTCATGTGTCCGAAAAAGCTTTCCTGGGGAGCGTTATCCCAGCAGTTGCCTCTGCGGGACATAGATTGCCGCAAAGCCCGGTTCTTCAGTAGCTGAATGAATTTCACACAAGTGTAGTGGCATCCCTGGTCACTGTGGAGGATTGTCTTTTCATTCAGTGAAATGCCATGGTGTTTCACCAGCTTCTCCACGGTTTCCAGTACAAAATCCACCTCAAGGGACTGACTGAGCGTGTAAGACAGGACCTGCTTGATGCAGGCGTCCAAAATGGTGGAGGGATAGCAATGGGTATCGCCCAGCGGAAGGTAGGTGATGTCGGTTAACAAGATGCTCCGGGGACCATGGGCCTCAAACTCACGGTTTACGAGGTTTTCCGCCGTATTGCTTGTTCGGATGGCTTTTTGCAGTCTGCGATGGGGATTCGCCTTGCGAACAGGGCAGAAAAGTTTGTATTTCCGCATGAGGCGCCGGATCTTTTTGGGATTCATCCGAATTCCGATGTGCAGCAGCCGTATATGGATGCCCCGAACGCCTTTGTCGTAACCACGGAACCGGTAAGCGCCCAGGATTCGTTGGAAATCCGCCTGGTTCCGTTCTTCCCGCTCTTGCCGGATTCGCTCCGCTTTCAGCCGGCCATAATATCTGGACCGGGAAACTCCGGCCATATCGCACAACTCGGTCACTGTGAGAACGAGGTACACAATTTCATTCTGAAGACGCTGCTCACTCTCCCGGCGGGACATTTTCTCCAGCTGGGCGCTGTTGAAATGTTCTTTGCTGACGCGCATCCGTGATTTTGCTTTGCCTTTGAGCCCCTCGGGGGTTTTGGCGGCGCGGCGGATGCGCTTTTTGATGTTATGGACACGCTCAGAGCCCAGAACTTCCGGATCATAGCCCAGCTTTCGGAAGGCTGTGTTTCCAGTGCAGCCTTCTATACTCAGACGCCAGAACTCCTTTTTGAACGCCAAAGTAAAGGAGATTTGCTCCGCCGTCACTCGTTCGGTGTACGGGTTCGCCCGCAGCATTGCTATTACTTCAGGACTGCAAACCTTTTTGTACTCATAGGGCACCTCCATCGCGGCAATTTATCATACCACCCCGGGGTCCCATGGGTCAACTTGCTGTCCGCTTCCTGGGGTACAGTTTAAGCAGGATAAAACATAATGTGGCAGTTACTTATGTCTGTGCTCGAGCTTATCAGTTATGGCTCCATCCTTGTTAATGTGCTTTGTTGCCTTGATAATAGAACCATCTGGCTGTTCAAAAATCTTCGTAACGCGGGCGGTATGCTTTCCTGCCCAAGTCTGCGTTTTGTCTGGTTTCCTGGTTGGAAATGCTGGTAAACCGCATTCCTTCTTTATCAGCTTTCCCATTTGATATACCGTCTATCTAAACACATATTTTCCCCCCAAACCTTTCACTGAGGTGACATCACCTAAATCTCGCATGTCTACCAATTCCATCACAGGCGCATAATCACAGCGGAGGATAAAGGCCCGCACGGTATTGCGCGGGAGAGGGCTTTGTGCTATGATAATAAAATGATGCGGAATTACTTTGCGCAGTATTATAGCACATCCCGGTTCCGGAAACAAGGAAAAATTGCCTGTTGCCTTTTTCAATTTTAGAAAAATGGGGGACACTTTTATGACCACGCCCCGCGTTGCCGCAATTCACGATATGTCCGGCTTTGGCCGCTGTTCTTTGACCGTTGCCATTCCCGTCTTGTCCGCTATGGGAGTGCAGTGCTGTCCGCTGCCCACCGCCTTTCTCTCTACCCACACCGGTGGCTTTGCGGGATTTACCTTTTTGGATATGACGGACGAGATGCCCGGAGTGGTCCGCCACTGGAAAGAGCTGGGCCTGCACTTTGGCGGCATTTACAGCGGCTTTTTAGGCAGTGCCCGGCAAATTGGGATTGTGGAGAATTTTATTCGGGACTTTCGGGGGAACGGCGTGGTGGTGGTGGACCCTGTGATGGGAGATGACGGTGTGGTCTACCAGACCTACACGCCCCAGATGTGCGGCGGTATGGCGCGCCTTGCGGAGCGTGCGGATGTCATCACGCCCAATCTGACAGAGGCGGCGCTGCTGTTGGGCGTTTCCTACGGGGAGCTGGATGGCGGGGCCGAGAGCTGCCGCGCCGCGGCGGAAAAACTGAGCCTGGGGGGCAGGCGCTCTGTGGTGCTCACCGGCGTCTCTGTGGAGGCGGGTTCCACCGGGGCCATGTGCTTTGACGCAGCCACCGGGCGGACTGAGGCGATTCAGACCCGACGGGTGGACAGGGATTTCCACGGTACGGGCGATGTGTTTTCCAGCGTGCTCACAGGGGCGCTGGTGCAGGGCAGGCAGCTGCCGGAGGCGGTGCGGGAGGCTGTGGAATTTGTCCGCGCCTGCGCGGAGCGGACGGCGGCCTCGGATCTGCCCAGGCGGGAGGGCGTGGACTTTGAGCCGCTGCTGGGCCTGCTGGCGAAACCTGTATCCTCTCCGCTGGAGGGGGTGGAGCAGGCGGATGCCCGTAATGTTTCTGAAGGCGGGGTGCGGTTATGAGTGAGGAGATGCGAACCTTTGGCTATCTGTGCCCCAAGTGCGGCAAAACGGTGATGGCCGCCCGGTCGGTCTTTGCGCTGGAGGCCTCCAACGCGGAGATCGAGTGCGCCTGCGGAGACTCCGCCCTGCGGGTGGAGTTCGACGGGGAGAACTACCGGCTCTATGTGCCCTGCGGGCTGTGCGGACAGACGCATACGGCGGTTTGCGGGCCGGAGCGGGTTTTGCGAAACGCCACGGCCTTAGGCTGTGCGAAGACCCGGCAGTTTTGCGCCTTCATCGGCCCGGAGGGGACCGTGGAAAAGAATTTGCGGGAGCTGACGATTCTGGCAGAAAAGGAGCGCCGGCGGGACGGGGAGGACCCGGAGGCCTTTTTGGACAGTGTGATCATGTACGAGGTCCTGTCGGAATTGAAGGAGATCGCCGCCCGGAAAGATGGAATTACCTGCGGCTGCGGCAGCATACAATACGGCATGGAGATTCGCCGCTCTGCAGTGGACCTCGTCTGCCGGCGCTGCGGCGCCAAGCTGCGGGTGCCGGCCGCCACAGACCGGGACCTGGACGACCTTTGCTGTCATATGAGGCTTGTTATTCCCGGCGGGACCCGCACGGAAAGGAATTGAAGGTATGATTGCCCTGTTCTCCCATCTCTTTATTCACCCGGACGGCCGGGAAGAGGGAGAGCTCCGCAAGGCCTACGGAGTTCTCTGCGGCGCGGTGGGTGTGGCGCTGAATGTCCTGTTGTTTTTGGGCAAATTTCTGGCGGGCAGGGTGGCCGGCTCCATCGCCATCACGGCCGATGCGTTTAACAACCTCTCAGATGCCGGCTCCTCCTTTATCACCCTCCTGGGCTTTCAGCTGGCCGGGCAAAAGGCCGACGCGGACCATCCCTTTGGCCACGGACGGATGGAGTATCTATCCGGGCTGGCGGTGGCTATGCTGATTTTGCTGATGGGGTTTGAGCTGCTGCAGTCCTCGGTGGGGAAGATACTGCACCCGGAGCCGGTGGAGGCAAGTGTTCTGGTGGGTGTTATCCTGTGCGTTTCCATTGGGGTAAAGCTGTACATGGCCTTTTACAACTGGCGGCTGGGCCGGCGGCTGGACTCCGCCGCCATGCGGGCCACCGCCATGGATTCTCTCTGTGACAGCGCCGCCACCGCCGTAGTGCTGGCGGCCACGCTGGTGGGCCACTTCACCAGCTGGATGATCGACGGGTGGTGCGGGCTGCTGGTGGCGCTGTTTATCCTCTGGTCCGGCGCGAAGGCGGTGAAGGAGACGGTGGACCCTCTGCTTGGCACGCCGCCGACCCACGAGTTTGTCTCCCGTATCCGGGAGCTGGTGATGGCCCGGCCGGAGATCATCGGCGTCCACGACCTGATCGTCCACGACTACGGTCCCGGACGGGTGATGATCTCCCTCCATGCGGAGGTCCCCGCAAATCAGGATGTGCTGGCCCTGCACGACGGGATCGACAATGTGGAGCGGGAGCTGCGGGAGAAGCTGGGCTGCGAGGCGGTCATTCACATGGACCCGGTGGTCACAGACGACGGCGTGACAGAGGAGACCCGGCAGCGGGTGGCGGATCTGGTCCGCTGTATTGACGATGAGATCACCATTCACGATTTCCGCCTGGTATCCGGACCAACCCACACCAACGTGATTTTTGACGCGGTGGTGCCCTATGACTTTCGCCTTACGGACCAGGCGGTGGAGGAGAAGATCCGCACCGCCGTCCGGGCTCTGGACGGGACGTACTATGCGGTGGTTCACGTAGAACGGTCCTATACTTGAAGGATATATTGGCCTTTTTGCCTTGTATAGCGGAAAACAAGGCGCTTTTGCAGGCGCTCTTCATATTTTTGTGCCCTTTGGGCAACCTATGGAAAATCCATCAAAACGAGGTGGCTTTCCATGAATAAAAAGCGAATCGGGCAGCGGACCGTGGCCCTGGCGGCGCCGCCCTCTGTGATCTCCTTTGCCAACATCGGCGGCAAGTTTGAGGGCCAGGGTCCTCTGGCAGGGTATTTTGACGAGCTGGACCAGGACTCTTTTTTTGGGGAGAAGACCTGGGAGAAGGCGGAGTCCACCATGCAGAAAAAGGTGGTGCAGCGGGCGCTGGATCAGGCAAGGCTCAAGCCCAGGGACATCGACTATATCCTGGCCGGGGATCTTTTGAATCAGTGTATCGGTTCCTCCTTTGGCCTGCGGGAGTTTGGCATCCCCTTCTATGGGCTGTATGGCGCCTGCTCCACTATGGGGGAGTCGCTGTCTATCGCGGCGCTGCTGATCGACGGCGGCTTTGCAGAGCGGGCCGCGGCCGTAACATCCTCTCACTTCTGCACAGCCGAGCGGCAATACCGTATGCCGGTGCCCTATGGCAGCCAGCGCACCCCTACCGCCCAGTGGACGGCCACCGCCTCAGGCTGCACCATTCTGGGTAAGGACGGCCCGGGGCCCTATATCACCCATGTCACCTGCGGAAAGATTGTGGACAAGGGCATTGCGGACCCCAACAATATGGGCGCGGCCATGGCCCCCGCCGCCTACGACACCCTGGCCGCCTTTTTCCGCGACACCGGGACGGGCCCCAGAGACTATGACCTGGTGATTACCGGCGACCTGGGGGAGCTGGGACACGGCATTGTCCGGGACTTTTTCTCCCGGGACGGTGTGGAGCTGGGAGATCACTTTCAGGACTGCGGGCTGCTGCTCTATGACAGGGAGAATCAGGATATGCACGCCGGAGGTTCCGGCTGCGGCTGCGCCGCCTCGGTGCTCAACGGGTATCTTCTGACGGAGATGCGGCGGGGGAGATGGAAGAAGATCCTCTTCGCTCCCACCGGCGCGCTTCTCTCACCCACCTCCAGCTTTCAGGGAGAGTCCATTCCCGGCGTGTGCCACGCGGTGTGCATCTCGGCGGAGCGGTAAGGGAGAGCATCCGGCGCTGCCATGAATCGGGGAGATCTCTTCTGCTCTTTTGGCAGAGAGGTGATATGCAGAGCCCGGCCCCGGGCAGAGAGGAGTTTCCATGCAGGAGACGAGAGTGAAGCGCCATCCGCTGAAGACGGCCCGGACGCTGGTGCTGGGCGTGGCTCTGTGCGCCGCTGTGGGCCTTGGCTGCTTTTTTGCCGGCCGGCGCTCAGTGGGGGAAGAGGAGAAGCCCGTCCGGCTGGACGCTGTGGTGCTGGAGGCCCGTTTGACGGAGATCAGCGAGCTGGCCGTGGTGGATTACCACTATACCAACATGGTCCAGTTTGAAAACAGCAGCGATTTTTACGGCGTGCGCCTCCCCTTTACCACCAAGGGCTTTATCCTGACCTATGACGGGGAGATTAAGGCCGGCGTGGACCTGCGGGACACCGGCGTGGCGGTGGGAGAGAACGCCGTGACCGTCCGCCTGCCGGAGGCAAAGATCCTCTCCCATGAGATCGACGAGAACAGCCTGGAGATCTTTGACGAAAAGACCAGTATTTTCAACCCCTTTACTGTGGAGGATTTCACTGCCTTTCAGGCTGCGCAGAAGGCCGCCATGGAGGAAAAGGCCGTGGAGAGCGGACTGCTGGAGGCGGCGGCGGAGCGGGCCCGGAGAGATGTTGCGCTGCTGCTGCGGTCTCTGCTGCCGGAGGAGTATAGTCTGACGGTCCGCTGATAGCGCAAATGGATCCTGTAAGCCGCCGTGCCCGTGGGGCGCGGCGGCTTTGTGCTGAGAGCCGGCAAAAAGATCCGGCCTTTGAAAAATATTCCGTCTCCCATCCGTGTTATAGGTGAAAGGAGTGAGAACGTGGTTTCATATGGTACCGATGAAAACATCCGGCGGATTGTGGAGCAGTACAGCTCCACACTGCTGCACCTGGCTGCCGCCCGGCTGCATTCTCCGGCAGACGCGGAGGACGCCGTGCAGGAGGTGTTTTTGAAGCTGCTGACTGCCCGCCCCTCGTTTCGGGACGCCGAACACGAGAAGGCGTGGCTGATCCGCGCCACTCTCCACCGTGCCAGCGACCTGCGCCGCATGGCGGAGCGCCGCAACATACCGCTGGAGGAGGCGGCAAGGCCAGATCCGCAGGAGGACGCGCTCTCGCTTGTTTCCGCCGTCCGGGCGCTGCCGGACAAGTACAGCGCTGTGATTCACCTCTATTACTACGAGGGCTATTCCATCAAAGAGATTGCAAAGATGCTGGGCCTGCCTGCCGCCACGGTGGGCACCCGCCTGGCCCGCGGCCGGGAGCGGCTGCGGCAGATGCTGAAGGAGGAGATCTGAATGAACCGTGAAGAGTACTGCAAGGCCTTTGACGAAATCCCCTTTTCCGCCGGTTTTGAGGAGCGGACAGCGAACCTGCTGCACCAGCGCGCCCGTGAACTGGAAAAGGAGAATATGAGCATGAATTTTAAGAGCATGAGAAAGATGGCGGTATTGGCCGCCGCCGCTGTGGCCCTGCTGGCTGTTTCTGTGTCCGCCGCCATGCTGTGGCTGACGCCCGCTCAGGTGGCGGAGCGCCACGGCCAGCCTCTGCTGGCAGCGGCCTTTGAGAGCGAGGCTGCTGTGGAAATCAATAAAACGGTGGAGACCGGGGACTTCTCCGTTACCCTGCTGGGCCTGGTCTCCGGTGAGAATCTGGACGTGCAGAATCAGGATCTGGACATCACCCACACCTATGCCGTGCTGTCGCTCCGCCGCCTGGATGGGGAGCCTCTGGACAACGAGACCTTTGATTTTATCCGCTATACCATGACGCCCCTGGTGGCGGGCTGCTCCCCCGCAGCGGTAAACAACTGGACGCTGGATGCCGGGGCCTCCGGCTTTGCGGAGGACGGAATCTACTATTATCTGCTGGATACCCGGGAGCTGGAGATGTTTGCTGACCACACGGTGTATATGGCCTTTTATGAGGGCGGCGTGCCCAATAACACTGTTTTTACTGTCCGTGACGATGGGACCATCGCCTTTTGCGACGACTTTACCGGTGTTCAGGCGCTGTTCGAGCTGCCGCTGGACCCGGCCGGGGCGGACAGTGCGGCAGTAGAGGCCTTCCTGGCGGAGAACGGCATCGGCTGGTCCAACGAGCGCACGTCTCTGGAGGATGATTTCGACATTGATGAGCAGGAGACGGAGGAGGGCGCGACCGTCACCCTCCGGCCTGCGGAATAAGCTGCGTGCGGCGCGTGGAAGGGGACTGTAAAGAGGTCTCCGGATAAAGGGCGCGGCGGCCTCCTTTCCGGGAGGCCGCCGTGCTTTTTATCGGGTCTGGCGGAATGGGAAGATCCCCTCCGAGCACCGCAGACGCAGGGCGGTGCTCGAAGGGGATAAAGGAAGGGTATCGGCAAATGAAGTGTGGCGTTTACGCGGCGCGATCAACAGCTTTCGTTGGGGCCGTATCACGCCTCTGCGCTGCCGGCGGTGATGTCCATTTTGTCCTCGTAGTATTTCACCATGGCGATCTGGTCCTCGTCGATGTGGCCGTTGTCGTTCATCCAGTCCATCACCATCAATACCACATCCGTCATGGGGGTATCCACACCCAGCTTGTGGGCGTAGTGCTTGGCGTTTATAATGTCCTTTCTGTGAACGGCGATGCGGGCGCCTGGCTCATAGTCCCGCCGGATGAGCTTGGGGATCTTGTTCTCATACAGGGGGCCGCCGGCAAAGCCGCCCCTGGTGGCGTCAAAGGTGGTTTGGAGATCGATGCCCGCTTTGGCGGCGAAGGCGTAGCCCTCCGCCATGGCCACCAGATACGCGCCCGCCACCATGTTGTTCACCAGCTTCGTCACGCTGCCGCTGGCAGGGCCGCCGGTGTAAATAGGGCTTCCCATGCACGCCAGCAGGGGCTGGACCTTTTCAAACACCTCCCGGTCGCCTCCGGTCATAATGGCCAGAGTCCCCGCTGCGGCCATGGGGTTTCCGCCGCTGACAGGCGAGTCCAACAGGGACATCCCGGCGTCCTTCGTTTTCCGGTACAGCTCCAGGATGATGTCCGGGGCCGTGGAGGACAGGTCGATGATGATATTTCCGGGCTTTCCATACTGAATGGCCTGCTCCACGGAATGGATGATAGTGGGATGCGTGGGCAGAATCTGCATGATTACGTCGCAGCTTTTGTAGATCTCCGCCGGGTCGTCCACCGGAATGCCGCCGCTCTCCCGAAAGGCGTTTACCTGCGTTGGCGCCACGTCATAGCCCATGACGGCGGCGCCGCTTTTTTTCACTACGTTTTTTGCCATGGGGAGACCCATGACGCCCAGGCCTAAAAAGCCGATTTTCATCGTAATTTCGTCCTTTCTATTTTCATATCAGAGCTTAGTCCAACACACTGGGCAGCCAGGTGGTCAGGGGCTCGGCGTAGGTGATCAGCATCAGGACTACGATGGAGATCAGCAGCATGGGCAGCATGGATTTCAGCGCCTTGGAGAGGCTGGTCTCCGCGATCTGGTTAGACAGCAGCAGGCACAGGCCCACCGGCGGCGTTACCAGACCGATGCAGAGGTTGAAGCTCATGATAATGCCGAATTGCAGGGCGTCGATCTGAAAGGCGGTCAGCAGGGGCGTGAGGATGGGCGTCATCATAATAATGGCGGCGTTGGCCTCCATCAGCATGCCGATGATTAAAAACAGCAGGTTCAACAGCAGCAGGATGACTACCCGGTTGTTGGTGATGGATGTGAAGAGATTCAGCATCTGCTGGGGCAGGCCGGAGGTGACCACCACATAGCTGGAGGCCTTGGAAAGGCCCACCATGACCATGATGGTGGCGGTGGAGATGGAGGCGTCTGCAAAAACGCCGGGCAGCTCTTTCCAGGACATGTCCCGGTAGACAAACAGGCTGATCAGCAGGGCGTAGACCACGGCGACAGCCGCGGCCTCCGTGGGTGTGAATACGCCGCCGAAGATTCCGCCCAGGATAATGACCGGCATCAAAAGGGCCCAGATGCCGTTTTTGAAGGTGACGGCCACCTTGCGGGCCGGCTGGCGCTCATGGGCGGGCAGGTTGTGCCGCTTTCCGTAGAACAGGGCGTATACGATCAGTGACAGCGCCAGAATCACACCGGGAAATACGGATCCCATAAACAGCGCCGAGACAGACACGTTGGTGATGGATGCATATACAATCAGGGTGATGGACGGCGGGATGATGGGCCCCATGATCGAGGAGATGGCCGAGACGGCGGCGGCAAAGTGGTCGGGATATCCCTCGTTTTTCATGGCGGGGATGGTGATGCCGCCGATAGCGGAGGCCGTGGCCACACCGGAGCCGGAGATGGCGCCGAACAGGGCGGAGGCCAGCACGGTCACCAGGGCCAGGCTGCCGCGGATCCAGCCGATAAGGGCGTTTGCAATGTCTATGAGCTTGCTGGTAATGCTGCGGGACATGATATTGCCCGCCAGAATGAAAAAGGGAATGGCCAGCAGGGAGGTGGAGTTCATACCGGCAAACAGCTTTTGGGGCAGCACCAGGGCTGGCATGCCGGCCATATTCAGCGCGACCAGCGTGCCGATGCCCAGGGCAATGTAGATGGGAATGCCCAGAAAGGCCAGCACCAAAAGCAGAATGATGACGACGGCGCCTACGTTCATGCGGACACCTCCTGACCGGAGCGGAGCTCCCCGATGGTTTTGAGAACGACCTCAATAGAGGTGAGGATCATGAGAACCGCCCCCAGAGGAAGGCTGGCGTAGGGGATCGCCATGGAGACGTTGAGCCCCGCGGCGGCCAGGCCGGCGGAGACGTTGTTGGTGGCGGTCATGCACAGGTCGATGGAGTATTTGAAGAGAAAGCAGAGGAAGACGATGCCGGCCAGCGTGGCCAGAACGGTGAAAATCCGCTTTACCCGGGGACTGAAGCAGTTGATGAGAACATCGATTTGGAGATGGTTGTTCCGGCGGATGGCAATGGGGGATGCGAGCATCACGTTCAGAATAAAGAGATAGCGGATCAGCTCCTCGCTCCAGGCGTTGGAGTTGGAGAACACATACCGCAGGATAACCTGATAGACCATGAGGACCACCATGGCGGCTACGCTCACCGTCAGGATAGCCCGCTGGATCTTCTCCAGCATATCCAAAAATCTGGAATAGGTTTTGCCCATGATTCACACTCCGTTTCTTATCAGGTAGGCGGCCGGCCCATGCCCGCAGATCGGACACGGACCGGCTGTGGGTTACCGCCCTGTTTGACACGGTGAAAGGCCGCTGCAAGAGGGCGCTTTTGCTGTTTTGAACCGTTAAGCGGGATTAGGTATCCATGGCGATGATTCTGGCGACCCAGTCGGCCAGTTCGGGATAGTTGGTAGAGGCAAAATCCTTAAAGTGCTCTGCAAAGGCGTCGATGTCCACCTCGATAACGGTTTTGCCGTCCGCAATCAGCTGCTGCTCCGCCTCCTGCTCTTTTGCCTGCTGCTGCTCGCTGATCTCCTTGCCGGCGAACTCGGCTGCTTCCTTCACCGCGGCCTGGATATCCTCGGGCAGGCTGTTGTAATAATTCAGGTCCATCATAAAGAGGTTGCAGCTGTACACGTGGTTGGTCTTGATCCAGTAGTCGCACACCTCGTCAAACGCGTAGTTCAGAGAGTCCACCATGGGATTCTCCTGCCCTTCCACAGTGCCCTGCTGGAGGGCCGTGTAGGTCTCGTTCATGGCCATGGGCATAGGGGCGGAGCCCATCCACTGCCAGACCTTGATATAACCGTCCAGATTGGGGGCCCGCAGCTTGAAGCCCTTAAAGTCCTCCACGGTCTCCATGGCTTTGGTGGCGGTTACGATACGGGGGCTGCGGTAGGCGCCGCCCAGCAGCTTGAAGCCGGCGGCCTCACCCACGGAGGTCTTGATCTCCTCGCCCAGATCGCTGGACCAGACATTCATAAAGTGGTCATAGCTGGTGTATGTATAGGGCATGATGTCGATATTGGCCAGGGGGGTAAAGGGGGCCAGGGTGCCCACAGACTCGCAGATGATGTCGGCCACACCCACAGACATGCCCTCCAGCACCTCGGTGGTGCTGCCCAGGCTGGCGCCGCCGTACAGCTCCACCGCCACGCGGCCGTCGGTCAGTTCCGCCACCTTGTCCTTGAACACGGCGGCGGCGTCATAAGCGTTGTCGCCCTCGGTGGAGTTCAGCGCCATTTTCCAGGTGTACTCCGGAGCGGCGCCGCCGGTATTGGACGGGGACCCGCCGCTGCCGGAATTGGGCTGGGAGTTGCCGCCGCAGCCGGTCAGAGCGGACGCCAGAGTCAGGGAGACAAGGATACCTGCAAGAAACCGTCTTTTCATCGTGTTACCTCCTTAAAATTTCCAGGATGTGGATGTGGATGTGTGGGTCTGGCACGGGGCCAGAGCTTAAAAAATCAAATTTTATACATTCAGTATTAAACGAAAAATTTTTAATATTAAATTTAAAATTTGATTTATAAGCTTATCTTAGCCACTGTTGTAGAGTTTGTCAATGATTGTTCCTTTTTTCACAATGGATTTGTTCTAAATTACAAAAATCCTCTTGCTATTTAACAGTTTTGTCCAATTTTGACCCGAAACACAATGCCTGCTTCAATGGCGTTGAGAAAATGATTTTTTTGAAAAAAGCGGCAGTATTTTGTGAAAAAGGATTGTGAATTCTGTGACAGGATGGTATAATTCCAATGAGAAAAAAGTCTGGCCGCCGCGGGGGCTTGAGACCGCCGCGCGCCGCCTATCCCGCATCCGGAGGTTATTTATGAGTTATCCAGAGCCCTTACAGGAATATGCTCTCACCGAGATTACACGGCGTATTCAGACAGGAGAATACCCGATGGGGTCCCGTCTGGTAGCGCAGAAAATTGCGGACTCGCTGCATATCAGCAGTACGCCGGTGGTGGCGGCGATTAACCGTCTGGCGGCTCAGGGGCTTGTGGAGACGATCCCCCGCCGGGGGGCCGTAGTCAAGGACTTTGCCACCCAGGATATCCGTGACTATTTTGACACCCGGATTATGATGGAGTGCTACGCTGTGGAGCCTGCTATCCGAAATGTGGACAGCCAGCCGGAAATTATTGCGGAGCTGAAGGAGCTGGTGGAGCAGTTTGACCATGTGCCCCCCACCGATCTGGAGGCCGCCCGTGTGCCCGAGACCCGGTTTCACACGCTGTTTGTGAAGCTGGCGGGAAATTCCCAGCTGGACCGCCTGTATGAATTCAACTGGAGCGTGGGCAGCGTCTATTTTGTCTACAGCGTGGGAAAGGTGCAGCCGGAGAATTTCCAGATATCCCTGCTGGAACACCGCAAGATTCTGGAGGCCCTTTTGGCCAAGGACAAGGCGCAGCTGGAATTTCTGGTGCAGGACCATCTGCGGTTTTTGAATAAGGCGATCGGGTGGTATAAATAAGCGCAGGCAAAGATCAGGTCGGCCCGGGCTGTGTCGTTCACTTCAGCCCGGGTCGATTTATTTCGGGCCGGTGGGCCCGATATTTTGCCATGCCGCCGCCGGGGTGTTCCCTCTGCCGCGGATTTGACTTTTTTTCATGCGGGTGGTATGCTCCAAACGAGTCTTTTGGGGAGGCGGAGCATCATGTACCGTATTTTTATCGTTGAGGACGACCCCGTTATTGCCGGGGCCATGGGGCGGCATCTGGAGGGCTGGGGCTATCAGGTAAAATGCGCGGAGCGGTTTGACGGTGTGCTGGCGGAGTTTGCGGCCTTTGATCCCCATCTGGTGCTGCTGGATATCTCTCTGCCCTTTTTCAACGGCTATCACTGGTGTGCGGAGATCCGGCGCGTGTCCAAGGCTCCGGTGATTTTCGTCTCCTCCGCCTCGGACAATGTGGACGTGGTGACGGCCATGCAGATGGGGGGCGACGACCTGATCGCAAAGCCCTTTGACCTGTCCGTGCTCTCCGCCAAGGTGGGGGCCATGCTGCGCCGGGCCTATGATTTTTCCGCCGCCGCACGGCTGATCTCCTGCGGCGGCGCGGTGCTGAATGTGTCCGACGGGACGCTGACCGCGGCGGGGCGGCGGGTGGAGCTGACGAAAAACGAGTATAAGATCCTGCAGCTCCTGATGGAGCGCCGGGGGCAGATCGTCAGCCGGGAGGCGATTATGACCGCCCTGTGGGAGTCCGACAGCTTTGTGGATGAAAACACCCTGTCTGTGAATGTAAACCGCCTGCGGAAAAAGCTGGCGGCAGCCGGGCTGACGGACTTTATCCGTACCCGCAAGGGCGCGGGCTATCTGGTGGAGGACGGCCTATGAGCTTATTGAGGGCCTACCTGCGGCGGCAGTATAAGCTGCTGCTGTTGCTGAGCGGTTTTTTCTGCATTTTTGCGGCGGTATTTTTCCTCTATAACCTGCCGGTGGAGGCGGTGGCCTATGCGGGGGTGCTGTGCCTGGCGCTGGGGCTGGCGCTGTTTGCCGTGGGGTACGGGCGGTTTCTCCGGCGGCACCGGGAACTGCGGCAGCTGCTGCTGCGGGCGAGGGAGAAGGTGCTGCCTCTGCCGCCCCCCGGGGGTCTTCTGGAGGAGGACTACCAGGCGCTGCTTCAGGCGCTGTGTGCCGACCGGGCCGGCCTTGCCATGGAGAATGAGAACCGCCTGCGGGACATGACGGGCTATTACACACTCTGGGCCCACCAGATCAAAACGCCCATTGCGGCCATGCGGCTTCTGCTGCAGGAAGAGGCGGCGGGACGGGAGACGCTGGAGGTGGAGCTTTTAAAGATCGAGCAGTATGTGGAGATGGTGCTGTCCTACCTGCGGCTGGACAGCGACTTTACGGATTATCTCTGGCAGGACTGCGATTTGGACGGACTGCTGCGCCAGTCTCTGCGGAAGTTTGCCAAGATGTTTATTCTGAAAAGGATATCCCTGGACTTTCAGGAGACGGGGAAGACCGTGCTGACAGACGGCAAGTGGCTTTCCTTTGTGGTGGAGCAGGTGCTCTCCAACGCCCTGAAATACACCCCCGCCGGCGGGCGCATCCGCATCTATGCCGACCGGGATACCCTGGTCATTGCGGACAGCGGCATCGGCATTCGGGAGGAGGATCTGCCAAGGGTGTTTGAAAAGGGGTTCACCGGCTACAACGGACGGACGGAGCGCAAGTCCACCGGTATTGGGCTGTATCTGTGCAGGCGGGTGATGGAGCGGCTGAACCACGGCATCGCCGTCGCCTCCCGCCCGGGACAGGGCACGCTGGTGCGGCTGGATTTGGCCCGGGGCCGCCGGGTGGTGGAGTGAACGTTTTTGCCTGCACCTTACAAAACTGTAAGAAAACGCGCCGGATCGTAAGCTGAATCGATGGCTGACGGTCCGGCGCGTTTGGTATACTCGGTGCAGAAACCAACCCAAGGAGGAAATTCGGTATGCCATTATTGGAAGTGCAGCATCTGCAAAAGATCTATACCACCCGCTTCGGCGGAAACCAGGTGGAGGCCCTGCGAAACGTGACGTTTTCTGTGGAGGCGGGGGAGTATGTGGCCATCATGGGCGAGTCCGGCTCCGGTAAGACCACCCTGTTGAATATTCTGGCGGCGCTGGACCGCCCGACTGCCGGGGAGGTCTGCTTAAACGGCAGGGCCCTGTCCGATATCCGGGAACGGGACCTGGCGGCCTTTCGCCGCTCACATCTGGGATTTGTCTTTCAGGACTTCAACCTGCTGGATACGTTCTCCCTGCGGGATAACATCTTTTTGCCCCTGGTGCTGGCGGGGGAGCGCTATGAGATCATGAGCGAAAAGCTGCGGCCCATTGCAAGGCAGCTGGGCATTACAGAGGTGCTGGAGAAGTACCCCTACGAGGTCTCCGGCGGACAAAAGCAGCGCTGCGCCGTGGCCCGGGCTCTGATCACCGCCCCCCAGGTCGTTCTGGCGGACGAGCCCACCGGGGCGCTGGATTCCCGGGCCTCGGACAACCTGCTGGAGCTGTTTGGGGAGATCAACCGGGAGGGCCAGACCATTTTGATGGTGACCCACTCCGTGAAAGCCGCCAGCCACGCCGGGCGGGTGCTGTTTTTGCGGGACGGGCAGGTGTACCACCAGCTCTACCGGGGCGGAGAGACCCAGGAGTCCCAGTTCCGCCGCATCTCAGACACGCTGACAGTACTGGCGCAAGGCGGTGAGCCCCATGCATAAGTCCGGATTCTTTCCCCGGCTGGCCCTGGTGAATCTGGTTCGGAACAGCCGGTATTACGGGCCGTATCTCTTCTCCTGCGGCGGCGTGGCGGCCATGTACTATATTCTGATTTTTCTCTCCAACCACGAGACGCTGAAAACCGTCCGGGGAGCGATGTATCTCCAGTCCCTGTGCAGCGTGGGCTGCTTCATTGTGGCGCTGTTTGCAGCCGTCATACTGCTGTATGCCAACAGCTTTGTGATGCGGCGGCGGCAGCGGGAGCTGGGCCTTTACAACATTCTGGGGCTGGAAAAGCGGCACATCGCCCTGGTCATGCTGTGGGAGACGCTGTTTTGCGCCGCGGTGGTCCTGGCAGGCGGTATTGTGGCGGGGATTTTGCTTTCCAAGCTGATGCTGCTGGTGGTGCTGCAGATGTCCCACCTGCCGGTGATGTTCGGTTTTTCCGTCAGTTTGCGGGGAATCGGGGACACGGCGGTTCTTTTTGCGGTGTTGCTGCTGCTGACCCTGGGACAGAATCTGTCCCGCCTCTGCCGCTCCAGGCCGGTGGAGCTGCTCCACAGCGAGCATGCCGGAGAGCGGGAGCCAAAAACCAGGCGGCTGCTGGCGCTGGCAGGGGTGGCGGCGCTGCTGGGGGGCTATATCATGTCCTTTACCGTGAAGAACCCGGTGGAGGCTATGCTGCTCTTCTGTGTGGCGGTGGCGCTGGTGATGGTCGGAACCTACTGCCTGTTTACCGCCGGGTCCATCGCTGTTTTAAAGCGCCTGCGGGCCAACAAAGGGTTTTATTACCAGACCAGGCACTTCACCGCCGTATCCGGCCTGCTCTACCGCATGAAGCAGAACGCCGTGGGCCTTGCCAACATCTGCATCCTCTCCACGATGGTGCTGGTGACGGTGTCCACCACCATATGCCTCTACATCGGTCTGGACCGCTCTCTGAACGAGATGTTCCCCTATGACCTGGAGTTTATTCAGGACCTGGACCGCCAGCCCGGGGACTCTATGGAATATCTGGAGCAGGTGCGGCGGGAGGCGGCGGCCGCCGGCGTGACGGCGGAGCCGCGGTATTATAACCGCTACTATGTGTACTGCGGTATACGAAACGGCAGGGTCCAGCTGACCCTGGACGAGAACTGTGTGCATACGGAGCTGGAGATCGTCACGGCGGAGGACTACGCCCGTCTCACCGGCCGCGCTGTCAGCCTGGCCCGGGACGAGGTGCTGGCCTGCATATCCGGTCTGACGGATTTTCCTGCGGACATCACGGTTGCCGCCGATTACGCCGGCGAGGATTCGTTGACGCTTCACATCCGGGACACCATTACAGAGACCGTCCGCCATGGCTCCACCACGCTGCTCTCCGGCGAGGATGCCCGGATCTTCCTGGTGGCGGCAGACCGTGCGGCGGCGGAGCGGATTGTGGCGGTAAACCCGGAGCGCTTTATCAGGCAGTTCCGCGTTCAGTATAAGCTGGAGGGGACCCATGAGGAAAAGCTGGCCCAGACGGAGGATATCGTATTCCGTTTGAGCCGGCAGGAAAACGGCATCGGCTTTACCAGCAAGCAGGACCAGGCCAGGGACTTTTACGCCATGTACGGGGGATTCCTCTTCCTGGGAGTGTTTCTGGGGATTCTGTTTTTGATGACCACGGTCCTTATCATCTACTATAAGCAGATTTCCGAGGGGTACGAGGACCAGCGGCGCTACCGCATCTGCCGCCAGGTGGGCATGACGGAAAAAGAGGTAAAGGCCTCCGTCCACAGTCAGATTTTGCTGGTGTTCTTCCTCCCCCTGGGGGCGGCGGGGCTCCATGTGCTGGCGGCCTTTCCCATGCTGCGAAAGATGCTGGAGCTTTTTCAGCTTACCGACGTCAGGCTGTTTGCCCTCTGCACGGCCGGGACGATGCTGGTGTTCTGCGCCATTTACGGCCTGGTATACAGCCTTACGGCCCACGCCTATGAGCGGATCGTGGGCGGCGAGGCGCGGCGGTGAATCCCGCTGTCAGAGTTGAGAGAGGTTGCAGTGGCAGATGAAAGCCGCCGGGCGGCGGGCCGTTTTTCGGCCTGCCCCGGCGGCTTTTTTGCCGCCCGGTCCGGAATTTTCCGGAAATCGGTAACGCTTTTCGATTTTTTTCGTCTTATTCTCAGAACGGCTGCGTGAAAATTGAAATTACGGCTTGACAAACTGTTCTAACTGTATTACTATAGTTAATACACTAGTACAGTGATACAGGGATTACATAAAAAATAAAAATTTTGAAGAAATCCAACGGTCCATATCGTATGGATGGATAGAACAAGGGAAATGGGGGAACCTGTTATGAGGATTCTGATTACTTCGGACTGGTACAGTCCTGCCGTTAACGGCGTTGTCACGTCGGTGAAAAATCTGCGCCGGGAGCTGGAGCGGCGGGGCCACGAGGTACGGGTGCTGACCCTGTCTCAAAACAGGCGCTCCTGGGAAAAGGACGGCGTGACGTATCTCGGCTCCATCGCTGCGGGTCTGGTGTATCCCGGCGCACGGCTGCGGACCGTCCTGGCGGGAAAACAGGTGCGCAAACTCATAAGCTGGCGGCCGGACGTGGTGCACAGCCAGTGCGAGTTCAGCACGTTTTTCCTGGCCCGCCGCATTGCGGAGGAGCTGGATATTCCTCTGGTCCACACCTACCACACGGTGTATGAGGACTACACCCACTATTTTTCCCCCAGCGTTCGGTTTGGCAAACAGGCTGTGGCGGTGTTTTCCCGGTGGGTGGCTGCCAGAACGGACTGCCTCATCGCCCCCACGGGCAAGGTGCGGCTGCTGCTGCAGGGATACGGTGTGCGGCAGCCGGTGTTTGTGGTGCCATCAGGCATTGACCTCACGCCCTTTGCGGAAGAGGCCGATCCCTGGCGCACGGCGGTGCTGCGGGCCAGCCTGGACATCCCGGCGGACCGCACGGTGCTGGTCTTTGTGGGCCGCCTGGCGGAGGAGAAAAATGTGGACGAGCTGCTGCGCTGCCGCGCGGCCATGGGCGAGCGGCCGGTAACGCTGCTGCTGGTGGGGGACGGCCCGGACCGCCCCCGGCTGGAGCGGGTGGCCGGAGATCTGGGCCTTCGTGTGCCGGACGTGGTATTTGCCGGCATGGTTCCGCCCGAGCAGGTGGCGGACTGGTACCGCTTGGGAGATGTGTTTGTCAGCGCCTCCACCAGCGAGACCCAGGGCCTGACGTACATCGAGGCGTTGGCTGCCGGCGTTCCGGCCATCTGCCGGGCGGACGACTGCCTCACCGGTGTTATCCGGGACGGGGAAAACGGCTGGCAATACCGCAGCGAGGCGGATTTTCAGGCAAAGCTGGAGCAATTTCTCGCCCAGTCCCACCACCGGGAGCGGATGGGCCGGAACGCGCGGGCCATGGCCGAAAATTTCTCTGCCCGGGTGTTTGCCCGGCGTGTGGAAGCCATCTATGAAGAGCAGATTCAGCGCCATGCCGTGCGTCCCCTTTACAGGGAGGTGTCCGCATGAGCCGCGCGGCGGAGAGGACCGTTTTGCAGGCGGTCTCCATGGCGGGATTCCTGGTGTGCATTGCGGTGGCCGTATGGGGCTGGCACACCGGCGTGCTGACCTCACAGGAGCGGCTGCAGGCGCTGGTATCAAGCCTGGGGCTGGCGGGCACGCTGCTGTTTGTGGCTTTTCAGGCGGTGCAGGTGGTGGTGCCCGTGCTGCCGGGAGGACTGGGGTGCCTGGTGGGCGTAATTTTATTTGGCCCGGTATGGGGGTTTATCTACAACTACGTGGGCATCTGCCTGGGCTCCCTCATGGCCTTCGGCGTGGCGCGCAACTGCGGAAAGCCGCTGCTGTCGCTGCTGTTTTCAGAGCGGACCATTCAAAAATACAGCCACTGGGCAGAGGAGCGGAACCGCTTTGCCCGCCTGTTTGCCCTGGCCATCTTTTTGCCGGTGGCGCCGGATGACTTTCTCTGCTATCTGGCGGGCACCACGGATATGAGCTGGCGGCGGTACACCGCCATCATCCTGCTGGGAAAGCCCTTTGCCATTGCCCTGTACAGCTTGGGGCTGACGGTGATCTGGCAGCATATCGTGCCGGTTTTAGGATAAGTGATCAGTGTTAAGGAGACAAACCATGCGAATTTATATCTACAGCGGCGGTGAGAAAATTGTGGGCAGAAGCGGGGTGGGACAGGCTATCCGCCACCAGCGGGAGTGCCTGCGCCGGGCGGAGATCGCAACCACCGCCCGCTGGACGCGGGACACCGCCGCCGTCCATGTGAACACGGTGCTGCCGGACTCTGTGCTGGCGGCCCTGAGGGCCCGGCTGCGGGGAAAGAAGGTGGTGTGGTACGGCCACTCCACCATGGAGGATTTTCGGGCATCCTTCCGGGGGTCCGACATGCTGGCCCCGCTGTTCCGGCGGTGGATCACCTTCTGCTACGGTCTGGGAGACGTGGTGCTGACGCCCACGGAGTACTCCCGCGGCCTGCTGGAGGGCTATGGGATCAAGCGGCCTGTCTACAGCATTTCCAACGGGGTGGACACCGCGTATTTCCGTCCCGACCCGGCCCTGCGGGCGTCCTTCCGGCGACGGTACGGTCTGGCGGAGGGGGACCGGGCGGTGATTTCCGTGGGCCACACCATCGCCCGGAAGGGGCTGCCGGAGTTTTTGGAGCTGGCGGCCCGGGAGCCGTCTCTGAAATTCTTCTGGTTCGGCTGGACGGACCCGCGCCTCATTCCCCAGGAGATTGCCCAGGCAATGGAAAAGGCCCCCGCCAATGTCTGCTTTCCCGGCTATGTGGACCGGGAGCAGCTGCGGGAGGCCTACTGCGGGGCGGACGTGTTCGCCTTTATGAGCCGGGAGGAGACGGAGGGCATCGTGGTGCTGGAGGCGTTGGCCTGCGGCATTCCCACCGTGGTGCGGGATATCCCCGTGTACAGCCGGTGGCTGGAGGATGGCAAAAACGTATACAAGGCGTTGAATACGGATGAATTTCAACAAAAGGTTGAGGGTATCCTCAGCGGAACGCTGCCGGACCTGACCGCGGCGGGCAGGGCGGTGGCGGAGAGCCGAAGCCTGGAGGCTGTAGGCGCGCGGCTGCGGGAGATCTACTGTCAGGAGCGGATTCTGCCGCCGCTTCCCGCCCCGGTGCAGCAGCAGAGGCACGCCCGGGCGTGAGCGGGGATTATGGCGTTTTGCTGCCGGGCAGCGCCGGTTTGCGCCGCTGGCAGATCAAAAGCCACAGCAGCAGGAAGCAGCCGCACCCCGCCAAATCGATGCAGACATCCCGCAGCTGTCCGCTGCGGCCTGCCACAAAGGTCTGGTGAAATTCATCAAGGCCCGCCAAAAGGGCGCACAGTGAGACGACCGTTCCGGCGCGGCGGCCGGTTCGCTCCGTGAGCTTTTGAACGGCCCACATCAGCAGTGCCGCCAGGATGAAATACACGGCCATGTGAGCCGCTTTCCGAATGCAAAAGGTGACGGCCAGCAGCAGGTTGGCCTGCTCCGGTTCGTCCAGCAGAAAAAAGGCCGGATACACCCGCCGCAGCAGCCAGTAAGCAAGTCCGTCTGAGGTTGCGCTGGAGCTGGCGCCCGTCTGGGCGGAAAAGCGGAAGATGCCCCCGTACCACACGCCGGCGGGCAGGAAGAGACAGCATTTACGAAGGATACGGTTGAGCGGCATTTTGAATACTCCTCTGAAAGGCGGCGGATGATCGAAAATCATCCGCCGCCCGCTTTATTGATCCTGGACAGTGGTTTTAGGCTGTGGGGCGGACATCTCCGGCTCCGCGCCGTCCACGCCGCGCATCACCTGGATGGGGGAGGCGCTGAAGCGGACCTGGAAATTTTCCAAAAGACCGCTCTCTCCGTTGCCCAGCTGGCCGCACACGTTGGCGCCCCAGGTCCATAGGGTGCCGTCCTGCTTCACGGCCAGAGTGTGGTCCCAGCCGGAGGCCAGCTGCACAACGCCCTTCAGCACCGGCACCGGAGCGAGGCGGTTTTCGGTGGTGCCGTCGCCTACGGCGCCGGCGCCGTTATAGCCCCAGCCCCAAACAGTGCCGTCGTCCTTGAGGACGTGGACATTGTTGTTGCCCGCGTGGACCGACACGGCGTGGTCCATGATCTGGGCGGGCTTTAAGCGGTCTTCAGTGGTGCCGTCGCCCAGCTCGCCCTGCCAGTTCCGGCCCCAGGTCCAGAGCGTGCCGTCCGTCTTCACGGCGGCGCTGAAGCCGTAGCCGGCCGTCATCTGTGCCACATGGTCCAGCACTTTTACGGGGGAGAGGCGGATCCGGGTGGAGCCGTCCCCCACCGCGCCGCACTCATTTTGCCCCCAGGCCCATAGGGTGCCGTCCTTTTTCAGGGCCAGGCAGTGGGCATAGCCCGCGCTGATGGCGGCGACGCCATCCATGATCTTTTTGGGGGTGTCGCACTGCTTGTTGCTCTTGTCCCCCACGTATTTGCCCCAGACCCAGAGGGAGCCGTCCTTTTTCAGGGCCAGATGGGCGCAGGTGCCGGTGCTTACCGCGGCCACGTCGTCCAGCAGCTTCAGCGGTTGGGTGGCGTCCTCTTTTGCGCCGCCCGTCAGAGAGCTGCTGACGCTGCGCCCCCAGACCCACAGGGTGTCGTCCTCCAAAATGGCACAGGTATGGTCGTCTCCGGCGCTGACGGCCTTGACGTGCTCCATCACCTTAACGGGAACGGTGCGGTATTCCTCGCTGCCGCCGTCCCCCAGCTGGGCGTGATCGTCGTTTCCCCAGGCCCAGAGATTGCCCGCGCCGTCGATGACGAAGCTCTCGGCGGGGCCGGCGCTGACGGTCTGCGCCGCACCGGCTGCGCCGGTATTGTAAGCCGCCGCCGGGGCGGGCACGGCCAAAATCATGGCCAGAGCCAGCGCGGGGACGAGAAGACGTTTGGCGTGCATGGTCAGTTCCTCCTTTTGCATCCTGTATCCTCTGAAAAAAGCGCTCACCACCGGTCGGTCCAGCAGACGGAGTCCGCCGCCGGGGCAAAGGGCTCCGGCGGCGTAGCGCACGCCAGCAGCTCCGCGCGGATGGCGGCGGAGGTATCGGGAACAGTGTCGGGTCCATATCCGGCGAAGGCGGCGCTGTCCATCAATATGGCGCCGGCCCGCTCCATATCCTCCAGATTCACCCGCTGGATCTCCTCTGTCTGGGAGGAGCAGCAGTCCGTCAGCACCACGGCGTTATACTCCAGGGCAATGGCGTCGTAGCAGGTGGTGCGGACGCAGTTAGGGGTGGTAGTGCCCGCCAGAATCACCGTGCGGATATCCAGCCGCCTGAGGATCAGGTCCAGCTCTGTGTGGAAAAAGGCGCTCCACCGGGGCTTGATGATGGTGTAGTCGCCGGGCCTGGGCCGCAGAGGCTCCGGCGCCTGGGCGCTGTTGGGCCCTGTGGAGGCGGGGGGGCAGGCCCGGCCCCCGCTCTTCCACGCGGCATAGCGGGTGAGCTCCACATCGCTGCCGTCGGCGCGGTAGATGCGCTTGACAAAAAACACGGGGATGCCCTTGCCGCGGGCCAGGTCCAGCGCCCTGGCGCAGGCGGGCACGGTGGACTGGGCATAGCGGATGCAGTGCCCGCCCCGGGGGTCCACAAAGCCGTTTTCCATGTCGATGAGGATGAGGGCGGAACGGGTGGGATTGGGCGTCATAGGGAAACCTCCTTTTCAGATGAAGCGGAGGGGGGCGTCCCCTCCCGGGTCACGTCGTTGATCCACTTCCGGCTTCGGAGCCGCAGAATGCCCAGAGGCATTTTACTAAGCCCCTCCGCCTGAATGCCCAGACATACCAGGGCCACCGGCGCGTCGAACACAAGGGCGCTGAGAGCGGTGATGGGCAGCGCCACCAGCCAGACGGAGCCAACGTCGATCACCGCGGAGACGCGGACATCCCCGCCGGCCCGGAGAATACCGGTGATGTTGGTGATGTCGAAGGCCTTGGTGGGCATCATAAGGATGAAGACCACGCACATGGTAGCGGCGATCCGCAGCGACAGCCCCTCCAGATGGAACATGGGGTACAGATAGGGAATGAACACCGTGGGCAGCAGCACCGCGATGCAGGCCGACACGATGAACCCCACCAGCAGCGTTACCAGCAGCAAACACCAGCTCACGTCGTAGACCTCCTCCCGGGAGGCCCCCTCGCCGATGCGCTTGCCCACGATAACGCCCGCAGCCCCGGCGATGCCGTAACAGGCCACGGTGGAGAACTTTTCAATGTTGCCCATGATGGCATAGGCCGCCAGCATCTCCTCTGAGATGGCCATGTGCCCGATAATGGCGGTAATCAGCGTGGTTCCCAGGCCCCACACGGAGTCGTTTACCAGTACGGGGGTGGAGTATTTCAAAAAGTCCCCCAAAAACGCGGTGCCGGGGCGGAAGAGGGCGGCGGGCATCAGGGGGATACGCCGGTTCCGCAGGGCGTAGGTGGCGGTGATGAGGAATTCCACCACGCGGGATGTCAGGGTGGCCACGGCAGCTCCGGTGATACCCAGAGCCGGCGCGCCGAATTTTCCAAAGATCAGGATGTAGTTCAAAAAAGTGTTTAAAAGCATGGAGGCGGTAAACACGGTAAGACCCATGGCGGGGTTTTCCGTGTTGCGCTGTGTGCCAACATACACAGAACTGGCGGCGTTAAAGATGTAGCTGACACCCACGATGCGAAGATAGGGCCCCCCCAGCTGAATGAGCAGCGCATTGTCCGTCACCAGGCCCATAACGATACTGGGAAAGAGGAACAGAATCAGCGCTATGATGGCGGCGATGGACACACCGGTGTAAAGGGCAATACCCATACAGCGGTTGATGGCCTCAATGTCGTGCTTGCCCCAATACTGGCTCACCAGCACCATCAGCCCGCTGAGAAGGCCGAAGATGATGACCTGCATCAAAAAGATGGGGGTGTTGGCGGCAGTGACGGCGGAGAGCTCGGATTGCCCCAGAAGCCCCACCATAAAGGTGTCTACAAATCCCAGGGAGGTGGTAATCAGATTTTGCAGAATGATGGGCAGGGCCAGCAGCCACGTCCGTTTATAGAACCCCGGCTCCCTGCGGAGAAATCGAAGCATATCGTACCCCTCTTTGCGTTGGATGCAGCTGCGGCCGGCTTACAGCATGGGCAGCCGTTGGTTGCGGTGGCGGCGCAGGGCCTCCGCGCAGGCGTCGATATCGTCCCGGGTGGTCTCCGGGCCGAAACTCAGGCGGATCACGCTTCCGGCGGTGCGTTTGGGCAGGTGCAGCGCGGCCACCACGTGGCTTGGTCTGCCCTGATGGCAGGCAGAGCCTGCGGAGATGCAGATGCCCTGGCTGCCCAGGTCGTTGACAATGTTCTGGCTGGGCCAGCCCACAAGGGCCGCCGCCAGAATGTGGGGGGCGCCGCCGCCGCCGACCAGTTTCAAATCCGGAATGGCGGAGAGGCGTTCGGCGGCGTAGGTCTTGATCTCCGCCAGATGCGCAAGCGTCTGGTTCAGGCGCTCCTGCCGCAGGGCCACTGCCCTGGCAAAGCCCGCGATCTGGGCGGTGGCCTCCGTTCCGGCACGGAGGCCGCTCTCCTGCCCGCCGCCGGCCAGCAGAGGCCGGGGATTTCGCACCCTCGGACCGATGTACAGCGCCCCAACGCCCTTGGGGCCGCCGATTTTGTGGGCGGAGACGGTGATAAAGTCCGCTCCCAGCGTTTTGGCGGAGAAGGGAACCTCCAGAAAACCCTGCACGGCGTCGGTGTGGAGGAGGGTTTTGGGATTTTTAGCCGCCAGACCGCGGGCGATATCCCCAACGGGGTAGACGGTGCCCAGCTCGTTGTTTACCAGCATTGTGGAGACCAGGGCCGTGTCCGGCCGCACGGCCTCCAGCACCTGGGCGGCGGAGATGTTGCCGGATTGGTCCGGGGCCAGATACGTCACCTCATAACCCTGCTGCTCCATCCACCTGCAGCAGGCCAGCACGGCGCTGTGCTCCACAGCGGTGGTGACGATGTGGCGCCCCACATGGCGGTTTTGCCAGCAGGCGGCGGAGATGGACCAGTTGTCCCCCTCGGTGCCGCAGGAGGTGAAGAACAGCGCCTTTGGCTGGCAGCCAAGGGCGTCCGCCACGGTTTTTCGCCACAGTTCCACCTGTTTTTTCATCTCCAGCCCCAGGGGATATTGGGAGCTGGGATTGCCGAATTGGGCGGTTAAAACCGCGTACATGGCGTCCGCCACTGCCTGTGGCACCGGCGCAGTGGCGGCGTGGTCCAGATAGATCATCAGGATACCTCACGAATTCATACTTGCCCGAAGGCAAAAAAAACGGTATAATCGACCGATAGAAGCCTAATATCCCATTATACAGACTTTTTGCACAAAGTGCAAGCGGAGAGAGGAACAAAATTCCCATGAGAGTTGCCATTTACACCCTGGGCTGCAAGGTGAACCAATATGAGACCCAGGCCATGGAGCAGGCCCTGCGGAGCAGGGGCCACACGGTGGTGGATTTTTCCGCCGAAGCCGACGCCTATGTGGTAAACAGCTGTTCCGTCACGGCGGTCAGCGATCAGAAGTCCCGTCAGGCCCTGCACCGGGTCCGGCGGGAGCGGCCCGGTGCGGTGCTGGCCCTGTGCGGCTGCTATGCCCAGACCCACCCGGGTGAGACCGCGGCGCTGGATGTGGACCTGGTGGCCGGCACCGGCAACCGGATGGGCTTTATCGCCCTGCTGGAGCAGGCTGTGGCGGAGCGCGGCCGCCTGACGGCCATTGACCGCGCCTTTGACCGCCGGGAGTTTGAGCTCCTGCCTGCCGGTGGACTGGAGAGTCGCACCCGCGCCATGCTGAAGGTGGAGGACGGCTGCGTCAACTTCTGCTCCTACTGCATCATTCCCTATGCCAGGGGGCCGGTGCGGTCGCTGCCGCAGGACCTGGCGGCGGAACAGGCGGCGGGCCTGGCGGCGGCGGGCTACCGGGAGATCGTGCTCACGGGGATTGAGATCTCCTCCTGGGGGCGGGATCTCCCCGGCCGGCCGGAGCTGGTGGACCTGGTGGAGACGGTATGCCGCGCCGTTCCCGGTGTCCGCATTCGGCTGGGCAGTCTGGAGCCCCGCACCGTGACGGCGGAATTCTGCCGCCGCTGCGCCGCACTGGAAAACCTCTGCCCGCAGTTCCACCTCTCCCTCCAGAGCGGCTGCGACGAGACGCTGCGCCGCATGAACCGAAAGTACGATACTGCCCGGTATCTCCGGTCGGTGGAGCTGCTGCAAAGCCGCTTTCACCGCCCCGCCGTCACCACCGACCTCATCACCGGCTTTCCCGGGGAGAGTGAGGCGGAGTTCAGCCAAACGCTGGATTTCATCCGGCAATGCGGTTTTGCCAAAATGCACATCTTTCCCTACTCCGTCCGCCCGGGTACCCCGGCGGCGAAGATGGAGCAGATTCCCCGGGCCGTGAAGGCGGAGCGGGCCCGCCGGGCAGCGGCTGTTGCGGCGGAGATGCGCCGGGCGTATCTCGCGGGCTGTGTGGGCGAGACCTGCCCCGTGCTCTTTGAGCAGCCGGAGGCCGGCGGGTTTCTGGGCCGGGCCCCCAACTATATGGAGGTGCTGGTGCAGGGGAGAAATTTACACAATATTGTCAAAAACGTCCACATTACCGGTCAAAATGGCGAATTTCTGGTGGGCGAGCTTACGGAGGCGTAAAGGATGAAGAGCCACTTTTTTGCCTATATCTCCCGCATGCGGTTTATCCAGCGCTGGGCGCTGATGCGGAACACCGCGCCGGAGAACGTGCAGGAGCACAGCCACCAGGTGGCGGTGCTGGCCCATGCCCTGGCGGTGATCCGCAACGAGAAGTTCGGCGGCCATGTGGACGCCGGAGCCGTGGCGGCGGCGGCGCTGTATCACGACGCCAGCGAAATATTGACCGGCGATATGCCCACCCCCATCAAGTACGATAACCCCGCCATTCAGGCCGCCTATAAGGATGTGGAGACCGTGGCGGGGCGCAAGCTGCTGGGCATGCTGCCCCGGGAGCTGCAGCGGGTGTATACCCCGCTTTTAACGCAGGTCCCCCTTGAGGTGGAGGCACTGGTAAAGGCGGCGGACAAGCTCTCCGCCTATATCAAGTGTGTGGAGGAGCTGAAGGCCGGAAATATGGAGTTTCGGGAGGCCGCCGCCCAGACCCGCCGGGCGCTGGAGGGCTATGGCCTCTCGGAGGTGGCCTGGTTTCTCGACACGTTTATGGACAGCTTCTCCATGACGCTGGACGAGCTGAAATAGGAGTAGAGCTTATGAAGATCCCGGGGGAGACTTACACCAAGTCTCCCCCGGGATTGCCCAGTTTAGCGGCTGATTTAACCACTATATTGCGTGATGTGCAAACACATATTTTAAGAAAAGCAACGAAGTCAGGTCTACCTTTTCGGGACCTTGACCTCGTTGTTTTTGAGCTTTCCTCTGTAACAGACCTGTTTTGGGAGAGATGGCATCTATTCATCCCTGTCATGGGTCGCCACTGCGATAAAGCTGTCTATTACATCTTCCAGATGGCGGTATTGCTCCGGAGAGAGACAAGAGACTTTTTGGGCAAGGATGGACGTGTCCTCCCTGGAGATCCTGCCCAGCAGAAGGTAGTCCGGACTGATATCCAGTGCGGCGCAGATTTTAACAATATTATTGGGGCGCAGCGCCTTTTGACCTCGCTCTGCCGTTGATATCGTCTGGGGGGTAACGGCTGCGGCCTCGGCAAGGTCCTCCTGTGTCAGCCGGAGTTGTTTTCTTCTGGCGGCGATCCTCTCTCCTATCTGATGCAACAGCTCATCCATATCTATACCCCCATATTGTACTATGGATATATTTTATCTACTTTTGCATTACTTATTAAGCGTTTATGGTTGAATTAATTCGTCTATAGAGTTATAATTGGAGCAACAGAGAATCGACTGTTGGCAGTCGGTTGCGGTGAGTATGGAGCTCTATGTTGCTGTAGAAAAAGCGCCAATTTCTGAAGAGATTCGCTCATTCGGGAAGTTGCTTTCAAGGCAGCCGGAATTGCGGATATTTGAACGTGGAGGAAGGGACTATCACTGGATGGCCCTTGCATATGAGCTCCTGCAATATCGCAAGAAAAATGGTTTTTCTTTAGATAGCCAGGAGGACCTGCACGACCTTGCGATTTACGGTATGGAGGTTTGCCCCGAGTATTTTGGGACCTACCCTGTGCCGGAGCGGACACCCTGGGGGTATACTACCCGGCATAAAACAATCCACAATGGTGTGTATTGGATCGAAACAGACCAGTGTACATCTGTTTTGGCAGTCTGTTATGTGATTCACGATGATCTTTCGGATGCCGTTCTTGCGCTGGCCGAACATAATTCGTATGACTTGGAACACGGTGTTGGAAAGACACTGGGATATTATTTCTTTTCGGAGGATACGATTTGTCTGCCGGTGTTTGAGCTGCTCCAGAGGTATCGGCGTTGGGACTGGAGCATGGTGAATAAAACCTCTCTGATGAACGCAGTGTGGACAAAATATCCGGAATACGCTGCTGCCCAGAACTTTCAGGAACAAAGGGGTGGTCACGACACACTTGGTCTGCCGCTGAGGTCTCTGGGGATCGATGTGGAGCTTCAAAGCTGGGAAGAGAATATGATTATACTGACACCCGAGGTAGGAGTAGACTTTTTAAATTTCCAAAATGGAAGATCAGAGGTCAATCCGTATTACTCGGATAATAACGAAAGAAATACGGCCGCAGGTACCTGAATGGCCTGCGGCCGGTATGCATACCTCATATTCTCTCAATTCAGCGTGTCCGCCGCCTGGGCAAACAGCTCTTCGATCCGTTCCGCCGTGGCGGGGCAGGATTTGAGCGCCGGGTCTTCCGCCAGCAGGGCCTCCGCCGCGGACTGGGGCTCCTTTAAAAGGCCGGTGTCACAGCCGATATCTGCGATCCGCAGCCCCGGCAGGCCGTGCTGCCGCTGGCCGAGGAAGTCCCCGGGACCCCGGAGACGCAGGTCCTCCTCGGCGATTTTGAACCCGTCGGTGGTTTTGGTCATCACCTTTAAGCGCTGCCGGGTCTCCTCGTTGCGGTTGTCGGAGACCAGCACGCAGTAGGACTGGTGCTGTCCCCGGCCCACCCGGCCCCGCAGCTGGTGGAGCTGAGAGAGGCCGAATCGCTCCGCGTTTTCAATGACCATCAGCGAGGCGTTGGGCACGTCCACCCCCACCTCGATGACGGTGGTGGACACCAGCACGTCCGTCTCGTGGGCGGCAAAGGCGGTCATCACCGCGTCCTTCTCCTTAGGCTTCATTTTTCCGTGGACAAAGGCCACCCGCAGGTCCGGCAGGGCCTGGGTACGGAGCATTTCGGCGTACTCCGTCACGGCCTTCCGCTCGTCGGGCAGCTCCTCGTTCTCCGTGACCATGGGGCAGACCACATAGGTCTGCCGTCCCGCCGCCGCCTGCTTGCGGATGAAGCCGTAGAGCCGGGGGCGGTAGCTGCCGGGCACGGCGTAGGTCTCAACAGGCCGCCGGCCAGGGGGCAGCCGGTCGATAACGGAGGCGTCCAGATCGCCGTATAAAATCAGGGCCAGCGTGCGGGGGATGGGAGTGGCGGACATGACCAGGGTGTGGGGGTGGCAGCCTTTGGCGATCAGCGCCGCCCGCTGCCCCACGCCGAAGCGGTGCTGTTCATCCGTTACCACCAGGCCCAGGTCCGCATATTCCACGCCGCCGGTGATGAGGGCGTGGGTACCGATGGCGAAGTCCGCATCCCCCGCCGCAAGGCGGGCTGCCACGGCCTTTTTTTCCCTGGCGGGGGTGGAGCCGGTGAGCAGGATGCACCGGATGCCCAGCTCCTCCAGCAGGGGGGCCAGCCCCGCATAGTGCTGCCGGGCCAAAATCTCCGTGGGGGCCATCAACGCCGCCTGACGGCCGTTTTTTACGGCGAAGTACACGCAGGCGGCGGCCACCATGGTTTTGCCGGAGCCCACGTCTCCCTGGCAAAGCCGGTTCATGGGGGCGCCGGAGCGCATGTCCGCCAGGGCCTCCTCAATGCACCGGCGCTGGGCGTCCGTCAGGGTGAAGGGGAGGGCCCGGTGAAAGGGCCCCATGTCCACAGCTGCGCAGGGGGAAACGGATACCGCCGTTCGCCGGGAGCGCAGCCGCCGCAGACCGATGGCGAAGAGGAACAGCTCCTCAAAGGCCAGCCGCCGCCGGGCCAGATCCAGCGCCTCGGGAGACTGGGGGAAATGGATATTCTCAAAGGCAAAGCCCACATGGCACAGGGTATGTTCCCGCCGCACGCTGTCCGGCAGCACATCCGGCAGAATATCCGCGCAGGCGTCCAGCCCCTGGCGGATGGAGCGCCGCAGCGTCAGCTGGCTGACCCCGGTGGTGAGGGGATAGACAGGTACGATGCGCCCGGTGACCTCCCGCCGCCCCTCAGGCTCCACCACGGGAGAGACCATTTTGCGGCGGGCGCCGCCGCCCTCGGCCTTTCCGTAGAAAATATAGGTCTCACCCTGATGCAAGCTGTTTTTCAGCCAGGCCTGGTTGAAAAAGGTAACGTCCAGCACACCGGTGCCGTCCACCGCCCGGAGCTTGACCAGGTCCATGCCTTTGCGGATATGGGAGACCGTTGGCGGGGAGGCCACCATGGCCGCCACACAGGCGGCCTCGTCCGGCAGCAGCTCCGCAATGGGACGCAGGGCGGTGCGGTCCTCATACCGCCTGGGAAACCAGGAGATCAGGTCCCGCAGGGTGCGGATGCCCAGCTTTGCAAGGGCCTTGGCCCGCTGCTCACCGATACCCTTGATATAGCGCACGTCTGTGTTCAGATCCGCCACGGCGTTTCCCCCTTTCCAAAAGGTTCTGCGGCCATTATAATCCAATTTAAAAGACTTGCAAAGAGTTTTGTGACGGGATGCTGCTTTTTCCGCCATATGTCTGAAAGATGGTGAGGAGATGTCTGATTTTCAGGGGGAGTCTGCTGGTTATCTGTATAGATATGCCCTGGCCATGAGCCGGGAGCGGCGGTTTGCTGAAGTGGGATTCTCAAAGTGAAAAAAACCCCCGCAGGTACAGCCTGCGGGGGTTTTTATGTATCCTCGATTATTCCTCGGGGACGATGGCGCCGTTGGGGCAGGTGTCGCAGCAAGAACCGCAGTCCAGGCAGGCGGCAGCGTCGATGACGTAAGCGTCATCGCCCTGGCTGATGGCGCCGGCGGGGCAGGCGTCCGCGCAGGAACCGCAGCTGACGCAAGCAGAAGTAATCTTGTAGGCCATGGGAAGCACCTCCATTAGAATTTACTATATTGTAGCATAGAATTTGAAAAAAGCAAGAGAAATGTTAAAACCATAACAGGAAATTTTTTAAAAATTTGCGAAAAGACAAAAAAACAGAGTTTGTATATACTAACTATTCATAATTTGTTTTCAAATTGGTCAAAGAAAGTCAAAAATAAGCTCTTGACATTTGACTGGATCGTGGTATACTGGCATCAGAATAAAGGTTAAAGAAAGTCAAAGTCAAATAAAAGACCAGAAGGATTATTACGGAAAGGGATGGTGCAGCGTGGGTATTTCAGATTTGATCGCCGGCTTCCTCCAGAATTGCCTGGATGAAGCGGAGGATGGAGTGCTGGAGGTACAGCGCAGCGACCTGGCCCAGCGGTTCAACTGTGTGCCCAGCCAGATCAACTATGTGATGAGCACCCGTTTTTCTCCGGAGCGGGGGTATATCGTAGAGAGCCGCCGGGGCGGGAACGGGTACATCCGCATTACCCGGGTGCGGGTGGACCGGCAGACGCTTTTGATGCATGTCATCAACTCCCTGGGGGAGACGGTGGATCAGCCTTCAGCCAGGGCGATCCTCACCAACCTGGCCCAGTCCGGGGCGGTGGAGGAGAACGTGTGCCGGGCGCTGGCGGCGGCAGTGGGTGATAAGGCTCTGGCTGCCGTGCCCCGCGCGCTGCGGGATCAGGTCCGTGCCGGGATTATGAAGCAGGTGCTGATTTTGCAGGTATGAGGACATGCGGAGAGAGTCCGATCAAACTGTTAACAACAATATATGCGCTATATAGGAGGAATCAATTATGAAATGCGAGAATTGTGGCAAGAATGAAGTTACCTTTGTCTACCAGAGCAACATCAACGGCAAGGTGGAGGAAAAGCGCCTGTGCGCCGAGTGCGCCGAAAAGCTGGGCTACACCCAGCGGGTGGCGGCCCAGAGCCAGCGGATGATGCAGAACTTCTTTGGCGGCGGCTTTTTAGACGACTTCTTCACCCCTATGCCCAGCCTTCTGGGCCGGCGGGGCTGGCTGCTGGACGACCCCTTTGACGACTTTTTTGCCGATATGCCGGCCCTTGGACCTGCCCGGACCCGGCAGGAGCCGGTGAAGGAGGAAAAGCGGGAGACGCTTGTGGACGATGAGGAGCAGAGCCGGTTTGCCCGGATGCGGCAGATCAATGCCCTGCGGCTGGAGATGAAGCGGGCCGTTCATCAGGAGGATTTTGAAAAAGCCGCCCAGCTGCGGGACCAGCTCCACGCGCTGGAGGAAAAGCACAGAGAAAACAAATAAAGCAGCCTGGCAAACAGGCGGAGAATCAGGAAGAAAGGGCCCTCACCGCGCCGGCGGCGCGGCGGGAGAGCAGAAAGAGGTAATACTATGAGTGAAAATAAATTTACCCCCAGAGCGGAGGCGGCCCTCCGCTTTAGTCAGGAGGCGGCGGGGGAGCTGGGCCACGGCTATGTGGGCACGGAACACCTGCTGCTGGGATTGATCCGGGAGGAGGACGGCGTGGCCCACACGGTCCTTCTGGAGGCGGGACTCACCGGAGAGATGATCGTGGAGATTATCAAAAAGAGCGTGGGGGCCGGGCTGCCCGGCAGCAACCCCGCCCAGGGACTTACGCCCCGTGCCAGGCGGGTGGTGGAGATCGCCATGGAGGACTCGATCCGGGGCGGCTGCAGTTATATCGGCACGGAGCACCTGCTGGCCGGCATTCTGCGGGAGGGGAACAATATGGCCGTCCGCATTCTGAGAACGGCTGGAGTGGATGCCAAACGCCTCTATACCGCCCTGATGCAGAAGCTGAATGAGCAGCCCCGCAGCCGGGCCGGTGACGCCAAAACCGCCGGCACCGTCCGGGAGGAGGGCGGCAAGGGCAAGAACCTGCGGGAGTTCACCCGGGACCTGACCGCCGACGCCCGGGCCGGTAAGCTGGACCCGGTGATCGGCCGGGACGGGGAGATCCAGCGAATGATTCAGATTCTCTCCCGCCGCACGAAGAACAATCCCTGCCTCATCGGTGAGCCGGGCGTGGGCAAGACCGCCCTGGCTGAGGGACTGGCCCGGAAGATCGTGCTGGGCGACGTGCCGGACGACCTGCTGGATAAGCGCATCCTCTCTCTGGATCTGTCCGGCATGGTGGCGGGCACCAAGTACCGGGGTGAGTTTGAAGAGCGCATCAAAAAGACGCTGGAGGAGGTCAAAAAGTCCGGCGACGTGATTTTGTTTATCGACGAGCTCCACACCATTGTGGGGGCCGGCTCCGCCGAGGGGGCCGTGGACGCGGCCAACATCATCAAGCCCGCTCTGGGCCGGGGGGAGATCCGGGTCATCGGCGCTACCACGCTGAACGAGTACCGCAAGTATATTGAAAAGGACGCCGCCCTGGAGCGCCGTTTCCAGCCGGTGCAGGTGGGTGAGCCCTCCAAAGAGGCCTCTTTGGAGATCCTGAAGGGGCTGCGGGAGAAGTATGAGCAGCACCACAAGCTGCAGATTACCGACGAGGCCCTGGAGGCTGCCGTAAACCTCTCTGCCCGGTATATCAACGACCGCTTTCTGCCGGATAAGGCCATCGATTTAATGGACGAGGCCGCCAGCCGGGTGCGGATGGAGGCGGAGGAACTGTCCCCGGAGCTGAAGAGTCTGGAGGAGAAGATTGCCGCTTTGGCACGGGACAAGGAGGCCGCTATTGCCCGGCAGGACTACGAGACCGCCGCACAGCTGCGGGATATTGAGAAGAACTACCTGGAGCAGGTGGAGCTGGAGCGGGACAAACGCCGGGAGAACAACCGGGAGCACCGGCCTGTCACCGCAGAGGACATCGCCGCCGTGGTGTCCGGCTGGACGGGGATCCCCGTCACCCGCATGACCGAAGACGAGGGTCAGCGGCTGCTGCGGATGGAGGAGACACTGCACGGGAGAGTGGTGGGCCAGGACGAGGCGGTCTCCGCCGTGGCCCGGGCGATCCGCCGCGGCCGTGTGGGGCTGAAAGACCCCAGGCGGCCCATTGGCTCCTTCCTCTTCCTGGGGCCCACGGGCGTGGGGAAGACGGAGCTGTGCAAATCCCTGGCGGAGGCTATGTTTGGCGACGAGACCGCCATGGTACGCATCGACATGTCCGAGTATATGGAGCGGCATACCGTCTCCCGCCTGATCGGCTCCCCTCCGGGCTATGTGGGCCACGAGGAGGGCGGCCAGCTGACAGAGAAGGTCCGCCGCAAGCCTTACTCCGTAATCCTGTTCGACGAGATTGAAAAGGCCCACGAGGATGTGTGGAATGTGCTGCTGCAGATTCTGGACGACGGCCGCATCACCGACTCCCAGGGCCGCACTGTGGACTTTAAAAACGCGGTGATCGTGATGACCAGCAACATCGGGGCCAAGCGCCTTACCGCCGCGGGCGGCGGCAAGCTGGGCTTTACCGCCGGGGACCACGAGACGGATCAAAACGCAGAGCACCAGTTCCGGCAGGCAAAGGAGGCGGTGTTGGGCGAGCTGCGCCAGACGTTCCGCCCGGAATTTTTGAACCGCATTGACGATATCATCGTCTTCCGCGCCCTGACGGAGGAGGATATCCGGGAGGTGGCCCGCCGGATGCTGCACACCGTGTCTGCCCGGATGGAGGCCATGGGCGTTCACCTGGATGCCAGCGACGAGGCGGTGGCAGAGCTGGCCCGGGAGGGGTTTGACCCCAAATACGGCGCCCGCCCCCTGCGGCGGGCTATCCAGAGCAAGGTGGAGGACGCCGTGGCCGAACGGCTGCTGGACGGCACGCTGAAAAGCGGAGACACCGCCCGCCTCACCGTGGAGGACGAGAAGCTCTGCGTCACAAAGTAAGCGGGAGATCCGCCGGAGACAGAGTCTCCGGCGGACTTTTTTACCAGTGTTCCCGTATTGGCAAATTTTCAGCGTTATAGGGAAAACTTGATTTGTTCATACTTTTCCTGTATAATAAAATTCTATCGGAAACAGAAAGAGAAAAGGAGCGAGGATATGCCATTTATGTTTAATTTCGGCGGCTTTAATCCCAACGGTTTTGGCGGCGGCTTTAACCCCGGCGGCCAGGGCGGGGAGGGGGGCTTTACCCCGCCGCCGCCCAGGGCCCGAAAGCCCCGCAAGGCCATTGGCAACGCCTTTACCCGCACCCTTTTGAATATTGCCGTAACGGTGGTGTTCGGCCTGGTCTATTTCTATCTGGAGCTGCCGGCCCTGAATCTCCACGCCGAGGAGTTTTATGTGTTTTTATTCCTTCTGTGCGCGGTGTACTGCGTGTGTGCCGTGTTTACCTCCGGCTTTCAGGGGGAGGGCGTGAAGGGATACTTCGGCTTTGTAAAAAAGCAGTGCGCCATTCCCGCTCTGGCTTTCGTGGCCCTGATGGCCGTGATTGCCGTGGGGGCGGTCTCCTCCTGGGTGGTGCTGCGGGCGGGGAGCTACAGCCGGCTGCTGCCTTTGGAGACCGGGGACTTCACCGCCGAGGTGGAGGAGATCAGCTATGACCAGATCCCCATGCTGGACGCGGAGTCCGCCTCACGCCTGGGCACCCGGAAGCTGGGTGAGCTGGCGGACGTGGTGTCTCAGTTTGAGATTCTGCCCACCTATACCCAGATCAACTATCAGGGCCGTCCGGTGCGGGTCACCTCCCTGCAGTACGGCGACCTGGTGAAGTGGTTCACCAACCGGGCGGAGGGCCTGCCGGCCTATATCATTGTGGATATGGTCACCCAGGAGGCGGAGGTGGTTCGCCTGGAGGAGGGGATGAAATACACCGTGGCCGAGCATTTTGGCCGCAACCTCTACCGCCACCTTCGGTTTCACTACCCCACCATGATGTTTGACGAGCCCATGTTTGAAATTGACGAGAGCGGCACGCCCTACTGGGTTTGCTCCCGCATTGTGAAAACCATCGGCCTCTTTGGCGGCACGGACGTGCAGGGGGCGGTGCTGGTGAACGCCATTACCGGAGAGAGCCGGTATTATGAGCAGGTCCCCAGCTGGGTGGATCGGGTTTATTCCGCCGATATCATCATCCAGCAGTATGATTACTACGGCATGTACCACAATGGGTTTATCAACTCCATGTTTGGCCAGCGGGATGTGACCATCACCACCGACGGATACAACTATATCGCCATCGGAGACGACGTGTATATGTATACCGGCGTCACCTCCGTCACCTCAGACGAGTCCAATATCGGCTTTATCCTCTCCAACCAGCGGACCAAGGAGACCCATTTCTACTCCATCGCCGGGGCGGAGGAGTACTCCGCTATGGACTCCGCCCAGAGCCAGGTGCAGCAGATGCGGTATGTGGCAACCTTCCCGCTGCTTTTAAACATTGCCGACCAGCCCACGTATTTCATGACGCTCAAAGGCGCGGACGGCCTTGTGAAGATGTACGCCATGGTCAACGTGCAGCAGTACGACATCGTCTCCACCGGCGGCACGGTGGCGGAGTGCGAGAGCAACTACCGCCAGACCCTGGCCAACCGGGGGCTGATCGACGGCGACCAGGCGGATATCGACACGCCCAATGAGGCGGATATGCTCACGGATACGGTCACCGGCGTGATCGCGGATATCCGCTCCGCGGTGATGAACGGCACCACCCAGTATTTCCTTCTGCTGGAGGACGGCGGGGACTATTTCCAGCTCAATGCCTATGACGTGCCGCTGGCGGTGCTTTTGAATGTGGGCGACGCGGTGGAGATCTCCTACTATCCCGCCGCCGGCGGCGTGGCCCTGCCCGCCTTTAACGTGAGACTGCTGCGGACAGCCGCGGCGCAGACTGCGCCGTCTGTGCGGGAGGTTCCGCAGGATGTGCCGGATACAGAGGACCGGCCTGCAGAGGCGGAATTTCTGGAGAACGGCGGCTGAGGGAACCTCTCTTTAAAAATAAGGTGCAAATGGGGCCGGACCCTGGCTGATGCCAGGGTCCGGCCCTTAATCCGGCATTGACATCCCCGCCGGCGCTGCGTATACTAAACCCCATGAAAAAGGAGCGTGGAACCTATGGAACTGACATTGAACACAGCCCTTGCCGGTGTGGAGACCTCCGGCATCCGCCGCTTTACGGCCCTGACACGGGCCACCCCCAATGCCTGCGCACTCACCATCGGCGAGCCGGACCTGGACACTCCGGAGGCTGTGCGGGAGGCGGCCAGGGTCTCCCTGGCCGCGGGAGACACCCACTATCCCCCCAACAACGGCTATCCATATCTGCTGGAGGCCCTCTCCCGGTTTGAGGAGCGGCGCCACGGCCTGCGGTACGCTCCGGATGAGATTATCGTCACAGTGGGGGCCACGGAGGGGATCTTCATAGCCCTCTCCACCCTCTTAAATCCAGGGGACGAGGTGATCATCCCCACCCCAGCCTTCAGCCTCTACGGCTCCACTGCGGCCCTCTGCCGGGGGACACCTGTGGCCCTGCCCACGGAGCGCCACGGATTTCAGATTGACCCGGCGGCGCTGGCGGCGGCCATCACACCCAAAACGAAAGTTCTGGTCCTCACCTCTCCCAACAACCCCACCGGCTGCATTTATACAAAAGAGACGCTGGAGGCGGTACACAGGATTTTGAGAGACAGGCCCATTTTCGTCCTCTGCGACGATGTGTACCGGGAGCTGGTCTACACGGAGGACTACCACAGCTTTGCGGAGTTTGTGGATATGCGGGACCGGATCGTTGTGGTCAACAGCTTCTCCAAGCCCTGGGCCATGACCGGCTGGCGGGTGGG
>CATNDT010000004.1 GCA_950097035.1 uncultured Oscillibacter sp.
GGCCCTCCGTCCGGCGGGGGGAGGAGAACAACATCTTCCCCTTCCAGGACAGCGCAGATGTGATTTTCAACTCCGCCCTGATCTATGAGACCGCCCTGCTAAAGCCCTATGTGCAGCCCCTGCTTTTCGGCGTCCCCAGGGACAGCGAGGAGTATATCGAGGCCAAGCGGCTGCTGAAATTCCTGAACTACTTCCTGCCCATTCCCGCAGACAACGTGCCCAAGACCTCACTGATGCGGGAGTTTATCGGCGGCGGCTGCTACCACGTTTAACTCGCCGTCCCCCGGCAGGCAACGACCCCTCCGGCCTGGCCGGAGGGGTCGCCGCTTTCAACGCGCCGCATCCACACGTCACAAAAATCCACAAAAGCGCAGGAGATACACAATGCAGAATACCGTCGCCATGGAGAGGGCGCTGCTCCAAACGACCAGCTGGCTTGCCAACTGGTCGTCACAGCCCATCTCCTGGGCCATCACCGCACTGGAGACGGCCACCGGCGTGGCGCTGATGGCCACCAGCGTGGGGATCTCCACCGCAGTCAACGCCAGAGGGCCCCGCAGCGCCAGAGCCGTGCCGATGACCACAGCGGGGCAGAGCACCAGGCGCAGAGCGATCCCCACTGTCAGCTGCGGCAGCAGGCCCCGCACCGCGCTGAAATCAAACCGGGCGCCCAGAACAAACAGCATCACCGGGGATGCCACCTTTGAGAGGCTGGTAAGGGCCCCAAAGAGGGAGGGAAGCTGATTTTGAATGGTGAAAACCGGCGTCCCGTCCACCTCCGGAAGAAACTGCCGCACCACCACCGCCAAAATCCCCGACAGAGCCCCCAGAATCAGCGGATTGGCGGCCAAACGGCGCAGCAGCGTTTTAAGAGAGAGCCGCCGGCCACCACCGCTGCCGAAAAAGGTCAGCACCACCACCGCCAAGACGTTGTACAGCGGCACACAGAGGGAGGTCGCCATAGCCGCAAAAGCCATGGCCGCCTCACCCCCCAGCGCGTTTGCCAGGGGCAGTCCCAAGATCGCCTGATTAGAGCGAAAGGACGCCTGCACGATCACCCCCCGCTGCCCCCGATCCAGGATAAACAAACAGGCAGCCAGCAGGCCCAGCAGCAGGCAGAACAGCACCCCTGACAAAATGTATCCAATGCTCCGCCAATTCATATAAGACAGCCCGTCGATCGAATAGACATTGCAAAAAAGCTGCACCGGCAAAAAGAAGTGAAAGCAAAGCGCGTTCAGCTGCCGGTAAAATTCGTCGCCCCAACGCCCAAATCTGCGCATCCCGCAGCCGGCGAGAATGACAAATAAAATCGGAAGGATCGCGCGTATAGTGTATAAAAACGTGTCTCCCATAAAATCACCCCACCCCTTCTCTCTTCCCGCGCCCACAGCGGCGCCATCCCACTGCAAAACACGGTGACCGCCTCTTTTTCAGGCAGCCGCCGTGTCTTTTGTCAGGAGCCTTTACCGCCCCGCCGCTCCCAATTCAAAATACTGCCTCTGGATATACCCGCTCAAGCGGATAAAATTTCCCAAATCATGCTGCCGCCCGGCCTCCTGCAGCAGCCGGCTCACCGCCATGTCCCGCTCCTCCGGCTGCAGGGCGCCGACTGCGGTGACCACGGTCAGCTCCGGAATATCCGTGTTGGGGTCCAGATTCTTTGCCAGGGTCGCGGCCACCCGCTCCGACTCGATAAACGACGCGTTGGCCAAATGGGTGGCCAGGGCGTCCGCCCAGCCGGCCCGGGCGGCGAATACGCTCACGCTGTCCGCCACGCCCCGGGTAAAGCTGCGCCCGCCCAAACCGCTGGTGCAGATTCCGCCGATACCGTCCTCCGCGCGGATCGTAACCGGCCGGCTCATCTCCCCCGTTTGAAGCGAGATCACTGTCCTCAAGCTGATTTGCTCGCCCGGCGCCAGCCGCAGCGCGATATCCCCGCCGTTGTTGGCCACCGCCACGGTGGCTCCGTGCAGAACCAGCCAGTCCGCCACCGCGTCTGATATGGTTCCGGCCACCGCCGCCATGGGGGTGAGCGTGGGCTCCCCCGTGCGCCGGACCGCCTGATACATCTTCAGCGGCAGCCCTCCCAGCAGGGCGGGGTCGATCTCTCCGGGCGGTCTTTTCAGCAGGGGCATGGCCGCCGCCACCTCCTCCAGCACCGCCCGGATCACCGTGGCCGCTTCGCGGCACAGATCCGTCAGCGGCTCTCTTCCGCACAGGGCGGTCACCTGCATGGCCACCGGGCCGTATTCAATATAGACCTGCCCCTCCTGCCGGAGGTAAATGCGCTCACCGTCCATAGCCGCTCCCCTGCCCGGCGAGGTCAATTCTCCGCCGGCTCCGCTCCGCCGCGGGCGGCGATTCCCTGGCAGAAAATTGAAATCGCGTCCCGATTGCGTTCCACAATGTTATACTTCCCCATTTTATAGCACCACTCCAGCAGCAGCCCGCGCTGAAACACATGAATCGACCGCAAAATCTCGTCACAGCTGATATCCCCGCGGACCTCTCCGCCGGACTGCCCGTCCAAAATAGCGCCCCGGACAATATCGTCCGTCTGGTGCTGCTCATAGTAGTTGCAGGCGTCCTCCGGCGGATTGCTCATCACGCTGATAAACATCTGGCTCAAAAAGGGGCGGTTGCTGCTGGAGGTAGAGGTCTCCACCATAATTTCAATCAGGTTCTGGATCTTTTCCACCGCGTTCTTGGCAATATACTCCGGGTCTTCAATGCGCTCCATAAACTTTTCCTTCGCCGTTTCTCCCAGAACCTCGCTGCGGTATATAATCAGGTCGCCCTTGCTGCGAAACAGGTTGTAAAACGACCCCTTGGACAAGCCGACATTATTTGCGATATCGTCAACAGTCACCGCCTCATACCCATACTTGCTGAACAGGTCCAGAGCGCTGTGTAAAAGCAATTTCCGGTTCGTCTCCGATTTGCGCTGTCTGCTTGAAGGTCGAATAGACATGAACAAACCCCTACCATACTTTAATTTCCGCCTGCCCACGGCGCGTTTATCCTGAAAAAATACTACCACGTCGATTATAAATGACTTTCCGTGAAATTTCAATCATATGATACGATTTATTAAAAAAAGATATGGCTTTGACACCGCAGCACGGGCCGCAACTCCCACACTGCCAGATCACAGCCATATCCCTATAAAATCGGAGCTCCTCTTCCGCATTGTGGGAGAGCTTCAGCCCTCCGTGGAGAGAAAGGCCTTCAGCGCCGGAATCCCCTCCCCGGTAGTGGCGCTGACCGCGAAAACAGGTGCGGCTCCCGCCAGTTTCAGCAGCTCCTTTGCCCGCCGGACCTCCGGTTCCCCGGCCAGGTCAATTTTTGTGACCACGCCGGCCACCGGCACCGGAAACGCGGCCGCAAGTCCCGGGGAGTACATATAGCGGCTCTCAGACGCGTCCAGCACGAAGAGCACCTGCTCCGCCTCAACCGATGTCACCACCAGATTCTGCAGACAGGACCGGTGCTCCAGATACTCCCCCGGAGTGTCGATCGTCCGGTTGACCACCTCCACTGCCTGGGTCTTTTTATAGATGCGCTCCAGTCCGTTGAGCCGCTGGCACAGCGTGGTCTTTCCGCAGGCCACATTCCCCACCAAAATCACCTTTTTCACGTGCGGGTGATGGCCGTTGGGGAAAACTGCAGCAGATTTTCCAGCACATCCAGCACGTCCTTTACCGCCGCCTCCACACTGGCCACGTCGCCGCCGATTACCAAAGAGCCGTTGAACCGGTCCACAAAAACAATCCTCACGTCCGCCGCCTTGGTGGCGATGTCGGCGCCGATAATCGCCGCCTCACCGGGTGTGATCGTCATAATGCCCAGCGCGCCCATGTGCGCCTCGACCACGCCCAGCTTTTGATAGATATCCGGATTTGGATTGGCGATTAAATGCGCCAGCGTCACCTGCTTGCCGGGAACAAACTCCTGAATGATTCGCTGCTTTTCGCAAGGGCGATTTTCCTGCATAGTTCCCCTCCTCCCGTCACATCAGGCTTTCCAGCAGCTCCGGATGGGGGCTGGGGATTACCGCGGACGACACCAGCATTCCCCGGGCATTGGGGGTATTGACCCCCGCCCGGACGGCCTCTGTCACCGCCGCCACCTCGCCGGTCAAAACCACAAAGGACTTGCCGCCGATGCCGGTGCCAAGGCGCACGTCCAGCAGATCCACGTCCGCCGCCTTGACAGCGGCGTCCGCGCCATACACCGAGGCTGTTACAGAGAAAAACTCCATCACCCCTACGGCCCCCATCCGCTCCGGCACAGCGCTCATATAAATGGCCCGGATCACCTGGGGATGGACCCGGGGGATCACGCAGGCGTCCACCACATGGTCTCCGCCCACGCCGCGCCCGGCTTCCAGAGAAGCCTGCACCGCCGCCACCTCGCCGGTAAACAGCAGGCAGTACTTTCCGGGGCAGCCGGAGCGGGCAAAGACCATGCGGACCGCCGCCGCTTTCAGCACGATATCCGCCGCCTCCACACCTCTGGCAATACTGTTCAATTCCATAAAGCCGATCGTCTCCATCGTCTGCCCCACCTCATTCCCCTATAATCACGATCCGCCGGCCCACCGACTCCACCCGGCCGCCGATACTGGCGTGAACGGGCGCACCCAGCGCCTCCTCAGGCACCCGGGCAATCAGCTGCCCTGCGGATACACGGTCCCCCGGCGCCACCACCGGCACAGCCGGCGCGCCGATATGCATCTTCACCGGGATCTCCACCCGTTCCGGCGCGCCCTCCAGCAGCTCCCGGATCTCATAGCCGCTGTACTTCCAAACCCCCGCCCGGGCGGCGATTCTGTCCGAGGGCGCCTTTCGGTACACCCGGCAGGCGCTGGCCTCCCAGGCGGCGTCCGACGGAATCCGGCAGCGGATACCCGCGGCGGCCAGCTCCGCCTTGATAGCGCGGTTGATCTGCCTTGGCTGCAGGCCCATGGGGCAGGCGTAGGTCTCACAGACCCCACACTCGCAGCACAGCTGCGCCCTCTGGATATCCGCATCGTTCAGCAGCTCCCGGATATCCCCGCTCACGGCGGCCTTCCGCATAATGCGGTGGGGCTCCAGAGGGTGGCCCAGCATATGCCTGGGGCAGAGCTGTGAGCAGAGGCTGCACTGAATACAGGCGGCCCGGGCACGCCGGAACATTCCCGTCAGGTCCATCCCGCCGCCCCGGGCGTAAGGCCCCTCCGGCGGCAGCACCAGAATGCCGGAGGTCGTCTTGGTGACCACGGCGTTCTCCGTCTCCTCCATGGACATGGGCCGCCCCATCATGGGGCCGCCCGTCACCACAGAACAGGACTCCCGCAAAACGCCCCCTGCCAGCTCCAGGCAGTCCCGGTAGCGGGTGCCCACCGGGACGCGGAGAATCACGGGGCGCCGCACCTCTCCGGTGACGGTGAGGTACTTGTGCGTAAAGGGGATATCCTCCATGGCCTGGGAGATCGCGTAGATCGTGGCCACATTGTCCACCACCGCGCCCACGGAGATGGGCAGACCCGCCGGAGGCACCACTCTGCCGGTGACCTCGTACACCACGGTCACCTCGTCGCCGGCGGGATAGAAGCTCTCCAGCTCGTGGATGGCTATGGCGGCACAGGCCGCCTCAATGGCCTGCCGCAGCGCGGCGATCTCCTCCCGGTAATGGCGCTTCACCGCGATCACACAGTGGGCCGCCCCCACTTCCGCCCCCAGGGCGGCGATGGTCCTCACCAGGCGGGGCGCCTCGTTCAGCATCAAAAAGCGGTCCGTCCGCAGCAGCGGCTCACATTCGGCCCCATTGACGATAAGATACTCCATGCCGCCCTGCAGCTTTTTGCAGGTCGGAAAGCCCGCGCCGCCGCAGCCGACCACGCCGGCGGCCTCAATTTTATCCAGAATGCCCATGCGGTCTCACCTCCCCGCCGCTGTCTGCCTGCCTGTTTTTTTCGGTCTCCAGGTCGTCAATAATGCCCACAATGGCCATATCCGCCGGCACATCCCCCTGTTTGAACACACCCCTGGCGGTACTGCCGGAGACCACCAGCACCCGCTCGCCGATGCCCGCCCCCACCGCGTCCGCGGCCACATAGGTCTTCTTTCCGGGGCCGCACTCCTCCTGAACGACCATCAGCTTCAATCCCTCCAGCCGCTCTTCCTTTTTGGTTGCCCAGACATGTCCGATCACTCTGCAAATAATCACAGTATCCCCCCTGCTGCATCAGTGTTCCTGCACCAGCGTTACCCGCGCCTGGGTGAATACGTCCCGGGCGGAGGGGGTGACGATCGTACCGGCGGGAAGGGAGACCGTACACCCCTCCCGCACCAGCTGCAGCGCTACCGCCTCCGTCACCAGGCGCTCACCGGCGGAAACCGTGCCCCCCTGGAAAACCGCACTCTCCCGGGAGGCCGGCGACTGCTGCGCCGCACACTGGACAAAGCCCCCCGGCCGCAGCGCCCGCTTTTGCAGCCGGCCCACGATTCCGCTGCCGCTCACCCGGGCGGCGTTTGCCTCGTCAAAATCGATGTGCACCGCCAGCACGTGCTCCTTCCCAACGCGGACGATCACATCCTCCAGCGTTACCGGGCGCTCCTCCCCCAGGCGGATACCCACGCGCTCACCGTCCTGCACGCCGTAGCATGCGGCGTCCGCGGGAGACATATGCACATGGGCCTTTGCCACAATGGCGGAGCCCCTGGCCGTGACCACGCCCTTGGGCCCGATGATCACCACGTCGGCGGCGCCGGCCAGATCTCCTGAAAGGCAGATAGGGGCCCTGACGCCCAGCGTGCGGGCGTCGGTCAAAGACAGCTCCACCTGAATGGCGTCACGCACCGGTCCCAGTATCCCCACATTGGCGATCTCCCCCTGCACCGTCGCCAGCTTTACCCGCTCTTCAGACAAAAACTGGCCCGGCTGGCTGAGGTCCCGCTTGCGGGTGAGGCGGTGTCCCCTGCCAAAGAGGATCTCCACCGCCTCCTGCGTCAGGTGCACATGGCGGGCTGAGATCTCAACGGGGATCTCCATCCCCCCGAAGCACGCCCCGCCCTCCGCCGCCCCGGCGGCGGAGCCGGTCTGCGCCACCACCCGGGACACGATCTCCCGAATGTCCTCTTCACTGAAACGATCCATAACCGGTGTCCTCTCTTTCATAGTATCCGGATATCTTTCGGCAAAAAATCACATACACGCCGCTGGACATGCGGTTCAGCCCCTCAATGATATCCCGGCGCCGAAGCACGCCGCCCGTCCGGAAGGCGCGGACAGCGGCCAGCTCCGCCTCGCGCACCTGCGTCCGCAGGAGGTTGAGCTCCACACACATCCGGCCCATTTTGTAATGGGGCACAGGGTGCGGAATTCCCAGGGTCTCCTCTACGTGGTGTGAGGCGTCGCGGAGCTGCCCGCCGCTCATCCCCAACAGGCGGATCTCCGGCAGTGGCTCCTCCTTGACCTCTGCGCCCAAAATCCTGCGGGCGTATTCCAGCAGCTCCTGCAGCTCCCCCGCAATCCGGGGCTCTCCGCACTCGGCCGCCGTCAGCTGCGCCTCTATGATCCGAGCCGTCAGGCTGTCCAGCCGTCCCCGGAATTCGATGCGCGGGTCTGTCTTGGGCACCAGCCGATTGCCCCGGAGGTGGGTCATCTCCTCCGGCTTTTCCGGCAGCTCCTCCCCGGTCGCGTCGTCTATATAGACGGGCCGCCCGTCCCGCACCGGAACCGGTGTCCGGCTCATTGCCGCGGGCTGAACACCGGCGCCACAGCGGCAGAGCGTGACGCCGTGCTCCCGCAGAAAATCCATAGCGGACGGCGTAACCACGGTCTCCGCCTCCACCCAGCAGATCTTTTCACGGCTGCGGGGCCAATTGGCCCGCAGCTCCGCATCCGTCAATATCTTTTTCATCATGTTTTCCGTCCGTTACCCTGGGCGGGCAGCCCCATCAGCGGTCGCTCTTCTCCAGCGCAGGGAGAATATACTCCACCTCTCCGTGGGGTCTGGGAATCACGTGGACAGACACCAGCTCCCCCACCCGGGACACCGCGGCGGCCCCGGCGTCCGTGGCGGCCTTCACCGCACCCACGTCACCCCGAACCATCACCGTCACCAGGCCGCCCCCCACATGGACCTTGCCGATCAGATGCACGTTGGCGGCCTTGACCATGGCGTCCGCCGCCTCCACCGCGCCCACAAGACCCCTCGTCTCAATCATACCCAACGCCTGCAGATTTTCCATTTTATACCTCCTGTAATCCGTTGTTCACTTCACACTGCGCCTCTGTGCGCAGGGGCTCTTCCCCGCACGGGGAGATCACTGCGCCAAACGGGCCAGCACCGCCTGAGTAATGGCCTCAATGTCCGCGCGGCTCAACGCGCCGGCCGCCTGCCGCAGATCCGCCGCGGAGTCCTGTCCGGGTGATACCGGCGCGCCGGCTGTGCTCTCCGGCGCGGAAACGCTGCCCCGAAGCTCCTCCAGCTCCCGCAGGCCAAAGGCCACGCGGCGGATGTTGATGAGATTCATGGGCCCCACGTTATCGGATGTGGCGCTGCCGCCCACGGCGCCGCACCCCAGCGTCAGCGCAGGCTGGAGCCCCGTCACCGCGCCCACGCCGCCCAGGGCCCCCGGCGTGTTGACCAGCAGGCGGGAGACGGGTTTTTTCAGGGCAAACTCCCGAATGACGCTCATATCCTCGCTGTGGATCGTCATGGTGTGTCCAACACCCTCGTTTTGCAGAATCTCGATGCAGCGGGCGCAGGCGCTCTCCCAGTTCTCCTCCACATAAAATGCCAGGATAGGGCAGAGCTTTTCCCGGGAATAGGGGTTGTCCCTGCCCACGGTGGTCTGGGGCGAAATCAGCACCCGCGTCCCCGCCGGAACTGAGATGCCCGCCATTTCGGCGATGACCTTCGCAGACCGCCCCACAATTTTGGGGTTCATGGTGCCGTTGGCCCGCATGATAAAGCGGCCCACCTTCTCGCTCTCCTCCGGGGACATAAAGTAACCGCCCTGCTTTTCCGCCTCCGCCGTCACCCGGTCCCTGATGCAGTGCTCCGTGACGATGCTCTGCTCTGAGGCGCAGATCGTGCCGTTATCAAAGGTCTTGCTGTCAAAGATGTGCTTGACGGCAAGCGGGATATCGGCGGATTTTTCAATATAGGACGGGCCGTTGCCCGGCCCCACGCCCAGCGCCGGGTTGCCGGAGCAATAGGCCGCCCGCACCATGGCCTCTCCTCCGGTGGCGAGGATCATGCCCACATCCCGGTTTTTCAGCAGCGCGGCGGTGCCCTCCTGGGTGGGCACGGTGACGCACTGCACCAGTCCCGCCGGAGCTCCGGCCGCAGCCGCCGCCTGATGGATGACCCTGAAGGTCTCCGCGGTGCAGTTCTTCGCGCCGGGGTGGGGGCTGATGATGATGGCGTTGCCCGCCTTCAGGGCGATCAGGGTCTTATACATGGCGGTGGACGTGGGATTAGTGGAGGGGATCAATGCCGCCACAACGCCCACAGGAACGGCCACCTCCCAGATTTTCCGCTCCCGGTCCTCCCGCAGGATCCCAACGGTTTTCAGTTCCCTGATGCTCTCATAGGTCATGGCGCTGCCCAGCAGATTTTTCAAAACCTTATCCTGCCAGACGCCAAATCCCGTCTCCTCCACCGCCAGCTTTGCCAGCCGCTCCGCATTGGCGGCGCAGGCATAGGCGATGGCCCTGACAACCCCGTCCACCTGCTGCTGGCTGCAGGCGGCAAACTCCCGCTGGGCCGCCTTTGCCCTTGCCACCAGATTCCGCACCTCCTGAACGGACTGCAGGTCTCTATCAAATTCCACGGTTTCGCCTCCTCACTCCCGGACTCTTCAGGTACATCCGCCTCACCGGTCACTCTCCTCCAGCACAGGCAGAATATACTCCACCTCGCTGTGGGGTCTGGGAATCACATGAACCGACACCAGCTCCCCCACCCGGGACGCCGCGGCGGCCCCGGCGTCTGTGGCGGCCTTCACCGCGCCCACGTCGCCCCGGACCATCACCGTCACCAGGCCGCCGCCCACATGGACCTTACCGATCAGCCGGACGTTTGCCGCCTTGACCATGGCGTCCGCCGCCTCCACCGAGCCCACAAGACCCTTCGTCTCAACCATTCCCAATGCCTGCATAGATTCCATTGTAAATACCTCCTGTTTTTAATTGGATTATTTTTACGCTCTGTATAGAGCGGTCCGCGCTTCTCCCAGCCCTAATAGGCCATGGGCGCGCCGGCGATCCGACACACCGCTTCGGCAAAGGCCCGGCAGGCCGCCTGACAGGCCGCCTGCTCCCCGGTCATCAACCCGCCGGCAAAGTTCGTCTCAGAGGGCGGCCCATAGAATCTGCTCAGCGTCACCCCCGCCGCCTTGGCGGCGGCGTCCAGGCCCACCAGGGCCTCCAGGGGCGGCGCGATGAGATAGGCCATGGCCGTCCCCTCCGGAACGCCCGCCTCCCGGGAGAGATAGCTCCCGGTGCGGGAGATACAGTGGGCAAAGTAGACAATCGAGCCGTCCGCATTGGCGCTGTAAAAGCAGGCGTCCCTTTCCGCATAGCGGATGGCGGCGTCCAGTCCGCTGCGGACTTCCGCCGGGTCCTCCGCCGCCAGAACCCCGATGAATTCCCCGGCCAGGGCGGTGCTGGCGTTGGCGGAGCCGGCATATAGACTTCGCGCGTAAGCCACTGATACCCGCGCCCTCTTGGTGGCCTCGTCCAGGGCCGCATAGGATACGTCGTCACAGTCGGTGGTCAGGATTCCCAGGCTTCGGCAGCCCGCCGGAGCCCGCAGCCTCTCCAGCAACGCCGGGTCAGCGTTGGGGAGAATCCGTGCGCTCAGCACGGTGGTCTTTATGGGGCTTCCCAGCACCGTTCTCTCCCCCCTCACCTGATCAGGTCCACGCCGCTGGCCTTTTGCTCCAGGACTCTGGCGATGACCTCCGCCACATAGGCGCCAGCCTCCACCGCGGCGGTGCCGTTTTTGTGGATGTTGGACACCACTGTCCGCTTGGCCTCCGGCATGCCCACATAGGCGTTATAGGCGATGTACGCGCTCATGCTCTCGGCGGTGGCGAGACCCGGCCGCTCACCGATCAGAACGCAGACCACCCTGGGCCCTAAAATCTCCGCCACATGCTCCTGAGAGCCCACCCGTCCAAAGCGCAGGTAAAAGGGCGTTCCCACTCTCAGCCCCATATGCCCCAGGGCATCCGTCAGCGCCGGCAGAATCCTGTTCAGATTGGCCTCAATGGCCGTGGAGCTGAGGCCGTCTGCGGCGTAAATCTGCACATCCGGATTCATAACGCAGCGCTCCCGCAGCGCCTTCACCGCCTCAGGGGCCAGCTGACGCCCCAGATCCGGTCTGGTGATGTAGGTGTTCTTATCCGGGCACATGGTCTGCACGGTGAAGAGGCCGGCCTCCTCCAACACCTGCGGGGCCACATCTGCAAACACCGCGTCCCGTGCCTGGGCGTGGTCCGCCCGCAGGGTCAGCATAGTCCGGGTCATAAACCGGGGACCCGCCCGTCCCACGCCGATGCGGGCCGTGGTCCTGGCCATCATCCGCGCCAGGGCCTCCGGGTCCACCGGGTCCCGCACCAGCGGGACGGCCCTGCACGCCGCGGAGGTGATATCCGCAGATTCCGGCGGGGCGTTTTGGTCCGGCAGCACCACGCTGCCTGTGCGCCGCAGCTGCCGCAGCACCTCTTCCGCAATCAAGCCAATCAGTTCCCGATCCATCTGCACACCCTCCTCATCCCGCAAAAATGGTGGGGTCTCCGGCCCGGCCGACCAGAAGGCCGTTTTCCATGATTCCCATCTTCTCCAGCCACAGCTCAAATTCACGGATGGGCCGCAGCCCCAGAATCTCACGAATCGCCGCCGTGTCATGATAGGCGTTGGTCTGGTAGTTCAGCATCACGTCGTCGCTGGTTGGAACGCCCAGAATGTAGTTGACGCCGGCAGTGCTCAGCAGCAGCGACAGGTTTTCAATGTCGTTCTGGTCCGCCAGCATGTGGTTGGTATAACAGCAGTCACAACCCATGGGAACGCCGGTGAGCTTGCCCATGAAGTGGTCCTCCAGACCGGCCCGGATCACCTGCCTGCTGTCGTACAGGTACTCCGGCCCGATGAAGCCCACCACCGTGTTGACCATAAAGGGGTTAAACTCCCTGGCAAAGCCGTAGCACCGGGCCTCCATGGTGACCTGATCCGCGCCATAATGGGCGTCCGACGACAGCTCACTGCCCTGCCCGGTCTCGAAATACAGCACGTTGGGACCCTTTGCGGTGCCCCGCTCCCGCAGCAGCGCCTGGGCCTCCCGCACGGTGTCCGCCGAAAAGCCAAAGGCGCTGTTACCCTTCTGGCTGCCGGCAATGGACTGAAAGATCATGTCGGCAGGGGCGCCCTTTTTCACCGCCTCGATCTGGGTGGTGATATGCCCCAGCACGCAGATCTGGGTAGGAATCTCAAAGCGCCGTTTCACCTCGTCAAACCGCCGGAGCACCTCCCCCAGGCTGGAGGCCGTGTCGTTCACCGGATTGAGGCCCAGCAGCACGTCGCCGCAGCCGTAGCTCAGCCCCTCAAAAAGGGAGGCCGTGATGCCCTCCACATCGTCGGTGGGGTGATTTGGCTGCAGGCGGGTGGACAGGCAGCCCCGCCGGCCCACCGTTGTGTTGCAGGTGGCGGTGACGCGGATCTTGTTGGCGGCATAGACCAGATCCAGATTACCCATCAGCTTACACACGCCGGCCACCACCTCGCTGGTCAAACCGGTGCTCAAGCGCCGCAGCTTCTCCTCCGTGGCCGTATATCCAAGGATATACTCCCGCAGCTCCGCCATCGTCCAGCCGGCGATCTCCTGATAGACCTCCCGGTCGATGGAGTCCTGGTTGATACGGGTGACCTCATCGTCCTCATAGGGCACCACGGGATTTTCCCGCAGGTCCCGCACCAGCAGGCAGCTCAGCACCTCTTTGGCCGCAATACGCTCCAGATCCGTCTCCGCCGCAATGCCCGCCAGTACATCCCCGGATTTCTGCTCGTTGGCCTTGGCCAGCACCTCCTTCACGGATTTGAAGGAAAAGTGCTTGCCCGCCAGCATGGTTGACAGTTTCATACGCTCACGCTCCTCTACCCCTTATCCAAACAGCAATGTCTTCACCACTACCGGAATTACCATTCCGTCCAGCACCGGCTTCCCCAGGTCCACATAGTCCCCCTGTTCCACCTTTACCCCGTCAATACAGATCACCTGCCGCCGCCCTTTCAGGGCAGCTTCTATCTGCCCCCCCAGAGCCTTCGCAATGTCCTGCTCCAAAACAACCAGCACCGGAGCCCCGGCGGGCAATACCCGATCCAGCGTCCCGGCCAAACAGCGGGCCAGCGCCGCCACCTCTCCATATGTCGGGTCGCTCTCGCCGGGAAGTGCGAGAACCAGATTATCCGCTCCGCTCTGGTCCAAGAACCAGCGGAGCTTCTCCGCCAAAAAGGCCCCCTCTCCCGAAATGCACCGCGCCTGTTCTCCGGCGGTCAGCTTCAGGGCAGGCAGGTCCCGCATGGGCAGCAGCTCCCGGGCGTAAGCAATGGTGCTGCCGGAGATGCCGGTGGTGTAAGTACCGGCGCCCACCACGGTGGCCCGGATGGTCTCCCTCCCCCGTATGGCGGGGATGGCCTGAAGAAGCCCGCTGCCGGCAATGGAGCGCCCCAGCAGCACGCCAATATCCCCGTAGGGAACCGGGTCACCGTCTGCTCTCCAAATGCAGTCCGCCACGCCGCCGGAAAAGCAGATGCGGCTGACTCTCCGTCCCTGCAGGTCCAGCCAGGAGCTCTCCGGCGTCCGCACTGTGCCCAGCAGCCCCTCCCGGGGCTTGCAGCACAGCGCCTGGGCCAGCAGGTCCGCCATCTTATCCGTAACGCATCTCAGCTCCGCCAGCGTGCTCCGCCGGCCCGCCTGCAGCCGTACATTTACAGCCGCCGCAACGGCCGCCGCCGCCGGGCTCACATGTTCCACCCGCAGTTCCCGGTCCACCCGGATCAGCCGGCCGCCGATATCCAGGCAGCCCTTGCTCACCGTGTCGCCCCGGTCAAAGAGGACCATGTTGGTGGTCCCTCCGCCGATATCCAGGTTGACAACGGCGCAATTGTGGTCGACGCTGTATTGAAACGCACCGCTGCCCTTGCCGGCAATGACAGACTCCAGGTCAGGGCCTGCCGTGGAGACCACAAACTCCCCGGCAAATCCGCTGAGCTGTTCCAGCACCGCGGCGGCGTTCTCCTTCCGGGCAGACTCTCCCGTGATGATAACCGCGCCGGTATCCACGTCCCGGGGCGCATAGCCCGCCGCCTGAAACTCCGCCGCCACGATTTTGCCGACAGCCTCGCCGTCAATGCGTGCCGGCGTGATCAGGGGCGTGGTGTAGACCCGGCTTTTGTAGACGACCTCCTTGTCCAGGATGGAGACCCGCGGAACAGAGAAGTAGCCCGCGGTGTTCTCCATGGTGATCCGGCTGAACACCAGCTGTGTCGTGGAGGTTCCAATATCAATTCCAACGCTTAAAATATCCGCCACGGCAGCAGCCCCCTTCCCGGCATTTTCCTATAAAAGCGCAAAAGGCCAAGGCGATCCTCTCGATCGCCTTGGCCTTTTTGCCAATCAAACCGCACCCTCTTGTGCGGTGTCACTCCCTTTTGAAGTCAAAGGACACTCTTGTCCCGCTCTCATCGGAGTCAATATGCAGTTTTCCCTTTAGCTTATCCTCCACGGTCGCCCGGACGATATTCAGCCCCAGGCTGCTCTGCCGCCGGAGGCCCGGGTCAAATCCCACCCCGTCGTCGGCAACGGTGATCGTGTGGAACAAATTGCCCCCACACACCGAAATCAGCACCGTTCCGGAGGGGCGGCCCGCAAAGGCATGCTTAAAGGCGTTGGTCACAAGCTCCGTGATGACCAGCGAGACCGACGCCGCCACATCCATGGTCATGAAGACCTCCTCCCCCTCCGTCTGCAGGCGCAGACGCTGGCTTTCAGGGGGGATCTCCTGCAGGTTTTGCCGCAACCGCTCCAGCAGCACGCGGCTGCTGACAGTTCCGGCGCCTCCATGGTCATAATTTAGCATATCATGGATGGCGGAGATTGACAAGACCCTTTTCACATTTTGGGTCAAAATCGCCCGCACGTTGGGGTCGGCGCTCTTACGCGCCTGTAAATTCAGGATGCTGGCCACCAGCTGCAGATTGTTTTTGATCCGGTGGTGCATCTCCCGGAGCTCCACCGAATCTCCGCCGCGGGCGTGCTCCGCCTGCCGGTTTGACGGCTCCGTCACCTCATAGGATCTGGCCAGCTCCTCATACTTCCGCTCCCGCAGGAGCTCGCCGCTGATATCCTTCTCCCGGATCAAAACCGCAATCACCCGGTTTTCCCGGTTTCTCACCGGCACCACGTTCTGCCGCACCGCCCTGCCCTCCTGGGTAATGGCCTTGAGGTCGCAAACGGGCATCTCCACCAGAAAGGCGTGGAACACCGCCGGCTCCCGCTCCGCCAGGGCCCGCTGCCCCACCACACTCCTGCGGTACGCGCTGTCCCCCTGTTCCGGCCGGGCCTGTGCCACAACGATCGCCGCGTCCTCGTCCAGCCGGCAGTCCAAAAAGACATCCGCATTGGTCAGATCGGCAATGATCTTCAGCCGTCCCTCCAGCGTCTCCAGCTCCTGAATATCCGCCTCGTGCAGCTGCGTATGTCGCCGGCAAAGCTCCCTTAACGCGCTCACGATCCCCTCTCCATCTCTCTTCTCATCCGGCAGGCGGCCTCCTCCCGGCTGCAGCCCAGCGCACTGGCCCGCTCCGCAATTTTTTTGAAGGCCGCCGCCTCAGATAATCCCTTTTCCCGCATCAGCCGCTCCTTGACAAACGCCACATCGCTGGAGCGCCGCTCCTGGTCCAGCAGCGTATGGGCCAGCACGGAGATCTCCACCCGCTTGTCCATGGCCATCTGCCGCAGCAGCTGATACGCCTGGGACTCGGATATTCCCTCCCGCTTCGCCAGAATCCCCTTGGCCTGCTGGACCATCCGGCTCTCGGAGAGCTGCCGCTTTGCAAGATCCGTCTCCCGCCGGCTCTGGCGCAGGCGTTTACTCTGCGCCAAGGCCACCTCCATCGTGGGAAGCAGCAGCCGCTCCTCTATCGGTTTTACCAGATATCCCATGACCCCGATCCGCTTTGCCCGCTCGATCGTCTCCCGGTCGTTAAAGGCCGTTAAAAGGATCACACACCGGGCCAATTCCTCCTGTATGATCTTCTCGGCGGCGGTCAGCCCGTCGAACACCGGCATTTTCACATCCATCAGCACAACGTCCGGTCTGTGCTGACGGCACATCTGCACCGCGTCGAACCCGTCGCCGGCCTCTCCCACCACCTGAAGCCCCTTTTCCTCCAGCATTCCGATGATGTCCATCCGGGTGATGGGCTCGTCGTCGGCTACCAGTATCCGCATATCCACACCTCTTTCTCACAGGCGCTCCGCAGGCCGCCTCCCGCCGGGGACCACCGTCCCTCCCGAAGCCTGTCCGCCCTTTTCCGGCAAAACTGTCGTGTCATCTTTCAAAAAACTTTCCGGATCTCTACCGGCCCAGCCGCCGCCTCATCAGTGTCTCGCGGATCACATTTAACCGCTCCACCACAAAAGGGGGAAATCTGTCCGCCAATGTCCTCTCATTTACAAACGAGACGATCTCCTCCGCCGGTCTCTTTTCCCGAAACATACCGTCCAGCACCTCCACATCCTCCGGCGCAATTTGCTCATAGGGGAGAAACAGGCTTTTGAATTCACTGGGCGTAAGCTCCAGAACCCCACCGCCGTAATACCGCCCGTTAAACTCACACAGCGCCAGAGTCAGGGAGTTATAAAAGCAAAACGCCACGCTGGCCGCGTCATATTGATTCTGCAGGCGAATATGATATCCCGCGTCTGTGGTGTGGATTTTCAGTTGGTTGATGTACAGATGGGGCAATTTATCCGTGCGCTTAAAGAAAAACAGATCTCCATAATTTACAATGGGTACGCCATACCAGGGCGAGCGATTGCTGCATTTATGCCGCTCTTTCAGCTTGATTCCGCTGCTGCTCTCCTCCCCCACCCGGTTCAGATAAGAGAGTACGCCCTCCGGAATCCGCTCTGCGTGGGCAAGATTTAAAAGATACACCGGCGCGTCTCTCTCCCTCAGCTTTTGGAAGAGTTCGCTGTTGAAAAGCAGGGTATCCTCCTTTATGAGGGCGTTCTTCTGCAAAATCGGCAGCACAAAATCCTGGGCCTGATTCTCCTCCACAAAAGACCGGTTGACAATAAAGTAACGGTTTCCCCCTGTGACAATTCCCGGCGCACAGGGCCCAAGCTGGCCGACCTGCAGACACCCGGCCGTGCACTCCCGCAAAAGCCGGATATCCCCATCATCCAAAACGGCGTTTGACCACTTTTTCAGCGGCTTGTTCTTCTCAATCCGGCTGCGCCTGACCGGCGCCCTCTCCTCCGGCGAGGCATAGAGATAGTAGTCAATATAAGGCGGCGCAGCCTCACAGTTTGAAAGGTATACCAAACAGGTATGCTGTTCTATCTCCGGAAAAATATTCGTCTCAAAATTAAATATCTTGATGTTGTTGAACCGCTCCTCCAAATAAAGGCGCAGCTTTTCCGCAAAGTGTACCTGAAGAAACTCCGCCGGAAGCACAAAAAAAATCGTACCGTCTCTCTTTAAAAGCTTGACGGCTGCCACCAGGAAAGCACTCCATAGATTCTGCATGACAGATTTGTGGATCTTCTCCGCCGCAAAGAGCCGCCGCCCCTTCTCCACCGCTTCCGTCTCCATGTTTTTCAGGCTGATATACGGGGGATTTCCAATAATCAGGTCGTACCGCTCTGCACATATCTCCGCATAATCCAAAAAGTCCGTTGTGAAATAGCGAAGCCCCGGAGCTGCGATCCGGGAACGCATATCGCTGACTTTATCCTCAAACAGCTCCACCGCATCGATCTGGCACTGCTGTTGCTGCAGCAACACCGGTAAAAAGCGCCCGTCCCCCGCGGCGGGCTCCAGCGTCCTTTGAAAGCTTTGCCCCTGCCCGCGTAAAAAGCGGACCATGAACCGCACTACTTTCTCCGGCGTGTAGAAAGAACCCGTTTTTTTATCATCCACCTATGTACCTACTCTCTTCCGTCCAGCAGCTCGTCCAGTATTCTGTCCAGCATGGTATCCAGATCCATATAGAACTCCAGCTCTTCCCGCTCCAGCGGCTGTTTCTGTCTTTTTTGTCTCAGTTGTTCCATCTGCCGGCACAGCTGCTCCACCTTCCAAAACAGCTCCGTTCTGCGCAGATGAAAATTCAGCAGACGGCACATCTGCTCGCCCAGCGCCGTTCTGCCCTGAATATAGCCCGCTTCATCCCGAAACAGATGCCGGTCAAACTCCTCAGAAGCGGGGTCCACAAACCCCACGCCGCCCCGGTGGGAAACCGCCCGGTCCCCGGTGGGCCATTGATTCGATTTCACCAGGTTGCACTTGGGACAGGCCCACACAAAATTAGAGTAATCCCTGACCCGCTCCCCATCCACTGACTGCGGAACAAAATGGTCCACATGAAAGTGTTCGCGAAAAAAGCGGCGGTTTTTCCCGCAATATCCGCACAGGTCGCCAAAGTCCTCCATCAGCATATCCCGGGCGTTTGCCTGGGCGATCTCACTTTCATATACCCGCCGTCTGACCTTAATCCCACCGTGCACCCTCATGGTCTGCAATTCCCCTCAAGTTATCTCTTTTGTAAAAGCGCCTCTCCCTTTTGCAGCAGATCATCCAGCTTTTGCTCAAAATCCGACCGCAAAAATCTCTCGGGCAGCCGCTCCACCATCCCGTAGGAGGACAGGCAGCGGTAAAGGCGGCAAAACTCCTCTTCTTCTGTTACAGACAACTGGCCGCCCCGCTTTTTGCGCAGCAGCGCCTCATACTCCTCGCATTTCAGGTTCCGCCGGCTTTGAAAAACCTCGGCGCAATTCTTCAAATGCTCCACAAACGCCTGAAACCTCTCCATCCGTTCAGGGTTGTCCGCCTCCGTATCAAACACATCCTTGCTGTAGATCTGTCCGTCCGACACCAGCTTATCCGTAATATGCGTGGTCTCTACAGAGGTGAGGATAAAGCAGGTGATGTCCGGTATCACATCACTGATATAGCTGATCAACGCGCTGCCGTTATAGCCCAGCGTCCCCACCATTTTATAATCGATCAGCAACGCCTCGGCCTGGTGCTGATAGATCTGGTCAACATAGCCCGCCTTCTCACCGCTGACCGCAAAAGCCACCAGCTCAATATCACAGCGGCGGAGCTTCCTCTGGTAGTTTTCAAATTGGTCCTGCGCGTCGTCGATATATCCAACTTTAATCATTGGGACCTCCCATTGTTATAATGATATGAAAGCCGCCCGTTCCAGCCCCGTTGTCCGAAAGGTCCACCGTTCCCTGGTAATCCTGCACGATCTGGTTAATGATCCACATTCCCATTCCCGTCCCGTCCTCATCCAGATCCCCGGCAATCCTCTTATCTGTCTCAAACGCCTCCAGCACCCTCTCCGGGTGATTTCGGTAGACCTCTGAAAGCCCCCAGCCGGTATCCTGATAGTCGATTTGAAGACTGCCGCTGCCCCGCTCCGCAATGCGGATCGTGATCCGCTTCTCCTCCAGCGGCATCTCGCTCTCCCGTTCAAAGGAGCTGACGCTGTTGGAAATCAGATTGCTGAAAATATTCTCCAGATCCAGAATGAAACAGTGCAGCCTCAAGTCCGGGTCGCAGGCAAACTCCAGGTCTGCACCGCTCTTTTTCAGCACAGCCCGCCAGGCATCCATAAAGCCGGAGAGGGCCTCGCAGACGTGATAAGTCCGGCGCCTGCGCTTATCCTTTTTAATGGCCCCGATGGTAATGCCAAACCAGGAGGAAAAGTGCTTTTTGCTGCTCACGGCGCGGAGGATCTGCCGAATCGCGTACTCCTTATCGTCATCCAGCTTCAGCGCCTCGTAGGCGGAGTCCAGCTCCACACCAATATTATGCGTCAGGGTTCGGATCTCATGCATAAACATATTCGTGATGATGCCTGTGGTTGCCAAAGTCCGCAGCATGGTAATCTCGTCCTGCAGGTCCTGAATGGCCTGTTCCTTTTCCGCAAGAATATCCGATACCAGCCTGTGCATCTCGATGGGGTTTGCCGCGGGGGCCGCGGCCGCAGGACGCCGCTCTCCGCCCGACGGGGGGAGGTCCGCAGACAACGGCTCCTTTTTCTGCTCCTCCTCCCACTTCCGCCGCTGTTCCGCCAGCTTTTTCAGCTCCTCCAGCTCGCGCTCCGTCTCCTTCTGCTTTTTGTCATACTTGGCCAGGAGCCGGCCCACGCGCTGCCGGTCCCGCTCAAACTCGTCGATCACCGCCAGCAGGATCTCTTTGAGCTGTATCAGGCCCGGCCCGTCCTGCAATCCGTTGCGGTTGGCGTCATCCTCCAGGTTTCGGTTTTCCCGGGAGATGTTGACAATTCCCATAATCTGCTCGGAGCCCACTCTCCAGCGGCCGCTCCCATGGGAGAGTCCGGCGGGCTGGCGATTCCTTCTGGCGGAGAGCTCCAGCCAGTCGAAATCATTGTCGCCGTACTCGCCGTAGGGACGCACCCGAAAATGATCCCGGTATACCTTGATTCCGCCAAATTCCTTTGTAAAATTCTTTCTGCCGGTAAAATCCTTATAAAAAAACTTCTGCCTGTCCTTTTCCGTGGCGGCCACCTTGTTAAAATAGAGCGTACCGCCAAAGCCGCCGATCAGGTTCCGCTTATCGGGCTGCGAGATGATCTCCCGCAGCGGCCGCTCCAGCACAATCTCCTCTCCCGCAAAATACGCCTCATCCCTCTCGGAAAAGCCCAACGCCTGAAGATCCAATCTCCCCACCACGTCAAACTCATTCCGGACAAGCCGGATCTCCAGGCGGCTTTCACACGCCTCCAGATCGGGCGTGACCTGAAACAGTATCTTATAGTCAAACTGCCCGACGCTGTTGCTCCGGATCTCCGCAGCGTCCGGGTCCGTCGCTCCGTTAAAAAAGTAGATCTTAAAATTTTCCACCGCGTCCGGCGGGAGAAGATTTGAAAGATGGCGGCAAATCCGCTCCTGCAGCCGCTCAGTCCAATCGTCATGCAGGGCGGTCAGCCGAAATACGGTGCCCGTCCCATGAAACCCCGGCTCCGTGCCCCTCAGCAGCGCCGCCATGCCGCGATTTGTCCAACAGGTAATTCCGGCAAAGTCCAGCAAATCCTCATCCGTGTCATACAGCCGGGCCTTTACCTCCGATATCCGCCTGTTGTCAGAAAAGTCGCTCCAGCAGACATCCCAAATCAGGGTCTCTCGTCCGGTGGATGTCCACATCTCACACCGCTCTGAAATCCTGTCCAGCGCAAAACGTCCGATCCCCTTGGCACCGGTTTTGATCCGCCCCTGCCGGCTCACATATTCGCTCTTTTTTGAGGAATTCCCAATGGTCATCCAGTGGCGGCGAATAATCTCCTCTGTCATCCCCTCGCCGTTATCCATGATCAGAAGAGACCGGTCCCTCTCATCATAATAAAAGCATACCGCCGATGCGTCCGCATCGTAGGCGTTTTTGGCCAGCTCCAGTATCGCACCCTCGATTTTAGAGACATTTTCCCGCCCGATCAGGCGAGCGGTATAGGCGTCTACATCAAACTCGATTTCCCGCCGGTTTTTCAGCATATCTCATACCGCTCCTCTCGCCCTGCCGGCCCGCCTTATCCGGCAGCATTGACACGATCAGGTTATACTCTCACACTTATTAGTATAAGGCAAATATGAGATATTTGCAATCCCCAATAAAGCTGCGGCGTTCTATACGCGAACTTTTGCCCCTGCCGGCAGCGGCCGTTTAGTGAAAGTCTCTGAATTTCACCCCATATGCAGTTGTAAAAAACTGTAAAATCACTTAGAATGGAGAAAAACAGAAAAGGCGGTGGGACAGTGAAGACAACGCTGCGGGATAAGGGCCGGAAGAGCCGGAAACCGGACAGGGCGCTTTTGGCGCGCCTGTGGGAATTTGCACTGGGGATATGGGATGATCTCTGCGGCCAGGGCCGAAAGCTGTGGACGTGCCTTTTGGCCCTGGCCCGGAAACGGAAAACCCTTGGAACTTTTGATGTGACGGTACTTTTGACAAACCTGGCCGCCCTCATGGCCGTGCGCTTTGTAAACTCCGCTTTGGCGGATTACGAACGCCGGCAAGGTCTGCACAGGTTTTCCCTGGCAGCCATAATCTTTTTGACGGCCGCTCTTCTGTGGGAGGGCTTTTGTCTCCTGGTCCGTCTCCACGACTGGGAGAAGGCCAACGGAACCATTCGGAAGAAGCGATTGGCCCTTATGCGGACAAAGGAACGCCGGTGGGCACTGGTTCTGGCACTTTTTCTGGTAATATTCCTGGGATTGGGATTTCACTTCCGCTGGTCAACCCGCTATTACGCCTCTCTCACAGAGATCTACGGCGTTCCCGTCGGGGCCGGGGAGCCCCTCACCCTGGCGGAGTGCCGGCATCTCACAGGCTATTGGAAGGTGGTAAACCGCCCGGGCCTGGGATACATGACGCTAAGCTACGAGAATGACTGGGGGCAGGTGGAGCTTATGCGCCATTATTCCAGCGCCTACGGCATGGATTTTTTCCAGCCCCCGGCCCGCATTGAGGTGGACTATCAAACCACAGAGGACAAGGAGTTCTACCGCCAGTCCGGCTGGGAGGGCTTTTTCACAGCGAAGAGCCACAACTTTAAGGAGCCAACGCGCATTCGTTACTTTGGAAGCAACCGCAATCTCCTTCTGGAAATGACGCGAAGCGGCCAGGGCCTGATGAAGATCACGGCTTATGCGTCTGAGGAGCGGCCTCAGCTCTTCAATTCCACCCTTCTTCTGTTTCCCGAGGAGGAAGAGGCCGATTCCACCTCCCGGCAGATCGATGTCTTCTACGGCGCCGGCAGCCTTCCGGCGGAGAGCAGCGCGGCCTTCCAGCAGATCGAAACTCTGTACAACAGCAGAGGCCTCCCCGAGATTCGCAGGCTGAATCCACAGGTCTATAACCGCTACGGTGTAAACGGCGAACGCTATTCCTACGATACCGACGGGCGGATCAGCGCCCTTTGCTATCTGGATATCCAGGGTGAGCCGATCTGCAACAAGCTGGGCATTATGACCGTCACCTTCCACTACGACACAGACGGGCGTCTCTGCGGCCTGCGCTATTACAGCGACCAGGAAAGAAAAGAGAAAACCGAGGGGTTCCACGGCGTCTTTTACGAGGACATCCACTACAATGACGACGGGCAGCTTGCATACCGCCGGCAGATGGACCGCTACAATGACGACGGGCAGCTTGCATACCGCCGGCAGATGGACCGCAACGAAAACTGGTGTCAGGACAAGAACGGCGTCTACAAATACGCCTACAGCTATGACCCGGCAAACGGACGGCTGATCCGGGAGGACTTCTTTGGCGCCGGAGACCTGCCCGTGCGAAGCCGGCAGTTTTTCAGCACCTGGATCGGCTTCTCTATGGAAAAGTCCCTCTTCCGGGAAACCGCGCTGGAAATCAGTCTGGAATCCACCGTCACCGTCGCCGAGGAGGAGGCAGTCGAATCCGGGTATCCGCAACCGGACTCCGAAACCCCATTGGAAGAAGAGCCTCTGATAGGGGGCGGAGGGGGCATACTCCCGGGCGAGCGGGAAAACCGTACGTCCGCAGCGGAGAACAGCGGCCGGTCCCCGGAGCCAGGCGAGGATGCGCGCAGCGACACGCCCCGGCGGGCCTACACCATCATCCGCCACGAGTTTCGGGACGGTATGGTCTGGAAAATCCGCTATCTGGATTCGGAGCGCCGGAGCGCGCCCAACGAACAGGGCTGTGAAGAAATCCGCCTGGAACACGAACAGGGGCGTTTGAGGCGGGAATCCTATCACGACGCCGACGGAAATCCCCGCCTCATCCGCGGGGGCTATGCTGCGGTATACCGCGACTATGAGGACGGAAAACTCCTCCTTCTGGAGTACCGGGGGATAGAGGATAGGCCCGTCACCAATCGGCTGCTGGGCTATGCCTCAGTAACCTACTGCCGTGACATCCGGAGCGGACAGGAAACGGTTCGGGAGTACTATACCGACCCGGAGAGGAATCCTGCGAAATTGGCAGATCTGGGCTGCACCAGCGTGGAGCGGAGCTATAACGCAAGCGGACAGCTGATCTCGGAAACCTATTACGACAAGGAAAATCAGCCTGTCTGCCGAAGCGGCTACGGCGTCTTCCAGGTCCTCTACGAGTACGCAGACGATGGAAATATGATTCTCGAGTGCTATAAAGACCTTGCAGGCCGCCCCGTCAACCGGCTGGATACCGGGTGCGCCGCCATCCACTGGAGCTTTGAAAACGGGCGCATGACGCAAAAAAGCTTTGAGGGCTATCGGGACGGCGCTCTCCGTCCAACGGTGGAGAAGGAGAGCGGCGCCGCCTCTATAAAGTACCAGTATGAAAACGGGCGGCAGGTCCAGGTTCGTTTTTTCGGTGTGAATGGGGAGCCGGTTTTAAGAAACGGGTACGGCTGCGCCTCCTGGCGAAACGAGTATGAAAACGGCCGGCTCTCCGCCCGGTACTATTACGGTCCGAACGGGAAACTGTTGGCGCGAAACGACACGGGCTACGCCGTCATCCGCTACACCTACGACGGCCAGGGCCGCCGGGAAACCATCCGCTATTACGGAGAGAACCAGGAACCGGTCATCCACAACGAGTACGCGTGCGCCGGATTTAAATACGAGTATGACGGCGCAGGCAACGAGTGGAAGATGTTTTTCCTCGGTCCGGACGGCGAAAATATGCTGCGCGGAGACGGCTATGGCTTCGCCTATACGGAAAAAAACTATAACGACGAGGGCGTTTTAACCGGCGAGCGCTTCTTTGGCCTCAACGATGAACCGATGCTCTGGAAGGAGCGGGGCTATGCCTCTTTCAAGTTTGAACTCAATGAAGACGGCAGCAAAAAAGAGGCCCACTTCTATGATGAGCACGACAATCCCACCCGGCGAAACGACTATGGTTACGCCACCGTTCTCTATACTTACGACGATGAGGGGCGTCTCGAATCAGAACGCTACCGTGACGAGAGGGGCCGGCCGGTCATCAGTCCCTATTATCAGTGCGCCGGCTTTTTCTACGATTACAATAAGGAGGGCCAGAAAATCCTTGTGCGCTACCTGGGTCTGGACGAAAACGCCCTGATCCGCCCGGATCTCGGTTTCGCCGAGATCCACATGGCCTACGATCCCCGGGGAAACCTTTTCTCAAAGAGCTACTTCGCCGCCGACGGGAAAACACCGGCCCTCTACAAAGGCCGGGGCTATACCGCATTTGAGGATATCTATGATGAGAGCGGACACTGCGTGGAAAACCGCTACTACAGCCGCTATCAGGACGGAGAGAAGGTCCTCACCATACGGACGGACCGGGGCTATGCGATTGCAAAGCACTGGTATAACGACGCGGGCCTTCTGAAAAAGACCCTCTACTACGACGGGGAGGAACGGCCCGTCCTTTCCTGGCAATACCGCTGTGCAGGCTTTTCCTATGAGTATGACCAACGCAGCCGGCAAAGTCTGGTCCATTTCCTGGGAACCGACGGCAAGCCCATGCTCCGCCCGGACTACTGCGACGCCGCCATCCGCAAAAGCTACGACGGCGCGGGAAATCTCACCGGCGAGGTCTATCTGGACCTTGCAGGCAGGCCCGCCGTCTGGAGCACGTATGGCTACGCCTCTTACACCAAAGTCTATCAGGCCGGAAAACACACGGAAACCCGCTATTTTGACGCCCAGGGCAACCCGGTTTTGAACCGGGAGACGGGCTGCGCCGCGATCCTCTTGGAATACGACGATCTGGGGCGGCTGATTGCTGAGCGCTATTACGGAAAAGATGATGAACCGGTTCTCCACAAAAAAGAGCACTGCGCCGGTTTTCAATATGGCTATGACGACGCCTGGAACCGGACAGACACCTTCTATCTCCACCCCAATGGGGGCGTTATGATCCGCGAGGACAAGGGCTACGCCCACATCCACTCCGAATATAACTCGCTTGGCGAGGCGGAAAAAATCTGGTACTACGCGGACGCCGGGGAGAAAACCCCCGCCGCCGCGAAGGAGGGGGCGTTCCACCACATCCGTCAGAAATTTGCCCAGGGAACATGCGTAATGCGCAGCTATTTCGATGAGAACGAGGCTCCTATGCTCCGCGCCGACGAGGGCTACGCCGCATATGAAAGCAGGTATAACCAGTTCGGCCAGCTGGTTCGGGAGCGCTACTACGGCCTGGCGGAGGAGCCCGACAAAGCGGCCCCTCTGGTAATCTGCCGAAGCAGGGGCTGCGCCGGCTTTGTCTACCGTTACGACGGGCGGGGCAACCGGACGGACATCTGGTGCACCGCCCCGGATTTCGGCTGGATGGTCCAGTTGGACAAGGGCTATGCCCATGCTTGCTACGACTACGACGAGCTGGACCACCTGAGCGAGGAGCGGTATTATCTGGATGGGGGTGATGCCCGCCCTGCCGTTTGGATCGAGAGCGGCTATGCCCGGGCCACCTTCCTCCACGACGCGCAGGGAAATCTTCTGGAAGCCGCCTATTTTGGTCCTGACGGCCATCCGGTTCTTCGGAACAACTATGGAGCCGCCCAGGTAAAAAATAAATACGACCCCTTTGGAAAGCTGCTCCGCACCCTCTATTTTGGACGGGAATACCAGCCCATCTGCACAAGCGAGTGGCACTGCGCCGGTTTTCAGTACGACTATGATGTCTGGGGAAACCAGACGGATATCTGGTTTCTGGGCCTTGACGAAAAGCCCATGGTCCGGAGCGACAAGGGCTACGCCCATGAACACTCGGAATACGACGCGGAGGGAAACGAGATTCAGCGGCAATATTTCAACGAGGAGGAACAGCCCGCCTATCACAGGGAATGGGGCTACTCCTCCTTTGAAAGCCGCTATGAGGATGGAAACTGCGTCTACCGGCGGTATTTTGACGCCGGGCACCGGCCCACGCTGCGGCAGGGCGGGTATTCCGCCTATGAGGTAAGCTTTCAAAAGGGCTGCCAGGAAACCCGGTATCTGGATGAGGAGAACCGCCCGATCCTGCTGGATGGCAATTATGCCGCCCTTCGCCAGGAATACGATGAGCTGGGGCGGGAAATTTCCAGGATCTATCTGGATGGGAATATGCACATGGTCCTCCACAAAACCGAGGGCTGTGCGGGCTACCGCTATGCCTATGACGATTTTGGAAACCGGAGTGATGTCTGGTATCTGGGGCTTGACGGCAAGCCTATGTCCATGGAGGGCCGGGGAGTCGCTCACGTGCAAACCAAATATATAGCCGGCGGACTGGAAACAGAAGAGCGCTTCTTTGACAGTGAGGAAACTGCCGTCGCCCATGGGGAATACGGCTACGCCGTCAAAAAGAGCTTCTATAAAAACGGGAAACTGCATCAGGTCCAGTACCTGAACACAGAGGAAACCCTCTGTCTCCGCGAGGATACCGGCTGCGCCGTGGAGGAGTATGACTATAACATTACCGGACGCCTTGCCTCCGTGTGGTACTACGGTCTGGAGGACGCTCGTGCCGTCCATAAAACGGAGGGCTATGCAGGCGTTGAATATCTCTACGACGGGCGGGGCAATCTCAAAACTATTTACTATTATGGCGCTGACAGAAAGCAGTCTCCCCGGAGGGGCTACGGCGTATCGTACAATCACATGGTTTATGACGAGTATAATCACCTGATTCTGGATGAGTACTTTCTTTTGGGCAGGCACTCCGAATATGAATACGAATACGCTGTTCGGAAAGACGTGGGCTACGCCGTCATCAAGTATATCTACGACAGAGAGCTTTTAATAAGAACCAGCTATCTGGACGCCAATCAGAAACCCGCAATCTCCGGGGGACGCAGCTATGCCACCGTTAAAAACGAGTATGACAGCAACGGCCAGCTGGAAAGAAAATACTACTTTGACGGAAACGATCGGCTCTACGACGGCCCCGAAAACTACTCGGTGGAAGAATACCGGTACGACGATCCCGGTGGAATTCAACACACCCGCTACCGTGCGGAGGCGTGGAACAGCCAGGTGTCTCCGGCGGAATAACCCGCAAACGGCAGACAGGCTGCCGTTTGGGCAAGGCCGTATTCTATCCATTTTCGCAGAAGAGACCGGCTCACACAGGGCCGGTCTCTTCCGTTTTCAGACCATTTTTAATTTGCCGCACCATTTTACAGGGCAAAAAGCCTGTCTCCGGTCAATCCACGCCGTCTCCAGCCGCTTCCAGCATATGATCGATCAAAATTCCATACCCTTTGGTAGGATCATTTAATAAAACGTGGGTCACAGCGCCCACAATGTGCCCGTTCTGCAAAATCGGGCTGCCGCTCATGCCCTGCACGATACCCCCCGTAACCGCCACCAGATCGGGATCTGACACGGAGATGACCATGTCCCGTCCGTCGTTTCCGCCGGAGATGACCTTTAAAATTTCAATGTCATACTCCGCCACCTCGTCCCCCCGCACATTGGCGCGGATGACGGCCGGTCCCGCCTGGGGCCGCCCCACGGGCATGGCCCCGTCGTCCTTCAGCCCCTGGGTTTTCAGCGTGCCGAAGATGCCGGCGGAGGTGTTGGCGTACAGCGGACCCAGATCTTCGGTGAGGTCAAAGTCACCCCGGAGCTCTCCGGCCGCGCCCGTCTCCCCCTTCTTCACGGCCTTCACCGTAGAGGGCAGCACAGAGCCGTTGGAAAACGGCATCAGCAGCGCCGTGTCCGTGTCGGTAATCCCGTGACCCAGGGCGCCGAATACGCCGGTGGAGGGATCGTAAAAAGTCATAGTGCCGATGCCGGCCATGCTGTCCCGAATCCATGCGCCGATGCAGTAAACCCCCTGCTCATTCTGCGCGGGCAGAACGGAGAGCGTCATGCTGCCGCCGTCCCGGCGAATCTGCAAATCCGTTTCGCCGCCGCCGCTCTCTTGCAGAAGCGACTGAAACTGCTCTGTGGAGGTCACCGCAGAACCGGCGCACTCCACAATCACATCGCCGGTGCGAAGGCCGCAGGTCCTGGCAGGCGTGCCGCCCTCGGGCAGCTTTACCACCACCACGCCTTTGGAAAACAGCTTGATCCCCACCGTGTGCCCCACGGGCACCAGCATCCTGGGGGAGACATCCGGCTCTCTCATCTCCGCCGCACGGGCCGGGACGGCTGAGATGAGCAGCAGGGCAAGCAGGCCTGCCGCACCCCACCGCAGCGCCCGCTTCGCATGTTTAAATGCCTCATACAATGCAATCACCCCTTTCAAATCACCGCCACCAGCAGCTTTCTGCCGGCGGCACTCTTATGATTTGCCCCGCGGACAAAAACACACCTTGCAAAAAGCGGCAGCGCGTCCATGGCAAAATCTATCTTGCCCGGCCTGTGAGGGTGCAAAGAAAACCCGCAGGTAAAAGCCTGCGGGTTTTTCCGGAATTTTCTATATTAATTGCGCTGATTGAAAATCTTGAAAATCTCCTCGTAGGGGTCGTCCTCCTTGGGCACATCCTCCTCGCCCAGGGGAACCGGTTCCGGAGCGGCCTTCGCCCCGTTCTGGGCGGTCTCCACCTTGGGCAGCAGCCCGGCGTCCTTGTCAAAGCCGGTGGCAATCACAGTGACCCGGATCTCGTCGTCCATGGTCTCGTCAAAGGCGGCGCCAAAAATAGTGAGCGCGTCCGGATTCACAGCCACGCGAACCAGGTCGGCGGCCTGCTCCACCTCTTCCAGGCCGATATCCATAGAGCCGGTGATGTTGATCAGCACGCCCTTGGCCCCCTCGATAGAGGTCTCCAGCAAGGGGCTGGAGATGGCCATTTTGGCGGCCTCCTCGGCTTTTCCCTTTCCGGCGGCCCGGCCCACGCCCATGTGGGCCATGCCGGCATTTTTCATAATGGCGGTGACATCGGCAAAGTCCAGATTGATAAAGCCGGTGTCCCGGATCAGATCGGAAATAGACTGCACCGCCTGGCGCAGCACGTCGTCCGCGATCTCAAAGGCATTTGCAAAGGTCACCTTCTGGTCGGTGGCGTACTTCAGCCGCTCGTTGGGAATGATGACCAGAGAGTCCACCCTTCCCTCCAGCTCGGCAATGCCGGACTCGGCCGCCCGCATCCGCCGGGGGCCCTCAAAGCCAAAGGGCTTTGTGACCACGCCCACGGTGAGGATATCCATCTCCTTGGCAATCTCCGCCACAATGGGCGCGCCGCCGGTACCGGTGCCGCCGCCCATACCGGCGGCAATAAACACCATGTCCGCTCCCTCCAGCGCCTTTGCGATCTGGTTGCGGCTCTCCTCGGCGGCCTTGCGGCCCACCTCCGGGTCTGCGCCGGCGCCCTTGCCGTGAGTCAGCTTTTCGCCGATCTGGATCTTATCGGTGGCACTGGAAACATTCAGCGCCTGCTTATCCGTATTCACCGCCACAAAATCTACGCCCTTGGTGCCTGAACGGACCATGCGGTTGACTACGTTATTGCCGCCGCCGCCAACGCCGATCACCTTGATATTGACGACCGTGTCGGCCCCTGTCTCCATTCCAAATGCCATAGTGCTGCCTCCTGCTATCATTTGTAGAAAAGTGGGAAAATATCCGGCGCTCTCCACAATATCCTGTATCTCATATCATTTTATCTATTGTATGACACTTTTCTGTTTCGGTCAAGTACCCCGGCTGCCTTTTCGCCGCTTTTTTGCAAAAGAAGTGAAAAACACCCGCTTTTTTCTAGTTGATCACCTGCTGGAAGTAATCCCGGCTGTCTCCCCGCATGTCAAAAGTACCCACCATATTGTCCTGAATCACGCCCTCCTCCAGGCTCCACTCCAGCTTTTTGAGCTTACGCTCATAGTCAGCATTGTAACTTAGGCGCACGGTAAAACGGCCATCCAGCTCCACGGTGAGCTCAGACGGATCTCCCAGATGAACGGCGTCCACCCGCTCCAGCATCCCGGCGGTCTCCAGCGCGTTCATCAGGTTCAAGAGACTGGTCTGCTGAAAGGCGTTCTCCGTGGGCAGGGCAGGCCTTGTGCCCACAGAGGGCGCCAGCAGCTGGCAGCCGTCGATCACGCCGTAGCCGGCCGCGATGGCGGAGGCTGCCGGCATCTGCTCCACAATCTTGCCCCGGCCGGAGTGTGTGGGGCTGATAAGCCAGGCAATACCCTCCTGCACCACTGCCAGGGGCGTCCCGCACTCCTCCACCTCGATTACCAGGGTGTCCGGCAGTTTTTTGCTGATGCTGCTGATCTCCTTGATATACGGCAGCGCATCCGTCATACCTGCGGCAATCCGCGCCTTGTTCAGCAGCAGCAAATTGGCCCCAGCCTCAACGCCGGAGGCCGCCCGCAGCTCCTCCTCCGTATAGCGGACGCCCCCGGTAACCACCACGGTATCCACCCGAAAAAACAGCGTCAGCGCCGCAATCAGGCAGGCGCAGATTGCCAAAACAGACAGCAGCTTATAGAGGAAGCCAGATCTTCCCCTTCTCCGCCGGTTGTTTTTTCTCCGTCGCGCCATACCTGTCTATATCTCCTATATCCCCATCTCTGTCCGGACGATGTCCGCCCCCAGAGTCCGCAGATCCCGCTCAATGCTCTCATAGCCGCGGTCAATGTGGGCGATCTCACCCACAGCGGTCTCCCCCTCCGCCGCCAGGGCCGCCACACACAGCGCCGCGCCGCCCCGCAGGTCCGTGCACCGCACGGGTGCGCCGTGCAGCTTTTCGGTTCCGGTAACCACCGCTACCCGGCCGGCCACCTGAATATCCGCCCCCATGCGGATCAGTTCGTCCACATGGCGGTAGCGGTTTTCAAAAATCGTCTCCTCAAACACCGTGGCTCCCCGGCTGCGCAGCAGCGCGGCCATCAAAACCGCCTGGGCGTCTGTGGGAAAGCCCGGATAGGGGGCCGTGCGCACGGAGCGGATGCTCCGCAGCCGCTCCCGGCAGGTGCAGGCGATGCCCGCCCGATCTGCCCGGATGTCACACCCCGCCTCCCGCAGCGCCGCGGTAACGGTGGCAAGGTGGTTCTCTCTTGCATTTCGTAAGTAAATCTCCCCGCCGGCAGAGGCTGCCGCACAGAGATAAGTAGCCGTCACAACGCGGTCCGGCGCCACCTGATAGGCGCAGCCGTGCAGCGGCCGCCTCCCCTCCACCGTGACGGCGGAGGTCCCCGCGCCGGACACCGCGCCGCCGCAGGCATTTAAAAAGTTCTGCAGATCCACAATCTCCGGCTCCCGGGCTGCGTTTGCAATGGTGGTGACGCCCTCCGCCCCGCAGGCGGCCAGCATCAGGTTTTCCGTGGCTCCCACGGAGGGCAGGCTCAAAATCAGATCCCGGCCCCGCAGGCAGGCGGCTTTGCAGTGGAGTACGCCGCCGCTCTCCGTGATCTCCGCCCCCAGGGTCCGCAGACCCGCCAGGTGCAGATCGATGGGCCGGGGCCCCAGCTCACAGCCGCCGGGATAGCTCATCTCCGCCTCCCCGCACCGGGCCAGCACCGCTCCCAGAAAGATGGCGGAAGAGCGCATCTCCCGCATCAGTATATCAGAGATCGTGCAGCCATTCAAGCCGGCAGTATCTGCCAACAGGCTGTCCCCCTCCCAGCGGGCGCTGCAGCCCAGGGCCTCCAGAATCCGAATGGATGCGTTCACATCCCGCAGCCGGGGACAGCCCCGCAGCTCCACCTGATCTCCCGTCAGCAGCGTGGCCGCCAGAATGGGCAGTATGCCGTTCTTTGCGCCCTGGATGCTCACCTCTCCCGCGAGGCTGTGGCCGCCCCGCACCAAAAGCTGGCTCATATAGGTTCCCCTCCGTATCCAAAATTGGTCTCTCTATCCTATGGATACGGAGAAAAACTGGTTACTGGCAGAGGTCTAAAACCGTTTGATAAATGCGCTCTGTGGCGTCCCGAATGCCAAGCGCTGCCATGGCCCGTGCCATACCGGCGCGCCGCTTTTCGTCGTGGAGGATGCCGCAGGCCGCCTGAAACAGCGCCTGGCCGGAGCTGTCCTTTTCCAGCAGCACCACTGCGCCGCCGGCCTTCTCCAGTGCCCGGGCATTTTTCTCCTGGTGGTTGTTGGTGACGTAGGGGGAGGGCACAATCAGCGCCGGCACCCCCAGGGCCGTCAGCTCGCTGATGGTGGAGGCCCCCGCCCGGCAGATCACCAGATCCGCCGCCCGCATAACCGCCGCCATGTCATAGATATACTCCCGGACCTCCAGCGCCGGGTGAGCCGCCAGGTCCACCCCCCGCTCCCGCAGCAGCCGGCAGAGCACGGGATATCCCGCCTCCCCCGCGCCGTGGATATGGCAAAAGGGTTCCTTCGCCGCCTCCAGGGCCAAAAAGTCCGCCATCTGCTCATTCATGCCGGAGGCCCCCAAGGACCCCCAAAAGGAGACCAGCAACAGCCGGCCGCTGTCTATACCCAGCTTTTTCTTCGCCTCTTCCCGGGTCAGCTCAAAAAAATCACCCCGCACCGGCGTGCCGGTGACAATGACCTTTTCCGGGTGGCGGTAGTGCTGCCTGCAGGACTCAAAGCCCACCATCACCCGGTCGGCAAAGGGTTCCAGCATTTCGGTGGTCAGTCCCGGCACCATATTGGACTCATGCACCGCCGTGGGGATGCCGGCCCTGGCCGCGGCCTTTACCATGGGATAGCTGGCATAGCCGCCGGTGCCCACCACCACATCGGGCGGAAACTCCCGCAAGATCTTCCGGGCCTCATGGGGCGCTCGCACCAGATTCCCCACAGAGACCAGATTGTGTTCGATCTCTTTCGGTTTCAAGGAGCGGTGAAAACTGGAGATATGTACCGTGCGAAACCGGTATCCCGCCTTGGGGATCAGGTCCTTTTCCAGTCCCCGCTCCGCGCCTACAAATAAAAACTCCGTTCCGGGATTCTTCCGGTGCATCAGCTGCGCCAGGGCGATGGCCGGATTCACATGCCCCGCCGTTCCCCCGCAGGTAAAGATTACCCTATTGAGCTTTTTCGCCATTCGCTCACCACTTTCACCGGAAATTTTCGCCTCTCCCGGCGCTTTTGCCTCAGCCCGCCTTCGTGGGCTTCATCTGCCGGGATACGCTCAATACCACGCCCATCTCCGCCAGCTGAATCATCAGCGCCGTGCCGCCGTAGCTGAAAAACGGCAGCGAGATACCCGTAGTGGGCAGCAATCCCGTGACCACGCCGATATTCAAAAAGGTCTGCATGGCCAGCAGCGTGGTAACGCCCACCACCATAAGGCTGCCAAACCGGTCTCTTGCGTGGAGGGCAATCCAGAACCCCCGCAGAATCAGCGCCGCAAAGAGCAGCATGATGATGGACGCGCCGATAAGGCCCAGCTCCTCGCAGACAATGGCAAAGATAAAGTCGTTGTGCTCCTCCGGCAGGTACAAAAATTTCTGCCGGCTCTTGCCCAGTCCCACGCCCCACAGGCCGCCGGAGCCGATGGCGTACAGGCTCTGCACCAGCTGATAGCCGTCGCCCCGGGCATCCAGCCAGGGGTTCTGCCACATGGCCAGACGGGACTGGCCGTATTTGATGACGCCGGAGAACATGAGATACGCAATGGAGCCGGCCCCCGCCACCGCGCCCACCACCCAGGTGAGGTTGATGCCGCCAACCAGCATCAACACCGCGCCGGCGCCCAAAATCAGCACCGTGCCGGACAGGTGGGGCTCCAGCATCATCAAAATGGAGATCACACCCAAAATCAGCACATAGGGCGTAATGCCGTAACGGGTGGTGTTCATCTTATCCTTCTTCTTGGAGATGGTGTCGGAAAAATACAGCACCACCGCCATCTTTGCCACCTCGGAGGGCTGAAAACGAAAGGCGGTGCCCCGAATGCCCAGCCAGCGGGTGGCGTTGTTGGCGGAGAGGGCGATGGGGTTGCCCGGCACGATGACCAGCACCAGCAATACGATGGACAAATACAGCAGCGCCTTCGCCGCCCCCCGGAAGCGCTGGTAGTTGATCTTGCCGATAAAGAACATGGACGCCACCCCGGCAATGGCAAAAACGCCCTGCTGCCGGAAGTACTTGATGGGGTCGTTATCGTCGTAATAGGCGGATGGGAAGCTGGCGGAGAGCAGCATTACAAGGCCGATACCCATCAGCAGCAGCACCAGCAGGCAGAAGGGCAGATCAATCGGCCCCCTGGCCATCTCCCGGTTCAGCTGCTCCCGCTCCTGCTGCTTTTGCCGCTTTGCCTGCCGGGCCAGAGCCTCCTCCCGGGTTATGGACCTGCGCCGCCGCCTTGTATCTACCATAGGCTCCCTCCTTCCTCTCAACTGTCCGTTGCAAACTCAATGCCGCCCCTGTATGGCGAGATACGCCAGAACACAGAACACCAGCGTCACACCGCTGAACACGGCCACAATCTTCTCCTCACTCCAGCCACACCGCTCAAAGTGGTGGTGGATGGGCGCCATTTTAAAAAAACGCCTGCCGTGCGTCGCCTTGAAATACGCCACCTGGATGATATCGGACAGCGTCTCTACAATATAGACAATGCCCACCGGGATCAAAATCAGCGGCATATCCATGGCAAAGGCCAGCGCCGCCACCGCGCCGCCTAAAAAGAGGCTGCCGGTGTCGCCCATAAAGGTTTTGGCCGGATGGTGGTTGTAGACGAAGAAGGCCGCCAGCCCCCCCGCCAAAGCCGCCGGAAACAGCGCCAGGGACGTGAGGCGCCACATGGCCGCCGCGGCGGTGAAAAACGCCATCACCACAAAGGTCACGCTGCAGGCCAGCCCGTCGATACCGTCGGTGAGGTTCACGGCGTTCACGGCCCCCACGATGACAAAGGCGGCAAATGCCAGATACACCACCCAGTTCACGGTGATATTCAGCTGCAGGCCGGGAACATACAGCCGGTTGGTCAGCAGCCCCTCATAGCGCATCAGGCTTAAAAACAGGATGGCCGCCGCCAGCTGGAGCAGGAACTTCTGCCTGGCGGTGAGCCCCTCGTTCTGGTGCTGGCGCACCTTGCGGTAGTCGTCCACAAAGCCGATGAGCCCAAAGCACAGTGCAAACAGATAGACGTACAGGTGGGCAAAGTCCCCCGCCAGCATCCGCCGCCAGCCCAGGACGAAGACCGCCACTCCCGCGCCAACAATAAACATGATGCCGCCCATGGTGGGCGTGCCCGCCTTTGCCCTGTGCCAGGTTGGGCCGTCGGCCCGGATCTCCTGCCCGGCCTTCAGCTTCCGCAGCTCCGGGATCAAAAACCAGCCGATTGCCAGCGTCAGCAAAAAGCCCGCCGCGGCCGCGCTCCAAATTGTCATATCCATACGTCTTTTTTCCCTCTCCTGCCGCCAACGTCCGGCGGCTTACTTTCCGGCAGCCCGCCCTCCGGCGGTCTATCTTCCGCCGGCCAGATGCTCCGCCACGATCTCCCGCTCATCCATGTGCCGCTTTACATGGTTTACTTCCTGATACGTCTCATGGCCCTTGCCGCAGAGGACGATCACATCCCCCGGCTCTGCGTGGTCCATCGCCCAATGGATGGCCTCCACCCGGTCCACCACCACCACATAGGGCGTGCTGGTCCCCTCCAGGCCGGGCAGAATACCGTCGATAATGGTCTGTGGGTCCTCAGTGCGGGGATTATCGGTGGTGACCACCAGAAAATCCGCGTTCTCCGCGGCGATTTTGCCCATTTGGGGCCGCTTGGTTTTGTCCCGGTCGCCACCGCAGCCAAACAGGGCCACGGTGCGCCCTCTGGCAAACCCCTTTACGGAGGAGAGCACGTTTTCCAGCCCGTCGGGGCTGTGGGCGTAGTCAATCAAAACGGTGTAGTCCTTTCCGGGGGTGGGGACCACCTCCACCCGCCCCTTCACCGGGGGCGCTCCGGCGAGGACCCCGGCGCTCTTCTCCAGAGGAATTTTCAGGGCCATGGCCGCTCCCAGCACATCCAGGGCGTTGTACACCATAAACCGGCCCGGGATATTGACCCGCACAGGAACGCGCTCCGCCGCCGTCACCGCCGTGAAGGCCACATGGTCCGCCCCCAGGTCAATGTCCTCCGCCCGCAGATCCGCCGCCGCCTTCTCGGCGTAGGCGATCACGCCGCAGGCGGCATGGCGCAGCAGGCGGGGCGTCCAGGGATCGTCGGCGTTGCAGACGCCGGTATCGCAGTTTTGAAACAGGATGGCCTTTGCGTCGCAATAGGCCTCCATGGTGCTGTGAAAATCCAGGTGGTCCTGGGTGAGATTGGTAAAGATCCCCACGGCGTAGCGCACACCGTACACCCGGTCCAGCGCCAGGGCGTGGGAGGAGACCTCCATCACCACATGGGTGCAGCCCGCATCCCGCATCCGGGCCAGGAGCCGCTGCAGCTCAAAGGACTCCGGCGTGGTGCGCTCCGTGGGAATGCTCTCGTGCCCGATCATGTTCTGATTGGTGCCGATCAGGCCCACCCTGGCCCCGGCGGCCTGCTCTAAAATGGCCTTGAGCAGATAGGTGGTGGTAGTCTTGCCGTTAGTGCCGGTGACGCCCACCATGGTCATGCTGTCCGCCGGGTGGTCAAAGAAGTTCCCGCCCACCGCCGCCAGCGCCCTGCGGGAATCCGCCACCTGCACATAGGGCAGCGCCTCCGCCGGAATCTTTTCGCACAGCACCGCCGCCGCCCCCGCCGCCGCGGCCCTGCCGATATAGGCGTGGCCGTCCGCGGCATAGCCGGTCATGGCCACAAACAGTTCGCCGGACCGCACCGTCCGGGAGTCGTAGCTCACATCCGCGATATCCATATCCATGTCCGCCGTGGCTGAGAGAACGGGGATCCCCTGTAAAAGCTCCTTCAATTTCATAAAACCGCACCTCTTCCCTTGTAATCGTCTCCCATTATAGACGGCAGAAACCGCAAAGTATACGGGAGAAGGTGCCAAAAACAGCGCAAAAACTGTCATTGCCTCGGCGTCCGGCTCAGTCCAGCACAGAGTTGTCGCCAAACCAAACCGTCACCACACTGCCGGCGGGCAGCTCCGTCCCCTCCAGCACGCTCTGGGAGATGGCGTGGACGTTGCCGGAACTCGTGGCCGTCGTGCCAGCCACCTTCATAATCAGCCCCGCATTGGTCAGCAGGCGGTTGGCCTCCGCCGCGGTCTTGCCCGTAACATTCGGCACCGTGCTGGGGCCGCCGGGCTTCTCCTCGCCCAGATACAGCACCACCACCGCGTCGTTGGGCACAATGGCGCCGCCCACCGGGGTCTGGTCGGTAACAGTCTCCCCGCTGCCCACCGTGCGGCTGGCAAAGCCCGCGCTTTCCAGCTTCGTCTTAGCGTCCGCGGCGGACAGCCCCACCACATTCGGCACCGGCGCGTCGGCTACCAGCAGCTCATCTGAGGTATAGTCCGGCTCAATGCCCAGGTCCGGCAATATCTCGCTCATAATCCGGCTGGCCACGGGGGCCACCATCTGGCCGCCGGAGACATAGGTGCCGGTGTTTCGGCTGGGCGTATCCATAGTGATGAGCATGATATACTGGGGATCCTCCACCGGAGCAAAGCACATGAAGGAGACCACCACGTCGCCCCGGGGGTTGCTGTCTGTCTGGGTGCCGGTTTTGTCGGCGGTGCCGGTCTTGCCGCCGATGTGGTAGCCCTTTACCTGGCCGTTTTTGCCGCTGCCCTCTGCCACCACATACTCCAGGCACTCCCGCACGTGGGCGGAGGTCTCCTCGCTGATAACCTGGCGGACGGGGACGGCGGCCCCGTGCTGCTGGATGATATTGCCGTCGCTGTCCAGGATCTGGTCCACCACATAGGGCGTGTAGAGATAGCCGCCGTTGATGCAGGCCGCCTGGGCCCGGATGAGCTCCAGAGGCGTGACGTTGAAGGTCTGGCCGAAGGCGTAGGAGGCCAGAGAGACCACATTGCTGTTAAAGGTTTTCTCATCGGCAAAAATGCCGTGGCCCTCTCCCACCGCCATATCAAAGCCGGTGGGCTCCATAAGGCCAAAGGACTGGAGATATTTGTAATACGTCTTGGTGCCGATTTTCAACCCAATGGTGATAAACGCCGGGTTGCAGGAGTTGCCTGTCGCCACCTTCAAAACCTGGGTGCCGTGTCCGGACCTTTTTGAGCAGTTGAAGGCCTTATCCCAACCCTGCACCATGATGGAGCCGGAACAGCTGAAGGTGGAGTTCATATTCACAATACCCTCCTCCAGCGCTACCGCCAGGGTGATGGGCTTGAAGGTGGAACCAGGCTCATAGGTATCGCTGACACAGCGGTTGCGCCACTGCAGGCCCTGTGCCTTTTGCCACACCGCGTTGACAGCCTCGCTGTAGGCCTTCTCGCTCTCATAGGTGTCCCGCTTTGCCTCCAGCGCCGCCAGCTCCTCATTCACCGTAGCCAACAGCTTCTCGTCGTGCACGGTGCTGTAGTCGCCGGGGTCAAAGTTGGGATAGGACGCCATGGCGATGATGGCGCCGCTGTTCACGTCCATCACAATGCCGGTGCCGCCGTTTTTGGCGCCGAATTTCTCCAGCATGCCCTCAATGCCCTTTTCCAGCGCCGCCTGGACCCGCGTATCCAGTGTGAGCACCATGTCATAGCCGTTTTCGGCGTCGATATACTGCTCATACTGAAACAGCAGATCGGTGTTCCGGGCGTTTTTGGCGGTGACGGTATAGCCGCTGGTCCCCTCCAGCACGTCGTTGAACTTGGACTCCAGACCGTAGGCCCCCTGATTTTCACCGTTTACAAAGCCCACCACGCTGGAGGCAAGCGTCCCATAGGGATAGTAGCGCTTGGAGTCCGCCACCAGAAAGATCCCCTGAAGAGAGGAGGGGGCCCTTTTGGGATCGGACAGCAGACGGGTCCGCCCCTGATTGTCGATAAAGGTCAGCTCGTTTCCCGCGTCGTCGATCTCTCCGTTGATAAAGCGGCGGACCTCGTCGGCAGTCTCCTGCTCCACCCGCTTTTTCACCTCTTTGTACTTGCTGCGGGTGTCGGCGCACATCTTCAAAATGCGCTCCTCGTCCACGCCGAGAATCCGGCTCAGGCCCCGGGCCACATACCCCTCGTCCCGCACCGCCGCCGGCACATAGGTCTCGCCCTTCTCCGCCGCCAGCTCCCGGGCGGTGCGGTTGGCCTCCTCCTGCTTTTCCACATATGCCGCCAGCTCCAGGGGGGAGATGCACACGGTCTCCGCTGTGGCAGAGGTGGCCAGGGAGTGGTAATTCCGGTCATAAATGGTGCCCCGGGAGGCGCCCACCGAGGTCTCCCGGGTCTGCTGCACGGCGGCCCTGGTCTGCAGGTCGTCGTGCCGGCGGATCTGCAGGTCATACAGCTTCCAGAACAGCAGCACAAAGGTGACAATGCCCAGCAGCAGCATCACCAGCACGGTCCGGCTGCGGATCACCTGATTTGCCCTGCGGGCCGCGTCGCTCTTTCTTTTGGGGTCTGGGGAACGGTTTGCCATACTACTCTCCTTTTGGCCGGTGCGTCCTCCGGCCCGCCAAGTTCCGCTCTTTATCACATGGAATTCAGGGAGCAAGAAGAACCCGCCTTCTCACTCCCCTCCAAGTAATCTTCAAACAACTATAGTGCGCGGATCAATCAAAATATTCCACCACCGCGTAGATTCCGTGGTGGAGCGAATCCAGCAGCCCGTCCAAAAGGCCCTTCTCCTGCTGCCGGTGGACCACGGCGGTATCACCGCCGGAGATATCCACATAATAGACCTGGCTGCTGCTGGGCTTTGCCATACCGGCCGCCTCCGCCGCCGCCTTCACGGTGGCAAGGTCATACATCTGCTCATACTGGGTGGTGAGAATCACATTCTCCTTCTCCAGCGCCTTCAGCTCCTCCCGCAGCTCCACCACGCCGCTGGAGAGAACGGTGAGCTGAATGTAGTTCAGCAGCACCAGCACCGCCAGTGCCGCCACCACGGCGGCACTCAGCACCGCCAGCACCGACACCCGCTGGGCCTGACGCAGCTGCACCTTGGGGAGACTGCGTACCTTCGGCCTCTCCTGCGCCGCCTCCCGGCGGCGGGGGGTCTCGCCGGCATGGCGCAGCTCCCGCTCCCGGACCTCCCAGTCAAGGCTGCGGGCCAGATTGCCGTCTACCGGCGGCGTGCGGCCGCTACGGGAGCGCAGATCCCGTGCTGCGGAAGCCATGGCCGATTCCCCCTTTCATTCGTGAATGCGGGATGGTTTATCCCGCTGCAAGTTGCCGGTCAAAGATCAAATGGTTCGCACTTTTCCGCCCCCCGGAGCTTGGCGCTCCGGGCCCGTGGATTTTCCTGCAGCTCTGCCGCGCCGGGCGTTACGGGCTTTCTGGTCAGCAGCTTCAGCTTTGGCTTTTTCCTGCACACACACACCGGAAACTCCGGCGGGCAGGTGCAGCCTCTGGCCATATCCTGCATGGCCCGCTTCACGATGCGGTCCTCCAGCGAGTGGAAGGTGATTACCGCCAGCCTGCCGCCCGGGTTCAGCGCCTCTGCCGCCGCCCGCAGCATGGGCGGCAGCACGTCCAGCTCGCCGTTTACGGCAATGCGGATGGCCTGAAAGGTCCGCTTGGCCGGGTGCTGCTTTTCCCGCAGCGCCGCCGGGGGCATGGCCCTGCGGACAATATCCACCAGAGCAAAAGTGGTCTCCACCGGGGCAGTCTCCCGCGCCCGGACAATGGCCCTTGCGATGGCGGGGGCATACCGCTCCTCGCCGTAGTCATACAAAACACGCCTCAGCTCCTCATAACTCCAGGTGTTTATAATCTCCCGGGCCGTCAACGGAGCGGCGTCGTCCATCCGCATGTCCAGCGGAGCGTCCTGCATGTAAGAAAAACCCCGGGACGCGTCGTCCAGCTGTGGGGAGGACACGCCCAGGTCGAACAGCATCCCGTCCGCACCGGAGATGCCCGCCTCCTGCAGAATATCTCCCAACTGTGAAAAATTACCGTGAACCAGCGTTACACGCTCCCGCCAGGGCGCCAGCCGTTCCTCCGCCGCCCGGATGGCGGCCATATCCTGATCGATGCAGAGCAGCCGCCCCGTGGCAAGCCGCCGGGCAATCTCCCGGGAGTGCCCGGCCCGGCCCAGAGTTCCGTCCACATACACCCCGTCGGGGCGGATGTTTAAAAGCTCCATGCACTCGGCAAGCATAACGGGCTTGTGGGTGTATTCCATAGGCGCTCACCCGCGGCTGCGGCGGGCGCGGGCCAGGGCGTCCATGGCGGCGGCCATGTCGTCGCTCTCCAGCATCCGCCGCTCCCGCTCCGTCCAGGTCTGCTCGTCCCAGATCTCGGCAAAGGAATTCAGGCCCACGATGGTGGCGGTCTTTTTCAGTCCCGCGTGGCTGCGCAGGTTGGCGGGAATCAGCACCCGCCCCTGCCCGTCCGGCTCACATTGCACGGCGTTGGCATACAGCAGCGTCAGGGCCCGCATCTCGGTGTAGCTCAAATCGTCCATCTCCTCAGACATCTGCTCCCACTTGGCCTGGGGATAGATCGTGAGGCAGTGCTCCGCGCCAATGGTGATGTAAAAGGTGTCTCCCAGCGCCTCGCGCATAGCGGAGGGAATGACCAGGCGGCCCTTGGAGTCGATGCTGTTGTTGGATTTTCCCAGCAGCCGCGCCATGGATGCCGCCCCCCTTCGCCCCTCTTTTTGGGATTTCATGGGTTCTAATGACACTAAATTGCACTAATTACCCACTTTTCCCCACCAGTGTTTTTAGTATACGCAGAAGTGACCTAAATTGCAAGAATTTTTTTTCGAGTGAAAAGCGCTAAAAATTGCAAAAAACGCCCACTTTTCCGCAAAACCGCACTTTTCAAACAGGTGTTCTATTGATTTTTCGCTGGTTGACGTAAAAACAGAGCCACCTGCAGGCACAAAATCTTGTGTTTGCAGGTGGCTTTTCAACCTTGAAAACCCAGATATAGATTTTTCCCAAAAGTTCCCGAAAATTTTCCGTCGTTTTTAACAAATTTTTTCCATTATGGTCTACCGGTTTAACAAGGGCTATTCCTTACCGGCGGGGCTGTCCGGATCGTTTTTGCCGTCCAGCCTGTCCCGCATTTCCTGAGTAGCGGCGGCAGAGGCCGTGCGGAAGCGAATGCGGGACTGTTTTACCTCGTCCAGCGCGGCCTGTACCGCCTCCTCAGTGCGGGCCAGGGCGTCCTCGGCGTATTCATTGGCCACCCGGTACAGCTGGCGGGACCGCTCCTCCGCACGCCCGACGATCTGACGGGCCTTCTCTTTGGCGGCGGAGGTCACCTCACTTTCAGAGACCTTCGTCTTGGCATCCAGCTCGGCCTGGCGCATAATGCGCTCCACGTCCCGCTTGGTCTCCTCCACAAACTTGTCTCTGGCGGCCAGCAGCTCCTGGGCCCGCTTGATCTCTGCGGGCAGCTGCGCACGCAGTTCCTCCAGCAGGTCCAGTATCTCGTCCCGGTCCACCAGGCTCATATTGGGCTTCAGCGCCGGAGACTTGGCGTCCTCGATACGCTCAAAGATCATGTCGATCAAACGGTTGATATCACTGGCCATATGTCCCTATCCTTTCTCATTGTCCATGATCTCCCGCACCATGGGCACAACGGACATGGGCAGGTATTTTTCCATTGGCTGGCGGTAGCGGATCATCTCCCGCACCATGGAAGAGCTGAAATGCTGATATTCCTGCCCCGCAGGCAGCAGCAGTGTCTCCAGCCAGGGGTAAATCCCCCGGTTGATCAGCGCCATCTGATATTCCACATCAAAGTCCGTGGCGTTCCGCACGCCCCGCACAATCACCGTAGCCCCGTGGTCCCTGGCAAAATCCGCCAGTAAACCGGGCCAGAGCTCCACCTCCACGTTAGGCAGCTCCGCCACAGCGGCGCGTACCAGCCGCAGTTTTTGCTCCGGCGTAAACATCTGGTTTTGCTTTTCCGCATTGGGACTGACGCAGACCACCACGCGGTCAAAGCAGGCGGCAGCCCGCCGGATCACATCCAGATGCCCCAGGGTAATGGGGTCGAAGCTGCCTGAACAAATAGCTGTTCTCATGGGCGTTGTTCCTCGCTGTCCTCATTTCCGCCCCGGCGAAAGACGGTCAGGCCGATCTTTCCATAGCGGTAGGTCCGGTGCAGGCGGTAGGGCGCCTGCACCGGCTCCGGCAGCCTGTTTGCCGGGTGTTCCGCTACAATTATACCATGCGGATTCAAAATGTCAAACTCTGTCAGCGCCGCCAGCGCCTTCTCCAGCAGCCCCGTCTCATACGGCGGGTCCAGAAAGACCAGGTCAAAGGTCTCCTGCAGTCTTCGCAGGTACTCCATAGAGTCTCCCGTCACCACCTGCGCTCTGTTTTGCAGGTCTGTACAGGCCAGATTCTCCCGAATCAGCTTTACCGCGTCGCCCCGCCGGTCCACAAACACGGCGGAGGCCGCGCCCCGGCTGAGACACTCGATGCCCAGCTGTCCCGTCCCGGCAAAAAGGTCCAGTACCCGCCGCCCCTCAATGTCAAACTGGAGGATATTGAAAAGCCCCTCCTTCACCCGGTCGGTGGTGGGGCGGGTCTCCATCCCCTCCAGCTCCTTCAGCCGGCGGCCTCTGGCGGAGCCGGTGATCACGCGCATGGCGGCCTCCTTTCTTGCCCGGGCGGCAATCCGCACGGGCCCAGATCCACTGCCGCCCTCTTCGGGCGGCTATACTTGCTTAATGTGTTATTTTACGGCAAATGCCGCCGGTTTTCAATAGGTTTTTCCGCATTTACCCACAGTTTTTTGGGACTTGTACTTTCTGGAAGAATCGTATATAATAGAATTCCATAAATATGGACGCACTGGGGGCAACGCCCTCTGTCAACACCAGGAAAGAAAGGACGTTCTCATGATTCAATTTAAATCTGATCAAGGTGAGATCTCCATCAGCAGCGCCGTGTTTTCCAACATCACAGGCATGGCTGCCACCAACTGCTTTGGCGTTAAGGGCATGGCCTTCCGCTCTATGACCGACGGCCTGGTGCACCTGCTGCGGCGGGAGGCCATGAGCAAGGGCGTCAGCATCACCTATAACGACGACAACTCCATCTCCATCGAACTCCACATCATTGTGGAAAACGGCGTAAATCTGCCCGCAGTCTGCCGCTCCATCATGAATGAGGTGCGCTATGTGGTCACCAGAAACACCGGCGTCCCCGTGAAGGCTGTGGACGTGTGCGTAGATTCCATGACCTTGTGAGAGAGGGGCGAGACGAATGAAGGAACAAATCACCGGCGCGCTGTTTAAGCAGATGGTGCTCCACGGCGCCGCCTCCATCTCCGCGCAAAAGCAGTCCATCAACGATCTGAACGTCTTTCCGGTACCCGACGGGGATACCGGCACCAACATGAGCATGACCATCGGCACCGCCGTGACGGAGCTGAAAAAGGCAGACCCCGCCACGGTGGATCAGGCCGCCTCCATCACGGCCTCTGCGCTGCTGCGGGGGGCTCGGGGCAACTCCGGCGTTATCCTCTCCCTGCTGTTCCGAGGCCTCTCCAAAAGCCTGAAGGGACAGGAGACCGCAGACGCCGCCGCCTTTGCCGCCGCCATGCAGCAAGGCGTCTCCTCCGCCTATAAGGCCGTGATGAAGCCCGCCGAGGGCACTGTGCTCACCGTTTCCCGCCTTGCCGCCAAGCGGGCCGTGGAGGCCGCCGCCCAGGAGCCGGACATCGAAAAGGTTTTAGAGGAGGCTATTCAGGAGGGGTACAACACCCTGGCCCAGACCACTGAGATGAACCCCGTTTTGAAAAAGGCCGGCGTGGTGGACGCCGGCGGCAAGGGCTATCTTCTGATTCTGGAAGGCATGCTGGCGGAGATGCGGGGCGAGCCCATGCCGGAACTGACAGAGGATGTCCCCCAGGAAAAGGCGGACTTCGCCGCCCTATCGGACGAGGAGATCACCTTCACCTTTGACACGGTGTTTATCGTCCGCAAGACAGTGACCAAACCGCTGGAGCCCCTGCGGGCCTACCTCGCCGGCATCGGCGACAGTCTGGTCATCGGCGAGGATGACGACGCTTTCAAGGTTCACGTCCATACCGACATTCCCGGCGCAGCCCTCACCGAGGCTCAGAAATACGGCACGCTGGAGCTGGCAAAGATCGAGAACATGCGCACCCAGTATGAGGACATGGCCGCCGGCCGCAAGACCCACAGCGTGGACGACCTGGAGGCCGGAGAGGCGGCGCCGGAGGCCGCCGCACCCGCTTCCGAGGCAAGCAGCCACAAAGTGGCCCCGCCGGAAAAGCAGTACGGCTTTCTGGCCGTGTGCGCCGGCGCAGGGCTGGAGGCCGTGTTCAAAGACCTGGGGGCCGACGGCGTGGTGTCAGGCGGGCAGACCATGAACCCCTCCACCGAGGCCATTCTGGAGGGGGTGGACGCCATCCCCGCGGAGACGGTGTTTATCCTGCCCAACAACGGCAACATCATCATGGCCGCCCAGCAGTGCGCCGCGCTGACCGAGAAAAAGGTGGTGGTCATCCCCAGCAAAACGGTGCCCCAGGGCATCACCGCCATGATGAACGTGGACTTTGAGGCCCCGGCGGCGGAGGATATCGCCGCCGCCATGACCGAAAGCCTCTCCACCGTCACCACCGCCCAGGTGACTTACGCCGCCCGGGATTCCGACTTTGACGGGTTCGACATCAAAGAGGGGGACTATCTGGCCCTGGAGGAGGGCAAGCTCTTCGGCACCGACGGCTCCCTTTTCACCCTGCTGGAGCGGCTGGCCGCCTCCGCCGTG
>CATNDT010000005.1 GCA_950097035.1 uncultured Oscillibacter sp.
TATACCGCCAATACGAATGATATTCAACCGCCCTTTATAGAAGTTGACAGTAGCAAGCAATGCACCGGTATATACCCGGTGCCGCTTGTTGGTGGCCGACGGCCCCAAGCCCCAGTGCATCAGCGCAATTCCGCCCAATGCACAAGCCGCCGGAGAGTGGCACCAGCTGAAGCCGCTGTTTCCGCCTCTGGAGGGCATGGCCGTGCTGGACCTGGGATGCGGCTACGGCTGGCACTGCACTACATCGAGAATTTGGACCAGGTGTTCCGGAATGTCTGGTGGACGCTGCGGCCCGGCGGCACGTTCCTGTTCAATATTGAGCATCCCGTCTTTACGTCCGGCGTTCACCAGGAGTGGATCTACGGGGAAGACGGAACTCCCAAGTATTGGCCTGTGGATGATTATTACCGACCCGGACAGCGGGTAACCCGGTTTCTGGGCTGTGAAGTGATCAAGCATCACCATACTCTGACGCAGATCCTCATGGGGCTTCTCCACTGCGGATTTACCCTGGAGGTGGCGGAAGAGGTTCAGCCATCAGAGGAAATGCTGGAGATGCCAGGCATGAAAGATGAAATGCGGCGGCCTATGATGCTGCTGGTTCGGGTAAAAAGGGAAGCGACCGGGGCGGATTGATTCCAGGCCCTAAAGGAGCAGACCTTTCGGTATGGTTGGAGTGACTGTTGTCTCTTGGAGGGATCGGCCCACACAGATGTAGCGCGTTTAGATGGATTCTTCGTGCTGCGGACGTATCAGGCTTAACACGCTATAGACAAAGAGTACCTCTCGGACCGCATGGTCCCATTCAGGAGACAGACAATATCGGCGGCGATCTATCCTGCCGCATATTGAAACAGCGAGACTTCTGCAAGATCATACGCTGATTCTGTAGAATTAAGTTGATAGGATATGCCGGATCGTGTATTATCATATAAATGGCATAATGCGTAAAACTGCTGGGCGAGGAGTGAAAACACAATGGATATTCAAAGCACAGTTACCAGAGTCAAAGGTGAATATAAAGACTACCTGCGGCAGACACATCCAGACTGGGCAGACAGTACGGTTAGCACCCATGTCTCCGATGCGTTCTATCTGTACCAGAATACGATTGCTCTGTCTTTCTGGAAATGCTTTGCGGACGATACCTCCATGGCGGCGGCACGGCAGGATCTGCTCGACTATTTGAAAAATGAAGTCATGCCGGACCGGGCCGAGGAGCGGGCCAAAGGATATTACAGAGATCTGACTATGCTCAAGGAGTTTCTCGACTCCAAGGGCGGGGTACGGCAGTACATCGGCTATGAGTATGACTGCGAGGCTACAATTTATCAATATGCCAAACGGGTGTATGACGAGGAGCTGGGGATCAAAGATGCAGTGAAAGCCCTGGGTAAAGAGGTTCCCTGTTTCGGAGAGGGAAGTCACAAATTTAAAGTTGGAAACCTGTTCCCCGCCATGATGAGCGGAAAGCACTATACCTGGAAGGCCAACACGGAGCTGACCGCCTATTTCATCACCCATATTGGTCAGGACTATGGGCGGGACAAGCTGGGCAACGCACTGCGGGCAACATTGGAGAACATCAAGTATTACTACGGTCAAACCGGCAATAAATCCACGAGCATCCGCCGGAGCTGCCGGAAGATCGCCGAGCAAAATGATATGGATATTTCCTTTGAGGATGATATTTTTGACGGAATCATCCCCAAGGAGTCCAGCGACGCGGTGCTGGCCGTGAACACCGCCGCGACCCGTTACTGGCTCTATGCCGCGGGAGACGGTTCCGCCAACTGGGAGAGCGACTATGCCGAGGGCGTCATGGCAATCGGATGGCCGGGAATGGGAGATCTGTCAGCCTACAGTTCAAAAGAGGAAATGCGGGCTAAAATGCGTGAGTTGTACGGCGGTACCGGCTCCTACCGAAACCAGGTGCTGGCAACCTGGCAGTTTGCCAACGAGATCAAGCCGGGCGATGTGGTCTTTGTGAAGAAAGGGCTGAAAAAAGTTGTAGGCCGGGGCGTTGTCGAGGGCGAATACATCTATGACAAACAGCGGGGTGAGTTCTGCCATATCCGCAAGGTTCGATGGACGGACAAGGGCGAGTGGGAACATCCGGACCAATATGTGATGAAAACCCTCACCGATATGACCCCATACATGGACTTTTTGAAGAAAATGCAGGCTTTGTTCGACGAAGGCAAACCGGAAGACTCCCTTGATGCCGGAGAAGAAGCAGCCGTTTATGATCCCTACACTGCCGAGGATTTCCTGCAGGACGTCTATATGGACGAGGAACGTTATCAAACCCTCAAAGCTCTTCTTATGACCAAGAAGAATGTAATCCTCCAGGGCGCTCCCGGCGTGGGCAAGACCTTCGCCGCCAAACGGCTGGCCTACTCCATTATGGGGGAAAAGGATACCTCCCGCGTACAGATGGTGCAGTTCCACCAGAGCTACAGCTACGAGGACTTCATCATGGGGTTTCGGCCCATTGAGACAGGCTTTACACTGAAAAAAGGCGTGTTCTATGAGTTTTGCCGAAAAGCGGAGAAAGACGATGAACGCCCCTATTTCTTTATCATCGACGAGATCAACCGGGGCAATCTGAGCAAGATCTTCGGAGAGCTGTTCATGCTGATCGAGAGCGACAAGCGGGGTGTGGAGCTACAGCTCCTCTATGCGGACGAGCAGTTCTCCATTCCCGGCAACATCTATATCATCGGCATGATGAACACGGCGGACCGTAGCCTTGCCATGCTGGACTATGCCCTGCGCCGCCGCTTCGCTTTCTTTGAGATGCCGCCGGCGTTCTCTTCAGCCGGGTTCCAGGCGTACAAGGCGAAGATCAACAACATCAAATTCAACCGCCTTGTGGATACCGTGGAACGCTTGAACAGAGAGATCACCGAAGATGATTCTCTGGGCGAGGGCTTCCGCATCGGCCACAGTTATTTCTGCACAAATATCAACATCAGTGATGAGTGGCTGCGCTCCGTGGTGGAGTTTGAGCTGATCCCGCTGCTCAAGGAGTACTGGTTTGACGAGCCGGCAAAGGTCAAGGACTGGAGCCATGTTCTGTGGGAGGCCGTCAAATGATTCGCAGGGTCCAGAACATCTACTATATGCTGGCCTATGCCTTCCAGGTGCTCCACGAAAAGGGTTACCGGGATGTGGCGTCGGAGGAATTTGAAAACGGGCTGGAACTGCTGGCGGCCATCCTCTGCCGGGGCGTCTCCACCCAGATCAAGCGTGGGCTGATCCGACAGTACTGCACCCGGGAGGAGGCGCTGTCCGTCCCGCGGGGAAAGATCGAAATCAACACTTCCATCCGGACGCTGACCATCCGGAAAAAGCAGCTGGTCTGTGCCTGCGATGAGTTTTCTGTTGACGCTTACCCAAACCGGATTATCAAGACGACCCTGTCTGTGCTGCTCCGGTCAAACCTGTCCAGACCCAGAAAAAAGGAGCTGCGCAGGCTGCTGGCCTTTTTTGACGGAGTCACCCCTCTGGACATTCATACTATCAACTGGAATGTCCCATATGACCGGAACAATCAGACCTACCGCATGATCCTTGCCGTCTGTCAGATGCTCCTCAAGGGGATGCTCCAGACGGAGTCCGCCGGGGCCTTCAGGATGATGGAGTATCTGGATGACCAGAGCATGGCGAAGCTGTACGAGAAGTTCATCCTCGGCTACTATCAGAGGGAGCATCCGGCGCTCAAGGCGTATGCGCCGCAGATCAAGTGGGCGGTCACCGACGGCCATGACGCGCAGCTTCCCGCTATGCAGACGGATATCGTATTATCCAGCAGAGAGACCGGGAAAACGCTGATCATCGATGCAAAATATTACTCCCACAATATGCAGATGAAAGCGCCCTATATGGCCCGGACGGTCCACTCCAACAACTTGTATCAGATTTTCGCCTACGTCAAGAACTGGCCCGCCGCCCCTGACGAGAGCGTGGCGGGGATGCTGTTGTACGCCGGAACGGACGATGAGGTCCAGCCGGACAATGACTATCAGATCAGCGGGAATACGATCAGCGTAAAGACGCTGGATCTGGATTGTGATTTCACCGATATTGCAAAAAAGCTGGATGAGATTGCCGCAGGGGTTGCATCACCGGGCAAACGTATCGTGGAGAATGTGGTGTAACATATGATTATTCTGATTGCAGGGGCGTCTCACACCGGGAAAACGCTTCTGGCCCAAAGGCTGCTGGAAAAATACGGATGCCCCTATCTCTCCATCGGTCAGAGATTTTGAAGAAGCGTACCGCGTCCAGATCCAATACCGCTGCCTGGCCATGAGCGAGGCGTACGTCTGGGCGCATTACTACGATATCAAGAAATACGCAAGTATCGTGGAACACAGAGCAGACGATGAGGACTGCACCTTGGAAAGCCTGCTCCAGGACAACGCAGAAGTATTGGAGCAGTGCCGGAAATACGGTGTCGAGTACACCTTGATCGATGGGACATATCATGGGACATATCAGGCAGACATTGGAGGCGGTACGGAATGAACGTCATCTGCTTTGGCGACTCCAACACCTACGGCTACGATCCCCGCTTCTGATGCGCCGCGGGGAGTGGGTGACGAGCCAGCAGCTCATCGATGGCTCCCGCACGTTCGTCCGGTGTTGCCGGAGTTTGGCCAAACGGCTGGACATCCGCTTCGCCGACGCCGGGGACTGGGACATCCCCGTGACCTATGACGGCGTACACTTCACGGAGCAGGGCCACCGGGCCTTTGCCGTCGGACTTTTGGAGGTGCTCAAATGAGACGAATGATCCCTGTGCTGCTCTCCCTTCTGCTGCTGACCGGATGCGGCGGAGGTGAAGAAAAGGCCTCCTACCAGCAGATCAGCCAGGAGGAGGCCAAGGAGATGATGGATACCCAGGAGGTCGTCATCCTGGATGTGCGGGAGCAGGACGAATACGACAGCGGCCACATCCCCAATGCGGTCCTGCTGCCGGTGGGAACCATTGACGGGGACACCGCCGCCGCGGTGATCCCGGAGAAGGATACAACGGTCCTGGTGTACTGCCGCAGCGGAAACCGCAGCAAGACGGCCTCCTCCGCTCTGGCGGAGCTGGGCTATACCGACATCTGCGAATTCGGCGGCATCAAGACCTGGCCCTACGAGACGGAGCCGTAGAGCGGCGACGAGACGGCTGCCCTGTGTCAATGGGATGTTCCGGCTGTTTGAGAAATACAAAGTGATTTTCCGCAGACAGATCCCCATGGAAACAATAGCCCAGCTGGTCAAAGGCCCGGAGGTTCTCCGGGTCTTCAATTTTATGCTCCGCCATCCAGCGCGCCATCTGGCCCCGGGCCATCTTGCACTGGGTGCCCTTCTCGATGACCTTGCCGCCTTTCCACTCGCCGAAGATGCAGGTGACAAAGCGGACGTTCCCGGGCAGATGGGGCTCCACCGCTTTGCGGTACTCCTTGGAGGCCAGGTTCAGTACGAAACCTGTCTCAGCCGCCAACTGCCGGGCCAGACGGTCACTCCAGAACTGGTACAGGTCCCGGCAGCCGTTCACTTTTAGCTGTGCCTGCATCTCCAGCCGGTAGGGGGTCACACCGTCGAAGGGCCGCAACAGCCCGTAGAAGCCGGAGAGAATCCGCAGATGTTCCCGGAGGTAGTCCAGGTGGGATGCCTCCATCACGCCGGGGGCCATGTAGCGGTACTGGATACCCTCGTAGGCGATGATGGCCGGGGTAAGGCTGCGGCGCAGGTCCATGTGCTCCAGCCGCTCCACGTTCAGCTTTGCGATGGTGTCGTTGCACTTCCAAAGGCTCTGCAATTCCTTGGGAGACATGGTTTGCATAACGGCTTTCAGCCGCTCCGTCTGTTCCAGAAACTGTGGCAGGCTGTCCACGACAAAGCTGTCCCCATCCATCACCATTTTTTTTGCCGGGGCGATGATGATGCGCATAGGTTTACTCCTCAATTTTTCGCAGCGCCGCCACGATGTCCTTCAAAATCAGAGGCTGCATACTGTCCGGATATCTGCTCAAATCGGCCTGCTCCAGCGCCGCCCGAATGCGGGCAATCAGTTCCGGCTTTCCCTCCGCTACCTCCGGCAGCGCCGCCACACACTGGCGGGCTGTGATGGGCTTCACATCTGTTATATGGGATAGAAATTCCTCCAGCAGCGCGTCAAATTTTCCCTCCCTGTCCCAACGGGCATTGGCGGCCAGAATGGCGATTGCCCGGTTGCGGACCAGGGAGTTTTTATGCCGTAAAAGTTCTGCGAAGCGGTCAAAACAGGGATACCAGGTGTCGGAGGCCCGGCTCTCCTCTACGATCTGCTGAGTGAAAGCATAAGCGCCCTTGGCGTCTTTTCCCGTTAGGCGGGCGATACAAGCGTCGAAGTCCATGTCAGATCAGCACCCCCTCGCAGTGGTCGATCTCGTGCTGGATGATCTGGGCAGTCCAGCCGGTGAAGGTCTTGAAGCGGGTCTGAAACTGCTCGTTCTGATACTGCACTTTAATGGACTGCCAGCGCCTGGCCTTCCGGATACCGGAGAGGGAGAGGCAGCCCTCCTCCGCCTCGTAAGGCCCGGACTTTTTGATGATCTCCGGGTTGAACATGACCATGTACTTGCCCTCATTGTCAAAGACGATGATCCGCCTGTTGACGCCGATCATGTTGGCCGCCATGCCCACACAGCCGTCCTTGTGGGCGGTCAGGGTGTCCAGCAGGTCCTGGGCAACGGGTAAATCGTCAGACGTGGCGGGCTCTGCTTTTTGGGAGAGGAAGGTCTCGTCTTTCATAATGGGTTGAGTCATGGCGACGCCTCCGTACCCGCTCCTCGTGCGGAGCGGGATGTATTTGTGGATAGGATAGCATAAATGGAAGAAAAGCGCAAATGGGATTGCTGCCGCCCCATTGCTTCCACTGGGAAAAATATGTATAATGGTAAAAAGCCTCAAAAGGAGTCTGCCGCGTGTTTCGCCGCAGCCACCGCGTTTGTGGAAAACCCGTTGGGTGACGAGGAAAGCAATCAGGCGCTGGCGACGCTGATAGGGAGATCGGATATGAAACAAGAGTTCTTGAAATATATCGGGTCGGAGGACGGATTGGCCGGATATGCCCGCTCATATAAATTAGTCCTGTATAAAGTGTTTTTCTCCCTGATGGACGGCAATGGAATGGCACCCGGATACAGGGTGGCCGAAGCCTTCCGAGAGTTCTATGTTGACAGAGTCCGCCGTGGACTGAAAGCGGATATCAGAGTGGATTCTCGGATAGGAAATATCAACGAAAGCTCTGTGCAGGATGTATATGAGGTTATACTGCTAAATCCGCTCAAACACATCGGCGATAAAGGGTATCTGTCGCGTAAAAGGGACTCGAACGGGAACGAGCAGTTTGTACTCAATCAGGAATTGCTGAAAGAGTTGACGAAAGAGGACATCGCGGATATTTTGGCGGTCGTGAACCAGAAGTTGGATTTATACTACGTAAGAGTTGATGGGAATGAGAGCGATATGACACTGCATGATCTCGTTTATCGATGGATGGATGAATACGCGGAGATCTTGTCTTCCGTCAAAGTGAACAGCGATTTTAAGAATCCGTTTCGAGAAATCATCTCTAAGGAAATTCCGACTCTGTTGACAGATCGGATGCCGGTCTCTTCACCGTACAGGGTCGTTGGGAGTTATGGAAAGGGGCGTTGGACAGATGTCCCGTGGATCGCCGTTTTCGATTCGAGAATTACAACCTCAGCGCAAAAGGGCGTCTACATTGTGTACTTGCTGAACAAAGACACCAAGACGCTTTATTTGACGCTCAATCAAGGCGCTACGAACGCGGCGCAAAGTGACGGGACCAACGAGGAGACAAAGCCCGTAACCTTTACATCAATTGCACTTTCTCAAAACGAAAAAATGATGCAGCAGCTTCAAAGTAACGCCGAAAAGATTAGAGCGATGATCGGTGACACCGTACAGATGTATGGCCAAATTGATAGCGGTTCTCCCGGTTATGATGCCGGGGTAATTTACTACAAGGAATACACGTTAAACAGTCTTCCGGATGATTCCGGGCTCATTTCGGATTTGCGCGATTTTCTGGCTTTATATGCGGATTATTACAGCAAGATCTCGGGAGGTAAAGAAGTGTTGTCGGTCAAGGATACGGTCGGCCAAATCAAAAGCTACATTGCGGCCAGGGGCTTCTCCTATGAAGACGGTTTGGTCGAAAATTTCTATCTCAGCCTCAAATCCAAACCCTTTGTGATCCTTGCCGGCACCTCCGGTACCGGCAAGACCCGCTTGGTCAAGCTGTTTGCGGAAGCGGTGGGGGCCACCACGGAAAACGGCAGATACAAGATGGTACCCGTCCGTCCGGATTGGTCGGACTCCTCCGACCTTTTCGGTCATGTGGATCTGAACGGAAACTTTATTCCGGGGGCAATTCTTGATTTTATAAAGCAAGCCGAGATCGACAGGGAGCATCCGTATTTTCTCTGCCTGGATGAAATGAACCTGGCCCGTGTGGAGTACTATTTCAGTGACATCCTGTCTGTCATTGAAACCAGGGATCTTGCGGATGGGAGGATCCTTTCCGACCCGCTCGTCACCGATACATATTACGGGCCCGATAAGGCTGCAGCCGGACACTACGGGACGATTCTGTTCCCGGAGAGCCTTTATATTGTCGGCACCGTCAACATGGATGAGACAACCTTCCCCTTCAGCCGGAAGGTTCTGGACCGTGCCAACACAATTGAGTTTTCCTATGTTGATCTTATCCCGGATTTTGAGGCGTTCTCTCTCGAAGCGCCGCGAGCGTTGAGCATGAAGAACCCGTTTCTCAAAACGGAGTATTTATTGCTGAGTCAATGCGCCGGGGAAAGCGAGGCTGTGACCGGCTATTGTCTCGGATTGCAAAAGATCAACGGCATTCTCCAAAAAGCGAACGCCCACGTGGGGTACCGCGTCAGGGATGAGATCGTCTTCTACTTGCTCAATAACAGGAGATCCAATCTGCTGCCGGAAGACCAGGCTATGGATAACGAGCTGATGCAGAAGATCCTCCCCCGCGTGCAAGGCAGCGGCGTTTCCGTGAAAACCATGTTATGTGAGTTGTTCAAGGTCTGTGCCGGCGATTATGAAGGATACCAGGTGCAGAGCGATCATGTCAGTGATCAAATGCGAAAGGCATTGCACGACGCGGGCCGCAAGATCAAGTACCGGCACAGCGCGGAAAAGATTGAGCTTATGATAAGGAGATTTGAAGAGGATGGCTTCACTTCGTACTGGCTCTGACGAACTGGTATATATCCAAACGGATCAAGTGAGCGTAACCGTAAAGGGGCAGGCCTCGCATCCAAATCATCAGGGAGCGGAGCGCTCTGAGAAGGAATCCTTTCTCAAAGTGTTTTGTGATGAGCCGTTTGAAATCAACCTGAAAGGAGATGCCGCGCCTGCTGCAAAGCAGGTTGCCGGCAACTCCTGTTTGGGTGAATACAGAACAGTTCCTCTCTTCTATGAGCAGCAGCGTTATGAAATTGTGATTGAGTCTCTCGGCGATCCCGGAGTTGAGTTCTGGCACGACAATTTCCATATCCGCAACAAAGTGACCTCGGTGGGGCGGAGTGAGAAAATTTTATCCGGTGTGATCAATTTCGGCAATGAGATCGGAATGTCCGATCTGGTCATCCGCGTAAATGGGAACGACTATTTACGGATCGTAATAGAGGTCTTTCCCTCAAAAATCAACTATAAAGACGATTATCAGGCAATCGTTGCCGACGTCACTGCCGAAGTTTACAACATCGTTTTCGATCTGCTGAAAAAGACCTATTCGGGATACCGCCAAAATGAGAGGATCGGAAGCAGTCCTGTGGAGTTTTTTGCCATCATCAGTAAAATCTATAGGGACTTCATCAAAGCCGCGGACATGATCCTGCGGCAGCCGCACCATGAGCTGATGACGGTCCACGAGGTGCTCCCCAGCCATAAGATCAAAGCGACAGATGTTCGCGGTATCCGTTGGCTTGAAAAGCATCCCCGGCATGTTGCCCGTGAGAGAGCGCGGTTTGCAGCCGACAAAGCGCTTGCGGTCAAAAGGCAAGTGACCTATGACACAAAGGAGAACCGGCTTGCCAAATATGTGCTCCAGTCGACAGCCAAAAAACTCGCCGGATTTCAGCAAAACTACCTGAAGCTGCAACGTGAGACCGACGGGGCCCTCATAGCGAAGCTCGACGGCATGATACAGGGGATTACCCGGCGATGCAACAGTGGCTTCCTGGCAGACGTCAGCCCTCACGAGGCATCCTCTGGGATGTCGCTGGTGTTTTCCATGGCGCCCGGGTATCGGGATCTGTATAAGTACTATTTGATGCTGCTGCGTGGGCTCTCCGTAACAGGGGATCTTTTTCATATTTCCGTCAAGGATCTGGCCCTTCTCTATGAGTATTGGTGCTTTATCAAGCTCAACAGCCTGATGCGCGGCAGTGACCGGTACGATCTCATATCGCAGGACATTGTAAAGGTCCAGGGAAACGGCCTCTATGTCTCCCTGGTGAAAGGAAAAGCGTCCCGTGTGCGGTATTGGAACCGGGCGACGGGAGAACTGATTACGCTTTCCTATAATCCCACGGAAATTGATGTCCCCACAGTTGCCCAGAAGCCGGACAATGTTCTCACATTGGAAAAGAAAGGCGCGGATGTCCAATATGAGTATGTATTTGACGCAAAATATCGCCTCAATCCTGCGCTTCCGGGCACGGATTACTATCATGCTGTCAGCCATACCCCCGGCCCGGAGGTCGAGGACATCAATACCATGCACCGGTACCGTGACGCCATTGTGTACCGAAGCGGCGCCGCCCCCTTTGAGCGGACAATGTTTGGCGCGTATGTGCTCTTCCCCTATCACAACGAGGCGGAGTACCGGAATCACCGCTTCTTTGAGAGCATTGACAAAGTAAATATCGGCGGACTTCCGTTTTTGCCCTCCGCGACCACTATGGTTACTGAGATGCTGGACCAACTGATCGCGGACTCGCCCGCTTCCGCCTTTGAGCGGGCAACCTTGCCCAGGGGCGTGGAAGCGAAGCTGGCAAAGGTGGATTGGGCCACCAGGGATGTGCTGATCGGCGTACTGGGCAGCACATCTCAGCTTGAGACCTGCCTGGAGCATCGTTTTTACCATATTCCCGCGGAACGCCTGAAGGACAGCGATTTTCCCATCCGGTATATTGCCATTTACCAGTCTAAAAAATTATTTGGCGTCAGGGCAGGCGTGCGGTACTATGGCGAGGTCACAAAATGCATCCCTGTCCGAAGAGATGAGATCAGGGAAATCCCGGCCCGGCGCGGCGCGGAAAGTGTTCTTTATTACCGCTTTGAAGTGAAAGAGTGGAAGCAGCTGAGTAAGCCGATCACCGCCAAAGAAATGGGCTTTGTGAGGAGCTTTACCAATTTGTTCCTGCTTGAACACAGTGCGGAGATGCCGGAGCTTTGGATCCGCTCTGAAGAGGAATACCGACTCTATTCCGAGCTGAAGCGGGCGATCAATGATACGACGATCAACGACAGGGAGAATCGCCTTGGCTTCGATTTTGGAAGTTTTACACTTGTATTTGAGGATGGTCAAATATTGATCTCCAAGGGGAAACAAATCTTTGCCAAGTATGCCATTTCGGATTTCTCCAGGCGCCCCAACACGGTGTTTCAGCAGATGCGGAGGGAGATTTCCCGCCTTGAAGGATCGTAGTGCTTCCAGCCCCATACAATCGCCTGCCGGATCATATCATGGAAAACCATTCACCCAACAGGTAAAAATGTTGAGGACGATGCATGCTGTAAGCGATGTATTTCAAGTACATCAAATACAACATACAGTCAGCTCATTCTTGAGGAATTGGTTTACAAATAGAGTGTCCAGGCAAAAGAAATCAGCTTTCCCACTCACTTTTCAACAGACGCAGAAACTCTTTGGACGCTTTTGAGAAAACCTGATACTTCTTCCACACGATGCAAAGCCCAGCTTCTAATCTCGGATACAGCGGTCGAAAGCAAAGCTCACTGTCCCCGGTAGTATTGATAATTTTGTCCAGTGCGATGGCATACCCAATCCCTTTCTTTACAAAAATGGAGGCGTTAAAGATCAGATCATAGGTCATCACAATATTTAGTTTGCTGACCTCTTTTTTCAGCCAAGCCATCATATCGCTGCTGATAGAGGTCTGGTGAGATACAATCAGCGGCTTGTCCCACAAGTCCTCGGCACATATAACGTCTTTCTCTGCCAGCGGGCTGTCCTTCCGCATGAGGACACCCCAAATGTCGCTGATTGGAAGCCGCATATAATCGTACTTGCTCACATCCACCGGACCCACCAGAAGCCCAAAGTCAATCAATCCTTTATCCAGCTTTTCCGTTACAATTCCAGCATCGCCGCTGTAAATGTGATAGTGAATCAGGGGATATTTTTTCTGCAATTTCTCTGCCGTCTGCGCGAATAAGGAGATCGCGTCCGTTTCACCACCTCCGATATAAATTTCACCGTTGATCGTTTCGTCCGAGCTGGCCAACTCCGCTTTGGTCTTTTCCATCAAGTCAATCATTTCTTCTGCACGCTTACGGAGCAGCATCCCATCCTCCGTAAGCGTGACTTTTTTGCTCCCACGAATGAGCAGTTTTTTTCCCAACTCATCCTCCAAGTCCTTTAGCTGCCGGGAGAGCGGAGGCTGTGTCATTCGCAGGGTTTCCGCCGCTTTGGTAATGCTTTCTTCCCTCGCTACCGCTAGAAAATATTGTAAAACTCGTATGTCCAAAAGAAAACCTCCTTGTTGTCTCTGGTTTTCATTATATCGGGAAGATGCATACTTTTCAAGTATGCATCTTCATTCTTTATATGTATTTGATATTTTGAGGTTTTGCCGATATAATCCCACCATAAGGAGGCGGGACTATGACAGAGAGGACGAAACAGGAGCAGGCCGTTGTTGCCAACCTTGTTGATGCCGGATGCGGCAATGAGCTGATTGAACAGTTTATGGACCTTCTGAACACAGGCAGGAAAGAAGCAGGGCTGTCCCTGCTTGCAAAACACCGCCGCTTTTTACTGGATTGTTACCATGCGGATCAGAAGAAAACTGACTGTCTGGACTACCTGATCTACAAAATGAATCAAAATCAGTAAAGGAGTATTTGACAATGGAAAACCATGATACCCGCACATTCAAAATCGATTCCAACATTGAGATGACGCCTGTCCGCTTCCAGAACCGCTTTGGCATTGAACTGGCGGGACATCTCTATCTTCCGGAAGGATATGCCGCCCAGAAAAACGCCGCTATTATTGTTGCAGGTCCTTTCGGGGCTGTGAAGGAGCAGGCGGCGGGCCTCTATGCCCAGCAGTTTGCCTCCATGGGCTTTGTATCTTTGGCCTTTGACCCGTCCTTCGGCGGCGAAAGCGGCGGCGAGGTTCGCAATACCGCCTCCCCGGACATTTTTACCGAGGATTACAGCGCCGCTGTGGACTACGTTGGCCTGCTGGAGTATGTGGACCGGGAGCGAATCGGGGCTGTGGGCATTTGCGGACTGTCCGGTATGGCTATTACCGCCGCTGGGACCGATACCAGAATTAAGGCGGTAGCCACTCTCTCCATGTACGATATGTCCCGTGATATGAGCCGGGGCCACATGGACTACTACACTGAGGAACAGCGCATGAAGATCAAGCGATACTTCAGCGAGCAGCGGTGGAGGGACGCGGAGAGCGGAACCCATGCCTTGGGCAACCATGAGATTGGTTTTGATGTGGCTGGCAATCTGCTGACCGCCGCCATGGAGGTCCCGGAGGAATTGCCAGAGGGTTCTGACCCCGTTTTTGCTGCGTTCTTCCACTACTATGCAAAACGTGCCCGCCATCCCCGTGCTGTCAACTTCGTGTCCTCCTGGACAGCCACCATGCCGGTGTCCTTCTGGAACTTCCCGCTGATGACCAATATCAAGGAAGTTTCGCCCCGCCCCATTCTGCTGGTTGCTGGAGAGAATGCCCATTCTCGTTACTACTCCGAGGACGCCTATGCTGTGGCACGGGAGCCGAAGGAGCTGGTGATTGTTCCTGGCGCGGATCATGTTGACCTCTATGACAACTTCGATAAGATTCCCTTTGACAAGCTGGAATCTTTCTTCAAGAGCAATCTGTAATTGAAACACAACAGGAGGAATTTCTGATGAACACAATACCAAAAATTGCGCTGGGCGCATGGTCCTGGGGGGCTGGAGCGGCTGGAGGAGATCGGGTGTTTGGAAACCATTTGTTTGAAGATGATCTGCGCCCGGTTTTTGACAAGGCGCTGGAGTGCGGCCTGACCCTGTGGGATACTGCCGCCGTCTACGGTGAGGGGACCTCTGAGCGTATCTTGGGCAGTTTTGTCAAAAATGTTGCCCGTGAGCAGGTGATCCTCTCCACTAAGTTCACTCCGCAGATCGCCAGCGATTCGCCGGAGGCCATGCAGGAAATGTTGGATGGAAGCAAAGCCCGCCTCCATGCGGATGTGATGGATGTGTACTGGATTCACAACCCCATGGATGTGGAGAAGTGGACCCCCGAGCTGATTCCTCTGGCACAGAGCGGCCAGATCAAGTCCATCGGCGTATCTAACCACAATCTGGCAGAGATCAAACGGGCCAATGAAATTTTGGGTGCTGCCGGTTTGAAAGTCAGCGCCGTCCAGAATCATTTTTCTCTGCTGCACCGTTCCTCGGAGCGGGCTGGGATTCTGGACTACTGCAAAGAGAATGGCATCACCTTCTATGCCTATATGGTGCTGGAACAGGGCGCATTGTCCGGCAAGTATGATGCCGCTCACCCCTTCCCAGAGGGCAGCGACCGGGCCAGATGCTACGGTTTTATTCTTCCGCAGTTGGGGAAGCTGATTGAAAAAATGCGGCAGGTCGGCAACAAATACCATGCCTCTCCCGCGCAGATTGCCACCGCCTGGGCCATTGCGAAGGGAACCCTGCCCATTATCGGCGTGACAAAGGTGGAGCAGGTGGAAGCCGCTGCGAAAGCTGTGGAAATTGTACTGACAGCGGCCGAGGTCACTGAACTGGAAGCCCTGGGTGATGCCGCCAACATCAATACGCTGCGTGAATGGGAAAAGGAGATGTGAGGATGAAAGTTTTATTGCTGAACGGCAGTACCCGGAAGAATGGCTGCACCTATCTCGCGCTCTTAGAAGCGGCCAAGGTGCTGAACGCCGAAGGGATAGAAACGGAGATCGTCCAAATGGGCGGCGGTCCCATCCGGGACTGCATCGGCTGCAACGGCTGTGCAGGAAAAGGCCAGTGTGTCTTTGGCGATGATCTGGTGAACGAAATCATTGCTAAGGCGAAGGCGGCGGACGGCTTCGTATTTGGTTCCCCCGTCTACTACGCCCACCCCAGCGGACAGATTTTGTCCCTGCTGGACCGGCTGTTTTACGCTGGAGGCAGTGCGTTTACCCATAAGCCGGGGGCTGCTGTGGTAACAGCCCGCCGCGCCGGGACCACCGCCTCGCTGGATGTGCTGAACAAGTACATGACGGATGCCCAAATGCCTGTTGTCACCTCTACCTATTGGAACATGGTCTTTGGTCCCGCCCCGGAGCTGATGGAACAGGACAAAGAGGGCCTCCAGACCATGCGGAACCTGGGCCGGAATATGGCGTGGCTGCTGAAATGTGTCCATGCTGGCGCACAGCAGGGCGTGACACCGCCTGCGGCGGAAACAGACCACTGGACGAATTTTAATCGTTAAAGGAGGCAAAGGGTATGACAGCAGCAGATGTGATTAACGGATTCCGCGAGGACGCAATCGGGGATGCGGAGCGGACGGCTTATGCCAACGAACTGTTCCAGGAGGCCATCCGGCTGGGAATGGAGCTGAACAATCAATACCATACCCCGGAAGAAATTCGGGAAATCATGGGACGGCTGACCGGGAAGAAAATCGACCCCGCCTTCCGGCTGTTTCCTCCGTTCTATACGGACTTCGGGAAAAACATTACCATTGGGCGGGATGTGTTTATCAACTCCGGCTGTCACTTTCAAGACCAGGGTGGGATCGAGATTGGGGACGGCAGTTTAATCGGACATAACGTAGTCCTTGCCACCATCAACCACGACCTGGACCCGGCCAGAAATCGGAAAAACCACTATGCTCCCATCAAGATCGGCGCTCATGTGTGGATCGGCTCCAACGCCACAATTTTATCCGGCGTTTCCATCGGAGAGTGGTCTGTGGTCGCCGCCGGAGCGGTGGTGACGAAGGACGTTCCGCCCATGACAGTGGTGGGCGGGGTCCCTGCCCGGGTCATCAAGAAAATCACAAAAACGGAGGAACTCTTATGAAAAAACACGTTCTGTCCCTTTTTATAGCGGTATGGCTCTGTACTCTGACCATGACTTCCTGTTCGGCGGCGGAAATTTCCGCTGCCAGCAGCGGGACGGGATTGGACAGCGCAAAGCTTACGTCTGAATCACAGCCCGCAGCCCCCTTCTTGGATGTCCCCGTTGATGCTTGGTATGCTGAGGCGATTGCCTATTGCCGGCAGAAAGGCATTATGAGCGGGACCACCTCTACCACCTTCGTGCCGGAGGCGACACTGACCCGCGCAATGCTGGCTGCGGTGCTGCACCGTATGAGCGATACGCCCACTGTATCTGACCCGCCAGCTTTTACGGATGCGGTTGCCGGGTCCTGGTACAGTGATGCGGTTTCATGGGCGGCAAAGACCGGTGTGGTTTCCGGTTACGGCGGCGGGACCTTCGGTGTGAACGACCCCACAACACGGGAGCAGGCTGTCACCATCCTGTGGCGCTATGCGGGAAATCCAGAGAGCACCGGAACTGCGGGTGTCTCTGATGCCGCCTCTATCTCCACATGGGCGCAGGCAGCGGTCCGTTGGGCCGAGGTCAATGGTATCCTGGACGGTATGCTGGAAAACAACCGCTTTGATCCCAAAGCAAATATGAAACGAGGGGAAGTTGCCTCTATGCTCTATCACTATTTAAGCAACAACGCCAGCAGTCAGCCTGAACCGGCAGCAAGCGGTAGAACCCTGGTAGCCTATTTCTCCGCTACCAACACGACCCGGCCTCTGGCGGAGTATGTGGCGGACATTTTGCGCGCCGATCTCTATGAGATCGTGCCGGAGGACCCCTATACGGACGCTGATCTGGCCTACTACACCAACGGCAGAGCTGACCGGGAGCAGAACGACCCCGCCGCCCGTCCTGCTATCTCCGGCAGTTTGGAGAACATGGCGGACTACGATGTGATCTTTTTGGGCTATCCCATCTGGCATGGGCAGGCCCCACGAATCATCAGCACCTTCCTGGAGAGCTATGATCTCACTGGGAAAACCATCGTCCCCTTCTGCACTTCCCACTCCAGCGGCATCGGCTCCAGCGATTCCAACCTTCACGCCCTCGCCAGCGGTGCGAACTGGCTTGCCGGACGCAGATTTGCCAGTGGAACTACCCGCAGCACCATGGAGGACTGGATCAACAGTCTTGATCTGCCCGAACAGTTAACCGCTGTGGATGCGGTAACTTCCGCTGCCGGCAAGGCGGCGTTCAACTTTGAAACCAAAAGCGTCACCCTCAACAGCGGCTATGAAATGCCCATCAACGGCCTGGGGACTTACAGCCTCCATGGGGAAACCTGCGTCGATTCTGTAAAGTCCGCCTTGGCCAGCGGCGTCCGTCTGATTGACACCGCCTCGGCCTACGGCAACGAGGAGGAGGTAGGCCAAGCCGTTCGGGAGGCTATGGAGGAGCTGGGCCTCCAAAGAGAAGATATTTTCGTCATCACGAAAATCTATCCGGGCAGCGAAATGGCAAACCCGGAGCAGTCCATCCAGGCGTGTCTGGACCGGCTGGACCTGGGCTATGTGGATATGATGCTCCTGCACCACCCCGACCGGAACGATGTGAAAGCGTATCAGGCCATGGAAAAATTTGTGGAGGATGGGAAAATCCGCTCCCTGGGGCTCTCTAACTGGTATGTGAAGGAGCTGGAGGAATTTCTGCCCCAGGTGTCCATCACCCCGGCGCTGGTGCAGAATGAAATTCACCCCTACTACCAGGAGAATGACGTGATTCCCTATATCCAGGACCTGGGCATTGTGGTCCAGGGCTGGTATCCCCTGGGAGGCCGGGGGCATACGGGAGAACTGCTGGGAGACGAGGTGATCTCCGGCATCGCAAAGGCCCACGGCGTATCCTCCGCCCAGGTGATTCTCCGCTGGAATCTGCAAAAGAGCGTGGTGGTCATTCCCGGCTCCAGCAATCCCGACCATATCAAGGAAAATACCGAGTTGTATGATTTTGCATTGACTGATAAAGAAATGGCGAAAATCAACGCTCTGGACCGGAACGAAAAGCACGATTGGTATTAACGGGATAAAGAGATAATCAAAAACTGCCGTACGAAGGCAAAAGATAAAGTCGATGTAAAGCACAACTTGTTACGCCCGGAAGCGGCGGCTTTAATCATTGCCGCCGCTTTTTGTAAACGAAAACTTTAGCTATGCGGAGAAAAAATATCCTCCTTTGGCATCATAGCGGAGGTCTGCCAACCGCCACAAAAACCAAAGGAGGAATCAAGTCTGAAATGTATTACTTACAAAAGTTTGAAAATGAGAAATCTCTCCGTTCTGCTATTGAAAAGTATATTTATTTCTATAATTATGAACGATTCCAAGAGCGCTTTGACGGACATTCACCAATGGAAATCCGAACCGAAGCCCTGAACACCATCAAGCCTGTACTATATCCTATCCCTGAGAATAAACGAATCCAAAAGTATAAACAAAAATATGCCGCATAAAAACTCACCGCTGCCAGCTGATCTGGTAACGGTGAGCCAATAGAACTATTTTTATTTATTTCCCTGGTCTACCTTGACAGGGGCGGATCACATGCCCCAAGGGGGCCTGTACATACCACCGGCACGGCCGGTGGTTATGTTGATTGTGCGGTTCAGAACCGGGACGCCGATACACTGCGCCTGATCTGCAGCAGCAGAAGCATCAGGCTGACACCCAGCAGAATGTGCCCGATTCCGGCCATGCCGGAGATAGCGGCATCCGCGCCCTTGGAGAGATTGGTTCCCATGACCTGAGTCACCCCGCGCACCATCAGCATTACGGCGGTCAGGTTCAGCCCGATGTGGTAGACCGTCAGTACCCGCGCAGTTTTTGCTCCGGTAAAGGACAGGTTCTTTTCCAACACCAGCAACAGCAGGAAAAACACCATGCCCAGCAGAAAATAATGGGTATGTACCACAGAGAGGGTGGTTTTGGCGGTGAATCCGTTGAATTTGGTAAACTCCCGGTAGAATACACCGCCGGCCATGGCCAGGATGGCGTACAGCAGGGCTGAATTCATATAGCGTTTCATAAGCCATTCCTCCTTTATTTGCATTCCTGTTTCATCGCGGAATATCCGATGAGCACCGTCCACACATAGGCGCAGGTCTTGGGGATCATCAACACCCCGACCACAGGCACAGCGTCCGCCCACAGCACCACTGGAATGTAGAAGCCGAAGCTCAGCACGATGGTCAGCCATATCCAACGGAACGCCCGGTCCTTATGCTCCCTTGTGCTGCGATAGAACAGCACGATGATCAGCAGGCCCAGAAGGGCAAAGGGGACGTTGCGATAGATTCCCCAGGAGAGGGGCGCTTCGGCGCTGAGCCACTGGTTTTGGGGCATCATGCACAGCGCGATCCGCACACCGGCCAGAATGTACATGGCGGCGGTAAGGCTGAACCGCCCGCTGATGTGATACCGCTGCCGCCAGAAATGGTAGAGCAGCACATAGAAAACCGTCATGGTGACTGAGGTGACCAGTTTTCCAAAGCCCAAGGGAACGGTGTAGTTCTCCAGGCCGGTGGTACACAGGGCGATGACGCGGGGAACCAGATGGAAGGAGTCCCCCGCCCCCAGCACCACCGCCATCCAGCCGAACAGGCGGAACTGGCGCTCCCCCTTACTGCCCCGGATCATCAAAATTCCGATGGTGATGACTGTGATCAGATAGGCGATGTCAAACAGGGTTTCCGCAATTGCTTGCATAGGTCATTCTCCTTTATGAGTGGGATTTAATCAGTGCTTCCTTAATAAAGGACCCTGCGGACGATCTCCAGTACGGCGGCGGGATCGTAGTCCTGCCGCAGCAGGGCGGACAGCGTCAACGAAAATAAAACATCAGAAAACTGTTTCGCGGTGAAATGCTCCGTAAAGGCATCCTTCCGAATTCTGCTGTCCTGCTTTAAAACGGAATACAGTCCGTCTATAATATACTGCCAGGCCTGCTGCATTCTCCGCTTCCCGTCGGCCTTCTCCTCCTGTAAAAAGCCCAGGGAGTGCAGTGTGAAGAATCCGGGATACTGCCTGCTGCCGTGTTCCATCTGTTCATACATCCACAGCATATAGGCCTGGGTGTCGTGAAACACGGCCTCATCCTCCGGGCGGGGGAAAATTTCGTGCCAGACGCTCTCTACGGTAGCGGACACCAGGGCGGACTTGGAATCAAAATAATTGTAAATGGACCCCACGGACACCCCGCAGGCTGCGGCGACAGAGCGGATATTGACTGCGGACCACCCCTGCTGCCGGATCAGCTCCCGGCTGGTTTTTAGAATATCCTCTTTTGATGTGACTGCCGTATTCATCTTATCACCTCAACATGAACGATGTTCAGTATAGCGATGTATTTCCGGATTGTCAAGCGTTTTTAGGACAGGAATGGAGGACCACCGGATTTTAACACACTATATCCAAAGAGGTCAGCAAACATTTTTTAGATAATTTCTGGTGGTTTATAGCCGTTTTTGCTCCTTTTTATTTGCCCTTCGGCACTTTCTGAAACCAGTGTTTCCATGTGTTCCACGTCTGTCTGTGGCTGTTTATGTGGTCAGAAACCGTTGCGGCACTTGTACTCTCAGGTCAGGATCGGCACGGTCTCAGTCTAAGAAAGTGGTCAAAGTTAGGTTGCTTAATTTTTGCCTCTGTCTTTTTCTGTTTTAGATTGTAGTTTCCTCTCAACTTTGGACTGGTCTTTCGATATTGCGTTGGTTGCAAAAGCCACACAAATGCTGAAAACAGGGGGAAACGTATGACTAACATGAAAAAACGCACCACCGCCGTACTGACGGCAGCTATCCTCGCAGCCGCCCTCACCATCCCTGCCACAGCGACAGCAGCGCCAACCGAATCCATCCGCATAAGCAGCTATGAAGGCAACACTCTGGGAGTTGGAGAACGTAGAGGCCTCATCATCGGCCCCAGCGGTACGGACTACTCCGTCATCTCCAGTGACCCGGATACAGTGGCGGTGGAGCAGGTGCTGACCTTCTGGGGCGTTGTCATCAAGGCGGGGGGAGCTCGGAGATCACCGCCTCCAACAGTGCCGGGGAGTTTGGAAGCATGACACTGACAATCGGCTCCGCTACTCCCACCACTCCGGAAATACCATCCGATGGGGACAATACCAGCCTGACAGACAACCTGGAGATCCGGCAGGAGATAATCCGGCTCATCAACCAGACCCGCAAGGCCAATGGGGTCTCAAAACTGCCTGTCAACGAGGTCTTGATGAATGCCGCCCAAGCCTGCTCCAACCGGTGGTACACCTGGCATCACTCCCCAGAAGAAAGCAAGGCCGCAGTTGACGCTGGCTATCCCTATGGCTTCGGGGACAACCTGACCGTGTTCACTGGCACAGCCAACGCCGCTCAGCACGCCGTCGACAACTGGATCAACTCACCTGGACACTTCCAGACCATGATCGACCCAAGATGCGACTGTATCGGCGTGAGCATGGCCCAGTATAGCGGAATTACTTACTGCTGCATGTTCGGTGGGATACCCAACAGTGTCAACTTCTATGCATAGCCGAGTAGCACCCCCAAGAGGCTGTCCTGGAAACTGGATGGCCTTTCTCCGTGGTGGCAGAAGACAGAACACAGACAAGAACATGTATCATCGGAAAGCACAAATTTTCTGTTCAGATATTGTGCAGCAGTAAACAATGAAATAAAGCCATCTCCCCCTGGTCCAGGTGTGGTTCAGACTGGTTCATTGCAAAACGATATAGGGTGTGATAAAATGCTGTATCATTACCGGGAGTTTGCGGCGTATGAATAACGACAAAGTATTTCAGATGGATTTTGCGAAGGTATACGGGCTTCTGGTGGATAAGGTCATCAGAAAGGGCCGGACAAAGGTCGAGGTGGATGAAGTCATCTGCTGGCTGACCGGGTACAGCCCGGAGCAGTTGGAGGCATTCCGCTCCGCCGGGCTTTGCTATGGGGATTTTTTCCGCAAGGCCCCCCGGCCTAACCCAAACCGGGCGCAGATCAAGGGTGTGGTCTGCGGTGTCCGGGTGAGGAGATCGAGGATCCGCTCATACGGGAGATCCGGTATCTGGACAAGCTGATCGATGAGCTGGCGAAAGGAAAGTCAGTGGAGAAGATTCTGCGGAAATAGGTGACTGCCATGCGGATATTGATCGTTGAGGACGAAATAGAGCTATTACGGGACATCGCCAAAGGATTGACCTTGAAGGGCTATGCCGTGGATCAGGCGAATGACGGAAAAATGGGTATCAGATGGCGGTCGATGAAGAGTACGATTTGATTGTGCTTGATCTGAATTTGCCGGGTATGGATGGCTTTTCCATTTTACAGTCTTTACGCCGGAAAAACCCCCAGATAAAGGTCTTGATCTTATCAGCAAATTCCTGGCTGGAGAGCAAGCTGTCCGGCTTTGAATTGGGAGCCAGCGACTATCTGACCAAGCCCTTCCATTTTGCCGAGCTGGAAGCGCGTATCCGCGTTCTGTTGAATCGGACGTTTATTCAGCAGTCCAGCTGTTTGACATACGGTGGTCTTTCCCTGGACACCCTGAGCAGGTCCGTCGAATTTGGCGGAGCACCTGTTGGTTTAACGGCAAAGGAGTTTTCCATTCTGGAGTACTTCCTTTTGAATCAGGGGCGCCTGATTACACAGCAGGAGTTGATCGAACACGTTTGGAACGGGGACGCTGACCCGTTCAGCAATTCGATTCGGGTCCATTTGTCCGCTTTGCGCAAAAAGCTCAAAGGCGTGATGGGCAGCGACCCCATCCAGACAAAAATTGGGGAGGGGTATCTCCTATGCTGAAGAAAATAACGCTCCGGATTCGTTTTACGCTGACTGCCAGCCTGTTCCTTCTGATCTCCTGTGTGACGCTGAGCTTACTGTCCAATATGTCGGCGGGCGTCATGATGGAAGCCATCGCCGTAGCCCCGGCTATGGAAGAAGACTCTGTACCCATGGCAACCTTGGAACCCGCAACTGACCAAAATGAGCAATACTACCGGGTTTTTCAGCAGAAAACCGTGATTGCCACTGCTGTGATCGTTTTAGTCGGCAGTATCGCCACCTATTTCGCGGCAGGCTATGTGTTAAAACCGATTCGCCTTTTATCCAGCGAGGTGCAAAAACGAAACGCCGGGAATTTGGACGAGCCCATTGCTATTCCGCAGAGTGCCGATGAAATACGCCAGCTGACCCTTTCGTTTAATCAAATGATGTCCGATTTGCAGCGCTCGTTTCTTTTGCAGAAGGAATTTTCCGCCAACGCCGCCCATGAGTTGAGGACGCCTCTAACTGTGATGCGGGCAAGGCTGGATGTTCTCGCCTTGGAGGGAAACGGGAGTCCTGAAACCCAAGAGCTGGTCGGCGCGCTGGACCAGCAGCTGGAGCGGCTGTCCAGCTTGATTATGGAGGCCGGTGCGATTGGAGATTTTACCACCACCCTTTCCGGGGAAGCGTTTACGAAAGAGCAGATGGGCGACGTGGCGCTGTTTGTCTTTATCGACCCGTCCAACCCGGACGCGGCGGCCTTTTACCAGGCCCTTGTGGACGGCTATGAGGGCGTCAAGGAAAATGGCGCGGAAATCCTGGTGTGCGTCAAAGGTGAGGAATCCAGCGACCTGTTTGCCGATGCTCCCTTCCCGGTGATCCCCTACAACGACGCCGTGAAAGCCGCCACCGAAAACCACAGAGGCATGATTGAGGACTTGCCCAACGCCGCCTCCTGGTGTGTCAATGGCTCTTTCTATTCGGCATGGTATTCCGCAGCAGAAGCGGAAGATCTTGCGGACTCTGCAGCCAGCTTTGTGGGAATGCAGAAAGAAATGGCAGACGGAGGGGAGAACGGCAGAATGGCGGTGATGGGATGACTTTGCGAAAAGCCCCTCTGTTCTTTTTGGCGGCGGCAGCTGCTATGATTGGGGCGGGAATCTGGCAGGGCGAGATGGCCACGGTTCTAAACAAAGGCGTCAATCTTTGTCTGGAGTGTGTTGGCATTGGCTGAAAATAAACATCGCTGGAAGATCCAGCTTGCGGCGACAGTCGCCTCCAATCCCTTCCTGTTGAATTTCTTTCAGGGAAAAATCCACAAGGGAAAGCTGAAAAGCGTCTGCGTTCCGGGGTTGAATTGCTATTCCTGTCCGGCCGCCGCCGCTTCCTGCCCCATCGGCGCTTTGCAGGCCGTCATTGGTTCCTCTAAATTCCAGTTTGCCTACTATATTGTGGGAATCCTGATCTTTTTCGGCGTCCTGCTGGGGAGAGCAATCTGCGGATTTCTGTGTCCCTTTGGGTGGTTCCAGGAGCTGCTGCACAAAATCCCCACAAAAAAATTCAACACAAAAAAGCTGCATATTTTGACCTATCTCAAGCATGTGATCCTGGCGGTATTTGTCATTGTCCTGCCTATGACCATTGTCAATGAAGTCGGCTTAGGCGACCCGTTTTTCTGCAAATATATCTGCCCCGCCGGAATTTTGGAGGGCGGTATCCCTCTGTCCCTCGCCAATGCGGGCATCCGAGCCAGCTTAGGGCAGTTGTTCACTTGGAAAAGCTGTATTTTATTGGGGATCGTGGTACTGGCAGTCTTTTTCTACCGCCCGTTCTGCAAATGGCTCTGCCCGTTGGGCGCGTTCTACGCCCTGTTCAACAAAATTTCCCTCTGCCGGCTTGAGGTCGACAGGGACAAATGCACCGCCTGCGGCACTTGCAGCCATGTCTGCAAGATGGACGTGGACGTATTCCGGACGCCCAATCACACCGAGTGCATCCGCTGCGGGGACTGTATACGGACCTGTCCACACCAGGCGATTACCAGATCGTTTTCTATCGCAAAGAGCAATCACAAGGAGGTCATATCCCATGAAAAAGAGATTTAGCCTGCTTACAGCAGTCGCTCTGCTGGCTGTCCTGTTGGCAGGCTGCGGCTCCCAGGAGCAGAGCTTGGTGTCTAAGACGCCCTTCCCGGAGTTTACCGAAGTGGACACGGAGGGAAATGCGATTACCAACGACATTTTCGCTGATTATGACGTTACCATCGTGAATTTTTGGAACAACGGTTGCGGAACCTGCATTGAAGGGATGCCGGAACTGGAGGAGATGTATCAGGAGTTTCAGGGCCAGAACATCAATCTGATTGGCGTGGGAGCTGACTCCGGCGAGAGCGAGGAGCAGCTGGCGTTAGCACGGGAAATCTTAAGCGGAAAGGGCGTGACTTACGCCAACATCTCCCCCGACCCGGAGCATGATTTTTACAAAGAATTCATTTCCGAGCTTGATGGCTACCCTACCACATACATTGTGGACGGCGAGGGAAATATCATCGGCGCGCCTCTGATCGGAAATGTGAAGAATCAAAGCGACACACTGCAAAAGCGGATTGATATGATTAAAAATACTGAGGCAGAATAATAGAGAAAAATAAAAAATGGTTAGCCTAAATCACCGGGAACTTGATGCAGATATGACAGATGCCATAAGTATTAAAAGCGCATATCAGAGCGGCGTTCTTTTATGCGGCTCCCGTAGTGAACGCATGTCCGCCTACTACAGAAAGCGGGCATGCGTTTTTGTTTACACAGCTTCAAAAATCGCTTCGTCTAAACAAAGAAATACAGCCCACCATACGCCCCTCAAGTTTTCCGGCATAATCACCCGCCAGGTTCATTCTGACGGGTGATTTTTCTTGTGTAAATGTGGTTATAAAAAGCTCCGTTTCAAGCGTTGCGGGTTGTGGTAGAAGGGTGAGGAGAGCCAGTGCGGAAAGGCAGAAAAAAACTGATTCAACAGAAAAGGAGGTCAAACGCAACATGAAAGAATCCGGCTACAAGACCATTGGCAGAGCAGTGAAGATGAGCGCCAACACCGTCGCCCCTGGTCATCAATGACGCGGACCATGTGACCGCGCTTGGCGATGTCGATTCCGACAATAAACATAGCAAACACCATCCCAAAGAATTTTGCAGACAGTTCTCGTGCTCTTATGAGTCATATCCTGCTTCGAGATGAGCGGAGAGCTCCCGTATCCGGCTCAACAATGAACCCTCATAAGATAGAGGTCCCATGCTGCATAGAGCGGACTAACGCCGCAGGGATAAAAGAAGGGAACCTCTGTCTGCGGGGAAAGTATATCACCGCCGCACCCGGCGAGGATACCGAAACTGTTGAATCAGCCGGTGCATAACCGGTGGGTAATCTTCCGCTGAACCCACCGGCCGAAATTATAGCAGGATAAAGGCCGGGGGTCGCTTTGGCGCGCCCCGGCCGCTCACCCCGCCCCGCAGAGCGGGTCGGGGCTTTTCCGTAGGTGGTCGGAATTTCTGCTTTTTGCTGGGACAGGTGGTCGAAAATCGAAAAGTCAGGGAAGAAATTCCCTGGTTTCAACATTCCGCAAGGTGGCTGTCACAGGTGGTTTTCGGGGATTTCAGCGGGGATCAGCGCGGGGGTCTGTTTTTCCTCCGCACTTACAGCCGCCGCAGTTGATAGCGGATCCAGGCGGGGATATACTCAAATATTGCGCCGCAAAATAAAGAATAAAAGTCCTGAAAAAAGTAGTAGCTATTCCCGCCAGAGTGTGGTATGTGTTGGTGTTGCAAAAAGAGCGAGGAGGCGGCACAACCATGCGCGACTACATGAAAGCGCTCCACCTGAGGTTTGAAGACCCGTCCCGGCAGGCGCTGGAGCTGGAACGACGGGCGGACGCTCTCCACAAGCAGCTGGCCTCCCGGCTGGCAAAGCCGGAGCGGAGGATGCTGCTGCGGCTAGTGAATCTGGAGAACGAGCTGCGCGGTCAGTCGGATCTGGACAGCTTCATGTCCGGGTTCCGTCTGGCTGACGGGATACAGCAGGAGTTGATGGAGCAGCCGCCCTACTCCTTTGAGTTGGAGGATGAGCGGTGCGCTGAAAGCGGCGCAACAAGCGTACCTGATCGCCAGCAATCCAACCGAACAGATCATCGCGCCCAAGTTCAGCTACGCCACAAAACAAATCCTGACAGACGAGCAGCTGGATGTGTTCATGAAGGTCATCGCAGAGGATGAAATCTGGTGTGACTTCTTCTACACCGGGCTAACTACCGGCCTGCGGCGGGGTGAGATCTGCGGACTCAAGTGGGAAGACTTCGACGAGGTCAGCGGTACACTAAAAATCTGCCGCACAGTTTATCGAGAAGATGGTGGTTGCTTGACCGCCGGGGATACCAAGACCAGCGCGGGCACTCGAAAGATCGTGCTGCCCTCCAGTACAGCGCCTCTGCTCGGCAGGAGGAAAGCATCGGCGCTGACCGAGTGGATATTCCCCAACCCGCTGAAACCGGAACAGCCCGCTGATCCTAGCTCGGCATACCGTCGGTTAAAAGTCTTGCTGAAGCAGGCAGGACTGCCCAGCATTCGATTTCATGACTTGAGACACCTTTTCGCTACCAATGCCTTGGAGCATGGAATGGATGTGAAAACGCTGTCCACCATCATCGGTCACGTTTCCTCCGCCACTACGCTGAATGTCTACGCCCACGTCACTGATGATATGCAGAGACAGGCCGCCGACAAGATCGACCGGGGTATTGGCAAAGTGGAGACTCCTACGGAAAAGTCCCAGGCAACTGCCAACCGCGCCATGACAGACTTCAAGGCTCAGCGGGGCAAGTGCCGATATTGGGGCAGCGGGTTTCTGGGGCAAATCAAGGGAGGCCGATGGGCCGGGCGGTATACAGTAAAGTGGTCGGATGGGAGAAAAGAGACCCGAAGCGTCTACGCTGACACAGAAGAGGAATGTGAAAAACTGCTGGCGGAGATAATAACGGCGATGAAAACGGAAGTGGCCGCTGAAAAGGAGCAGCTGAGGACAGAAAACAGAGTAGGCTGAACAGTATACAGTCCGCTGGGATACTCCAGCGGGCTGGTTTCCTCTGTCTGTGGGCAAATATGTGGTCAGGGAATGACCAGCCGTACCAAGCAAACAGAAATAGTTACAAAAATAGCAGGTTTGAGAAAGATAATGGAGATTTTCAGGGGCATAAATCAGTCCATATTCTCAGAGTGGCGTGTGCGCTGGTACAGACAAAGAAAGGGCCCATGAAATCACACGATTTCATGGGCCCTGGCGCTTATTAAAGTGCCTCAAAATGATATCTGGGTTTCCCGACGCTCTTCTTGCCGTACTCAATGGCCTCCGACGGGCAGCGGCGGATGCACGCCATGCAGTGGGTGCAGTCGCCGCCCCAGACAGGCCGGCCGTTTTGGATGGTGATGTTGTTAGTCGGGCAGGACTTCGCACACTGGCCGCAGCCGGTGCAGGCGTCGCCCGCCGTGAACGCCTTCGCTTTGACGAAAAAGGAATAGAAGATCGGATTCACCGGGCCACTCATAAAGCGGTCATAAAGGTTGTTGCGAGGTGCCGGGAATGCCTGACTGTCTGCGATGGCGGAGATTGCGCGGTCAATGTCCGGCCCCGCCTTGGCAACAATCTGCCGCGCCTCCTCTGCCTGGGGCGCGTTGAACATGGCAATGTAATTCTCCGGCATGACGATCTGCGCTGTACCCATATAGGCGAGCTGTTTTTCCCGACAGATTGCATGGTTATATTTGGCGGCGCTGCCAATCTCGCCGCCGCAGGTCATGACGAACCACGCCTGCCTGGCCCCGGGGAACTCCGTCCGGCGAAGCCAGCTCTCCACCAGACGGGGGATGCGCCAGGCGTAGGTGGGCGTGACAATCACCAGGCGCTCATCCGTCTTGACCGGTGAGCTGTCTTCCACCTTGATGCGGTCGTTCATGCTGAGAAGCTCATCGCCCAGGGCGGCCGCAATGCGCTGGGCAACATACCGGCTGTTGCCGGTACCGGTGAAATAGAGTACCATGATTGTGCCTCCTTATCGTGCGGCAAAGTCTGCGCCGCCTGCGTAAAAGAACGGGAAACATGCCGATCTCTGCAAGCGCTGTGTTTACAAGAATATTAGAAACTGCCGCTCCGTAAATGCCCCAATAGGGGATCAGGAAAAAGTCCGCAATCAAAGAAAGGAGTGTTCTGACAGCCAGGAAAATGTAGACGTTTTTATACTTTTCGGCGACGACAAACACCACCTGGATAAAGCTCACGACAATGCCGATCATGAAAGCGGCGGTTTCCAGATTGAGGTACCGGCTGACGGCGGAAAAATCCAAGCCGTCCGCGCTCATGGCCCTTATGAGTGATTTCCCATGGAGAAACACTCCCGTAGAGAAAACGGTGTACAAGACAAACACAAGGAGCCCTGTTTGAAAGACGGCGCCCGCGAACCAGTCCGGCTGGTTTTTGAAGATTTTGTTCAATACGGAATAGAGCGGAACAATCAAAAAGGCTTGCAGCGCCTCATTGATCAGATCAAACCACTCCATCTGACCGATAATATTGAATACCTCGTTTTGATTGCCCACAGAATAAATACTACAAAAACAATCCTGATGATATTTGTGAATTCATTTGAGATTTTGAAATGCCCCTTTTACCGGGAAAGTGGGAAAGGCATATCAGTAAGATAAACAGTACCTAAAACACGATAGAAAGTCTTGGCTTTTGTTGTAATGAATAATCAAAGCCCTCTGAAATCGTTGCTTTCAGAGGGCCTTTGGTCCGAGATGGGAGACTCGAACTCCCGGCCTGATGGTCCCAAACCACCCGCGCTACCAACTGCGCTAATCCCGGTTATCCGGGCCGGAGCTTTACCGCTCCGGCCCTTTTTATTGTACATATTTTTGCCGCAAAGTCAAGTCTGATCATTTGCCTTTTCCGCGGCTTCCTGCCGGCAGAGTTTTGCGCCTGCCAGGGCCATGGCGAACACAAACCAGAAGATGACCATCACCCGGGGATAGTGCCACAGATAATCCGCCAGGCCACAGACCATGGCGCCGCATATGGCTGCCGCTGCGGCGCAGGTGATGGTGCGGGCGGCGGAGGGCGCGCAGTGGCGGACAATATGAGCCGCGCGCTTGATACCCCATAACAGAGCGCTCACAAAGCTGAGGATCCCCAGCAGGCCGGTTTGCAGCCATACCTCCAGATAGAAATTATGAGAGTGAACATAGGGGAAATTGGCGTGATAGAGGTTCCAGTCAGCGGCATACGTTTTGGGAACCACAGCGCCAAGCCCAATACCGCGGATGGGGCGGCTGCGAATCATCTCCAGCGCCGCCAGCAGGGTGGGGAGGCGGTTGACTGTGGAGGAGTCCGACATATTTCCGATCGTCAGAATCCGGTTCCAGATACTGGAGGGCAGAAAGGGGATGCAAAGGACGCACAGTGCCGCAAACAGCGGAATCAGCCGGGGGCGCCAGAGAAACACCATTACCGCCATGGCGCAGGCCATGCCCACCCAGCTGGCCCGGGAGTAAGTCATGCCCAGCGCCGCCATGCCGACAACAAACACGCTGCCGGCGGCCAGCTTGCCTGCCAGATGGTTGGAGCAGAGAAACAGTGCCAGCACCAGGGGCAGCAGCAGGATCAATATTTCGGCAAAGGTATTGGGATTGTCAAAAAAGGACTCCACCCGGCCGGGCATTCCGGCATTTACCTTGAGATCCACATAGGAGCGGTTGACCTCTACGCCCTGGATACGCTGATACACACCGTACAGCGAGGAGACCAGCACGCAGACCCCGCCGCCGGCGGCCAGCCGTTTCAGGTCCTCCGTGTGGCGGACGGCGCTGACTGTCACCAGTACGCAGAGGGCCGCAGAGATATGGAAGAACAAAAAACGCTGGGAAAGAGCGGGAGCATAGGAAAACACCAGACCTAAAAAGGCGGAGGCAAACAGCACCAGGGGATAAAAGCCCACCGCCGCCACATCCAGCCGGAAGCTCTCCCGGCGCATGGCTCCGGCGTGAAACAGCACCAGCAGCAGGGAAAACCCCATCAGGCTGTAGGCGTTGTTCCAGTGGGAGTAGGGAATGATCCACAGCAGCATAATCAGCCAGGACTGGGCCACGGCGGTCTCCTCGCCTGTGGTGAAGGCGAAGCGGCTGAATACACTGCTGTCAAAGGTTGCCTGCAGCGTCCTGTAAAGCCTGTGCAGCAGCCAGGCCGGAAAATTAATCAGAGCGGTCAACAGGCGGCAGAGGACGCTGCCGTCCCACGCCTGTGCCACCGCCCCCTCCCTGCAGAGGAGGCGCAGAACGGTGCTCTCATCGATTTGCCGGGTGCACCAGCAGCCGAGGCCGGCCAGAATCCGGTGCAGGGCGCTGGCCTCGTAGACTGAGACCAGGGCCAGAAACAGCTGATAGATACGGCTCTCCCGCAGAAGGGTCATGGCGAATTTCCTCGTTTCTTTAAGTCCGGTTTTTCAGGCGGTAGAGCAGTGTCAGCAGGAAAAAGTGCTCTCCCTGCACCAGCTTTGCTACCAGCTGTTTGTTGCGGCTCATACCGGCCGGTGCGACGGTTTGAATGGCCCGCGCCATTTCCGGCGCCGTACAGAGGGCCTTTACCGTTTGTTGCTTTTGCGCCATGGTCTTGGGATTTCCTCTGGCGTACTCATTGCCGATGGCGATCAGCAGTCCCGCACAGTTGGAGTTCTCCCGCCACTGGGGCCGGGCGGACTCCAGGCCGTATTTTTGCACCAGGGCCTCCTTGCGCTCCATAAAGCGGGCGAAAACCTGTTGGAAATCCCGCATGTATTTGTGGGTGGCAGAGGCGGGATTGGACAGATAGCGGTACAGGGGCTCTTCCGTCACAGCCAGCCTCCGGGCGTTGCAGAAATACTCCATCAGGAAGAGATCGTCCTCCAGATAGGCGCCCTCAAAGGTGACCCCGGCGTCTTTGAGGATCTCTGCGGAAAAGAGATAGCGCCAGATAAAGCCGTTGAAAATGGGCTGACGCAGCCGGTCTCCCAACAGAGGATAGACAATGCCCTCCAGAATACCCTGGCGGTCATACGTCCCGGCAGGGAGACACCGCTCTACAAAGGAGCTGCCGTCCGGCAAGAGATTCCGGTGGGCACAGGCCGCGCTGTCTGCACCGCTCTGTTCCCGCAGGTTCCACAGGGTTTCCAGCGCCCGGGGCTCCAGACTGTCGTCCGCATCCAAAAAGGCGATATACGCCCCCTTTGCCTCCCGCAGCCCCCGGTTCCGGGCCTCGCTGACGCCGGCATTTTTCGGCTGGTGCAGAGCGCGGATGCGGCTGTCCGACGCGGCCAGGCGGTCGCAGATGGCGGGGGAGCCGTCAGTGCACCCGTCGTCCACCAGCAGCAGCTCCCAGTCGGAAAAGGTCTGGTCTGTCACGCTCTCCACGCACGGGGGCAGATATTGTTCCGCCTGATAGACGGGGACGATTATGGAGATACTGGGCATATCATTCCTCCTGATCGGTGTCCGGGTGTGGTCTGATCCCGCTTTTCAAATGCCCGGGAACGCGGGCTTCTGCATTGACAGGTATATTTTACCCCATTCCGGCGGGGAGGTCAAGCAAAATGCCCGCCGCCGGGACCTTTCTAAGTGGATTCCAGGACAATGGGAAGATCCACCACAGTGAGCCCCCGGCGCAGGGCGTATTCCACAGTATATCGGGTGCCGCCGGGGGTGCCGTCAAAGGCGGCGATCAGCAGCGAGGCGTGGTCCACCATATAGCGGTCCCGCCGCTGCATACAAAAAGAGGTGTACCGGGCGGAGACCATCGTCTCATAGTCGCAGGCATCCAACAGCCGGGCATACCGCTCCCGCTGGTCGTGCGGCCATGCGTCCGCCTGAGTGGGGCAGGGGATGGCGGCCTCCACCGTTACCTCCGGGTGGAGGGCCCGCAGGCGCAGAACGCTTTCGCAGAAGTACAGGTCGCAGCCCTGGGCCATGCCACAGATAAAGTGCCGGAATCCATCGTCATAGGCTGCCTCTACCGCGTCGGCGATCCGCCGCTTCAGGGCGGTGCACCGCTCATCGCTCTCCGCATTGTTCCAAGGCAGCTTGGCAGGCCGGTGGCCTGTAAAACAGCAGGAGATCTGCTTTGCCCGCATGGTACCGCCCTCCTCTTGTCATCAGGAATTGTCTCTATTGTAACCCGGAACGCAGGGGGATTTCAACCCATATTGCAGGGCGGATATGCCTTCCCTGTAAAAAATTAAAAAAAGGGTTGCTTTTATATATGTCTTATGATAATATAAATAATGTCAGACAACTATATAAAAATGTATAACAATAGTCTGGCGAATACAGAAAGGACGGTTGAGGCATGAAAAAGCATTTGAAACTTGCGGCATTCATACTGGCGGCTGCACTGCTGCTGAGCGGCTGCGGCGGAGAAAACGTGCCGGCTGACAATGCGGAGATCCCCAGAGTCGGCCTGCTGACAGGCACGGGGGGCCTTGGCGACGGCGCCTTTAACGATTTGTGCTACAACGGCACACAGATGTTTGAGGACAGTGAGCTTAAGACCGATGTGGTGGAACCGGCGGACTATACCGAGATGTACGGACTGGTGCAGCAATATGCCGACGCCGGCGACTATCTGGTAACGATCTGTGTGGGATATGAGTACACCCAGATCCTGTCTGAGCTGGCGGCGTTGTATCCGGAGCAGAGGTTTGTGCTGGTGGATGACGCGGTGAATATGGAAAACGTGCACTCTGCCACCATCAGCCCACAGCAAAACGCCTTTCAGATCGGGGCCTACGCGGGCTGGATGGTGAAAGACGGAGCGCTTCCCAACGGACAGGGGCGAAATAAAATCGGCGTTGTGGCCGCTATGGATAACGAACTGCTCCGCACGTTTGTCGCCGGATATATGTGCGGCGCCAAATATGTGAATCCCGATATTGAGATCATGGTGGGCTTTGTGGGCAGCTTTGCCGACACACAGACCGCAAAGGAGCTGGCGCTGAACATGTACAACTCCGGCTGCGATATTGTGTGGGAGGCCGCCGGCGGCTCCGGACTTGGCGTTTTTGAGGCGGCAAAGGAGGCAGACCTGTATGCAATGGGCAGCGACGGCTACAAGACCGGCATAGATCCGGACCATATTCTGGCGTGCTCCATACGCAGGCTGGACCTGGTGCTGCAGCAGGTCATCATCAATGCGGAGAACGGGGAATTTGAGGGCGGCGACCATGTTTACGACGCTGCCGACGGCGCGGTTGAGATCAGCACGGAGGGCAGCAATGTCACAAGCCCTGCGGAGGCCCTTGCCGTTGTGGACCGCGTGACGGAGATGATGGCCGCAGGCGAGCTGCAGGTTCCCGCCGGTATGGGGGAAGTGGATCGGTTCATTGAGACCTATGGAAGCCTTACATGAGCGAAAGGGCCGGCAGCCGCTTTTGGAGATGCGTCGCATAACCAAGTCCTTCGGCGGTGTTTTTGCCAATGAGGATGTCAGCCTGCGATGTTATCCGGGCGAGGTAATCAGCCTTTTGGGGGAAAACGGCGCGGGCAAGACCACGTTGATGAAGGTGCTCTACGGGATGCACGCCGCAGACAGCGGCGAGATTGTCTGGAAGGGCGAACCCGTGTCCATCCGCACACCCGGCGACGCGATCCGTTTGGGAATCCAGATGGTCCACCAGCACTTTATGCTGATCCCAACACTCTCCGTGGCGGAAAACCTGGTCCTTGGCCGGGAACCGAAAAAGCACGGGATCTTTCAGAGGTGCGGGGCGGAGGAGATTTGCGAGGAGCTGTCCCGAACATACGGCCTGCGGATTGACGGGCGGCGGCGGGTCTCCACACTGTCTGTGGGCGAGCGGCAGAGGGTGGAGATCCTCAAAGCCCTCTACCGGGGCGCAGAGCTCCTGATACTGGACGAGCCCACCGCCGTGCTGACGCCGCAGGAGACGCGGGAGCTGTTCGGCACCATCGGGCGGCTGCGCGCCATGGGGAAGAGCATTATTATCATAACCCACAAGCTGAAAGAGACCAGGGAGATCTCGGACCGCGTGTATGTGCTGCGGGGCGGAAAGATTACCGGGGAGCGGCAGACGGCCGGCGCCACCATTGATGAGCTGACGGAGCTGATGGTGGGATACCGCCTGGTTCAAACGCAGAATCAGCACCCCACCCCGGGAGATGCGCTGCTGTGTGTAAAAAATTTATCCCTCAGGGAAAAACAGGGGCGCTCTCTTCTGCGGGAGCTGAATTTCACAGTTTACAGCGGAGAGATCCTGGGTGTGGCCGGCGTGGAGGGAAACGGCCAGGAGGAGCTGATCGAGGTGCTCTCCGGCATCCGCAGCGGCTGGGACGGGGAGATGGAGCTCCGGGGAGTCCGGGTTGAAAAGCCCACTCCGGCCAGGCTGATGGAGCTGGGCGTTGCCACCATCCACGCGGACAGGCAATATCGCGGGCTGCTGCTGGACAAGAGCGCCGTGAAGAATATGATGCTGGGTTTTCAGCGGGACCGCCGCTTTTACCGCAGGCCGCGGCTTGTCTGGAAATTGGCCGAGCGGCAGACGGCGGAGGAGATGGAGCGTTTTGACATCCGTCCCCGGGACCCTCAAAGAGCTGCCGGGGAGTTTTCCGGCGGCAATCAGCAAAAATTGATCGTGGCGCGGGAACTTGGCAGAGATGCACAGCTGCTGATTGCCGCAAACCCCACCCGGGGGATTGATATCGGGGCGGTCAACAGCATTCACCAGAAATTGCTGCAGGCGCGGGACGGCGGCAGGGGTGTCCTCCTGATCTCCTCAGACCTGGACGAAATCATGGAGCTTAGCGACCGCATTGCGGTGATCTACGAGGGACGGATCGTGACGCTGCGTGCCGCAGTGGATTTTACGGAACTGGAACTGGGCACGTATATGGGGGGGACGGCAGATGCGTAAAAAACAAATGCACAACGATCTGTCCCCCGTCGTCTGCCTGCTGGTCTCCCTTGTCCTGGGCAGCGCCGTCCTCGCCGTCAGCGGCTATTCTCCGGCGGCGGCGTATCAGGCCATGCTGGTCAACGCGCTGGGCACAAGGAGCGGCGTTCTCCAAACACTTTTAAAGGCGTCGCCCCTGATGTTCTGCGGCCTGTCCGCGGCGTTGGCGCTGCGCGCCAACGTGTTTAATATCGGTATTGAGGGTCAGCTCTACATGGGCGCGTTTGCCGGTTTTCTGGCCGGCAGATATCTGGACGGACTGCCGCCGTGGCTCCATATTCCGCTGTGCGTGCTGGCAGGCGCTTTGGTTGGGGCGCTGTATGCCCTGATCCCGGCGGGTTTAAAGCGGAAGACCGGGGCCCACGAGGTGGTGACCACCATTATGCTGAACTATGTGGCCGCGCTTTTTACAAGCTACCTCTCCAACCACTCCTTCAAGGCGGAGGGGATGATGCCCCAGACGGAGCTGGTGCGGGCGTCTGCCCGAATCGGCCGGATCGTTTCACGGAGCCAGCTCACATGGGCAGTCGTCGTGGCGGTGGTCTTTCTCGCCGGTGCGCAGTTCTTTTTATATCACACGCCCAAAGGCTATGAGCTGGAGGCTGTGGGGGCAAACGCCGCGGCTGCGGAGGCGGGCGGCATTTCCGTCAGCCGCCTCCAGATGCAGGCGATGCTGCTATCCGGCGCCATTGCCGGAATCGGCGGAACCATGGAGGTGCTGGGGACCCACGGCCGGTTTATTCAGGACTTCGCATCCGGGGCGGGCTACCAGGGGGTCTCTATTGCGATTCTGGGGGGAAATTCCCCGGTGGGCGTGGGGCTTGCGTCGCTGCTGTTCGGCATTTTGCAATATGGCGGCGCCGCCATGAGCCGCACCACCGGCGTTCCGGCGGAGTTTACGGAGGTGATTCAGGCACTGGTGGTGCTGTGTGTGTCAGCGCCGGTGCTGGTGCAAATACAATTTGGGAAAGGGGGCGAGCGCAAAGGTGAGCGGAGTTAATTGGGTGACGCAGTTGCTCGCCTCCGGCCTGCGCCTGGCGCTGCCGATGGCGTTTGCGGCCTTGGGCGGATGTATCTCAGAGCTGTCCGGCATAACGGCGATGGGGCTGGAGGGGATGATGCTCACGGGCGCATTTTTCTCCGTGCTAGGTTCATATCTCAACGGAAGTGCCTGGGCCGGTATCGCGTTTGGGATACTGGGCGGCGCGGCGATGGCCTGCGTGCAGGCCGTGCTCTGCATCCGGTATCGGGCCAATCAGATCGTCTGTGGGCTGGGCGTCAATATGCTGGGCAGCGGCTTGACGACCGTTCTTCTCAGCGCGGTTTTTGGCAACAAGGGCAAGTCCGCGGCTGTGGCGTCCTTCAAGGCGGTTCCCCTGCCCGTTTTGTCAAAGATTCCGGTTTTGGGCACATTGCTGACAAATGATCTCTTCTTTTACCTCTTCTTGTTGCTATTGGCCGTTATTTGGATTACAATTTATAAAACGGCCACCGGCCTGCGCCTCCGCGCGGCGGGGGTGCACCCTGAGGCGGTGGACAGTCTGGGGATTGACGTGATCCGCATCCGCTATCTGTCGGTATTGATCTGCGGCGCGTTATGCGGCCTTGGCGGGGCCAGCCTCGCCATTGGGCAGATGAGCTTCTTCTCCTCCGGCATGACGGCGGGAAAGGGCTACATCGCCATCGCGGCGTTTGTGTTTGGCGGGTGGGACCCTGTCTTCACCGCGCTGGCCGCGCTGCTCTTCGGCGTGATGGAGGCGCTTCAGCTGCGACTGCAGGTCTATGTGACGTACCCGCAGATGATCCAGATGATCCCTTATCTTGTCACGATTTTGGCGATCAGCGTCAATCTCACCAGACGGGAGGCTCCTGCCGCTGTCGGAAAGCCGTACTATCATAAGACGAGGAGAAAAAAGCGCCATGAGAACTAAGCGGTCTGAGAATGTCATCGAGATCATGCAAAAAAAGATCGACAGCGGCGAGTGGAAGCCGGGGGAGAAGATCCCGTCTGAGCCGGAGCTGGCGGCTGCGTTTGGTGTGAGCAGAACGACCATCCGGGAGGCGCTGCAGGAGATGAGTTACCGCGGACATATCAATCGGGTCCATGGGGCGGGCTCTTTTGTCAGCCAAAGGACGATCAATTATGGGATCGATGAGCTGGCCAGCATCTCGGAGATTATCTGCGCCAACGGCTACCGGCTGAAGATTGAAAACATTCTCCTCGATATTGCAAGACCCACGCAGCGCCAGGCGGAGCTGCTTCATATCTCCTCGCTGGAGCCGGTGTATCATGTCCAGCGGATCTACTATGCGGACGATAACCCGGTGGTGTTTGAAAACGCCGTCTACCCCTACGGCATTCTGCAGGGGCTGGAGGAGACCGGGTTTGAGGGCTCCACCTTCCGCTTTTTGGAGCAGTGCGGCCACACGGTAAAGTATTCCGACGGCTGGGTCCGGGCCATCAGCGCCTGCGGAGATCCGGCCAAGGCGCTGCGGGTTGCGGATAACACTCCGCTTTTGCTGGTGGAAACCGTGATCGCGGGCAGCGACGGCCGCGCCCTTGGCTATGTGCAGGACCACTATACCGAGTGGTTCGATTTCCCCATCCACCGCGTTCGCACGGCGGTGACGCCGGCATCTCCATGAGGGGACCGGCACTACATCAATTATTTGAAAACAGGAGTCACTATGAGAACTGTATTTTGGGAGAGGGACAGGGCCTGCATGATCGACCAGACGCTGCTTCCCTTTGAGACAAAGGTCCTGGCCCTGGATACGCCGCAGGAGGTCTATGAGGCCATCTGCACTATGAGAGTGCGGGGGGCGCCCGCCATTGGCGTCTCCGGCGCCATGGGAGTGGTGCTGGGCGTGAAGCATGTGCCCGAGAAAACGACGGAGGCCGCCCTGGAGGCCATGGAGACCCTCTGCCCCTATCTGATCGGCGCACGGCCCACCGCCACCAACCTGGAGTGGGCGGTCCGGCGCATTTGGAGCTATGCAAAAAAGATCGCCGCGCTGCCCTATCCGGAATTTTACGCGGCCCTGGTGGAAAAGGCCATGGAGATGGCGGACGACGAGGTGGCCATTGCCAGGCGGCTCTCTGAAAACGGCGCCGCGCTGATTCCGGACGAGGGGGCGAATATCTCCACACACTGCAGCTGCGGCCCGCTGTGCACGGTGGATTACGGCCTGAATATGGGCGTGGTCTACGCCGCCCACCGGCAGGGGAAAAAGGTCCATGTCTATACGGATGAGACCCGGCCCCGGCTCCAGGGCGCGAAGCTGAACGCATACGACCTGCGGCGGATGGGCGTGCCCTATACGCTGATTCCGGATAACCACGCCGCGTATCTGATGCAGCTGGGAAAGATCGACATGGTGTTTTTAGGCGCGGACAGGGTGGTTGCCAACGGCGATACGGCGGCGAAAGTGGGGGTATACGGTCTCTCCATCGCCGCAAAGGAGCATGGGATTCCGGTATATATGTGCTGTCCCTTTTCCACGGTTGATTTTTCCAAAAAGACCGGGGCGGAGATCGTGATTGAAGAGCGCGGCCCGGAGGAGGTGCTGAAGGTAAACGGCACATGGATCGCCCCTGAGGATACGCCGGTGCTGAACTACGCCTTCGATGTTACGCCGGGCCGGTATTTTGCGGGGATCGTCACAGAGGTCGGCGTCGCCTATCCCCCCTTTACGCAGAGCCTGAAGGATCTGAAGAAGATCTATGACCGGGAGCAGGAGGCGGCGCATGAGTAAGAGGGTCGGCATCATCGGTGGAACCGGCATTTACACGCTGCCCGGAATCCAGGGGCTTCATGAGGAGCGCTATCAAACGCCCTTTGGAGACGTGGCGCTCCGTGTGGGGGAGCTGGCCGGCGCCAGCGTCGCCTTTTTGACCCGCCATGGGGAACACCACAACCTTGCGCCGGGGGATATCAACGTCCGGGCCAATATCTGGGCCATGCGGGAATTCGGCGCGGAGCAGGTGGTTGCAACGGCCTGCTGTGGCTCCATGAATCCGGACTATGCCGTGGGCGACTTTGTCCTGCTGGATCAATTTCTGGAGTTTACCAAAAACCGCCCCGCCCGCTTTTTTGAAAACGACCCCACAAAGCCGCTGCTGCACATCGACTATACAGACCCCTATTGCAGGACCATCGGCGCCTGTGTCAAGCGGGCGGCCGAAAGCGCGGGCCTCCAGGTTAAGGAGGGGGCGACGTACTGCTGCACCCAGGGGCCGCGGTTTGAGACCAGAGCGGAGATCAGGATGATGCGGATTCTGGGCGGCGACCTGGTGGGCCACACCAATTACCCGGAGGTGGTGCTGGCCCGGGAGGCGGGACTCTGCTATGCGGCCATCGCAATTGTCAGCAATATGGCGGCGGGGATACTGGATCAGCCCATTACCGCCGAGGAGTGTAAAACGGTGATGTCCCAGCGCTTTGAGGCGCTGCAGAAGCTGCTGGAGGGGACGGTGGCGATGCTGCCGGAAGGCGGTGACTGCGCGTGCCGGCACGCGGCGGACAAGGCCATACTGTGAGATGAACCGATGGTCGAAGACAGGAGGACGACATGCTTGTTACATTGAAAGAGATTTTAAAAATCGCAGAGGAGAAAAAAATCGCCATTGGCGCCTTTAACACGCCCAATTTCACAAGCGTGCGCGCCGTGATTGCGGCGGCGGAGGAACTGCGCCAGCCGGTGATCCTCATGCACGCCCAGGTCCATGAGGATATGGGGATCTGCAAAATGGAGGAGATGACGCCGGTGATGCGCGCCTTTGCCCAGGGGGCGGGTGTGCCCGTGTGCGTGCATCTGGATCACGGAACGTCGCTGGACTACATCAGGCGGGGAATCGATCTGGGATTTACGTCGGTGATGTACGACGGCTCCGCGCTTCCCCTTGCGGAAAATATCTCCAACACGATAACGGCCATCTCCTATGCCGGAAAAACCGGGGCCTCGGTGGAGGCAGAGGTGGGCTCCATGGGGACGGCTGAAGGCGGCGGCGAGGGCGATCCCTCCATCTATACCGATCCCGCCATGGCGGAGGAGTTTGTAAAGCGCACCGGCGTCGACGCGCTTGCCTGCGCCTTCGGCACGGTCCACGGATTTTATAAGTCGGCTCCGAAGCTGGATTTTCAGCGGCTCTCCATGGTCCGTGAGAGGACCGGTGTTCCGGTTGTGATGCACGGGGGCAGCGGCGTCAGCCATGACGACTATAGAAGGGTGATTCAGTGCGGCGTCCGCAAGATCAACTATTACACCTATATGTCCAAGGCGGGGGCGGCGGCGGTCTCGGGAAAAGAGTATGCCCAGTTCCATGACGTGCTTTTGGATGCGGAAAGGGCCATGCGGGCAGACGTAATAGCGGCAATATCTGTTTTTTCAGGCCTGAATGCCTGAACGCCGATGACCTGCAAGGGCCGCGGAGATCCATTTGAGGATTTCCGCGGCCCTTTTTCTGTTTCAGGAGGGAGAAGCTCTGACGGCCGGTCTGCTATAATTACCGGAGGAAGGAAAAACAGAGAAGAGATAGCGGAAGGAGGCGGCGGAATGGCCGGAGGAATGATTACAGAGCAGGCGGTTTTGGCGTTT
>CATNDT010000006.1 GCA_950097035.1 uncultured Oscillibacter sp.
ATGCCGTTTGCGTCTGCTCCGGGTGCGTTTGCCGGTATTGCTCCAATTCCTCCGGGGTCAGGTATCGGCCTTCTTCAATCAACTGCCGCAGCCGTTTTTCAGCGTCAGACCAGGATATAGTGACTTCCGCAGTCTCTTTGTCCTCGCCGTTTTTCTGTATTGTGATGCCAACATCAGGGCGATAATCCACCCATCCCTGTGTCCCATCCGGCAGCTTATGCCCTGCGGCAACACGGCCAAACGCTGCACTGACCGCGCCCACCGTGTCCTCAACGCTCAAATTCTGCTGATAGATTTCATAAATCCGCAGATTTTGGAAATGAAGCGGCGCTTCAAATCGGAGTTGTGCGTCGATGTCAGCCTGGGTGATCTCCAGGGCTGGGAGCTGTTCCAAGTGGTCGCTCTGGTACTTCTCCAATTCCTCCGGCGTAAGGTAACTGCCCTCCTGGATGAGCTGGCGAATACGTTTTTCCACAGCGGGCCACTTCACCGTAACTTCCGTCCTTGGATGGTAGCGCACCAATCTCAACCCGGTGTCAGGGCGGTAATCAGTGATACCCGATGCGCCATCCAGGAATGTATGATTGCCGCCGGAATATCCATATTCCTGTTTGAGCGCAGCAACCGCGTCTTTGGCAGAAATGTTCCGCTGATACATGGTGAAAATCCGCAGCCTGCCCGAATACTGCCGCAGAATCGTGTCAATTTCTGCCTGGGAAATGGAAGAAGCAGAGGGCGCGTCCGCGCTCTCTGCTTCTCGAATGGTCTCCATCTGCTCCCGCTGGGACGGGATTTCCGGGGGCATAAAACTTAGCTGTAAATCAGCTCCGACATGATAACTTCCTCCGCCTGTGCCTTGCAGGTGTTCATCAGTCCCACCCACTTCATCTGATCGCTGGCTTTCAACTGCTCCGTGGCCCCCGCCGCTTTCGCCAACTGCGGCATCATCCGCTCCAGACGGCTGTTCGCCGCGTCCTCGATCTCCAACAGGTGGCTGAACAGGGTCCCGTTCAGCGTCATGCGGTTGAACAGGCCCGGTCGATGCTCCTTCAGATACGTCCGGCGCATCCTCCCGTACTTGCCAAGGTCCCGGTCCGGCTGCTCCGGCAGGGCCAGATTGGGAATCAGGTAATCTCCCACTTGGGTGTAGGTCAGATTGTTCTCCATGTTCGGCGTTCCTTTCTGCGGATTTTTCCCGCTCATATTTTTTGATGGTGACTTCGATCTGCCGCAGCACCGTCTCGCTCCCCAGGCTGACCGCCGTACCCAGCTCCGTGATGGTGTCCTGGGTGTTGAAGTCAAAAATGCTCAGGAAATCCTCATGTTCAAAGTAGTTTTCCGGCTCCAGGCCGCAGCGGGACATGAGGGTGTATGCGATGCTGACGGCGGCGGCGTTTCGGAACTGCGCTCCGATGTTGAACTCATCATACTCCTCCAAAAAGCTGCCGTCAACGATGCGGAGGATGTCCTGCTGGTGATCGTCCCAATATTCCGCCGCAAGCTGGGCGGCGATCCTCTCAAACTGTTCCACGAGGTCGTTGCCGGACACGTCAAACCGCTGCTCCAGCGCCGCCGATACCGTGTCCTGATATTCCTCCCGGTACTTCCACAGCTTGGGCCGGGTTTCCTCTCCGCCGCCGGTGTCAGCCACATCGAACACATAGCGCAGAAAGGGCCTGCTGCCGCTGTTGTCGATGATGGCGATGCCCGTGGCCCCCCGACGCACATACCGGCGCATCCGCTGATTCCAGAAATCATATTCCGCGCAGGCGGTGGCGTTGGGCCGCTGGGCGTGAATCAGGAGCTGTTCGGGATATGGATATTTGTATCTTTTATTCATCTTTTTCTTTCCCTGTTAATAGTCTTTGAATTGTTATATTATAAAAATCAGCTATTTGAGGGAACTGATAAATGCTAGGACGGGATATTCCTTGTTCCCATTTAGATACTGCTGACTTTGAGACGCCACAATACTCTGCAAGTTTCTCTTGTGAGTTTCCTTTTTTCGTCCGCTCTTCTTTTAACACTTCCGAAATATGTAATTCAATACCCTGTTCCATAGTGGCTCCTTTCTTCGGTACTATAAATTATTTTTAACTATGAAATAACTTCATCAATTTCAAAAAAATTGATTTGATAAAAAACGTAACTGTTCAATTAACAAGAAGAAACCAATCAACTTTTTTCAAGGGTTGACAAATGATACGATACAGAAGGAGCAGAAACGGGTAGTTACTTTGCAATCTCACCCGCAGTCTGCTCCCATTTTTCAAATAAAAATTTTCATCTGTTCTTATCTGTCAAAGCCTTAAATTTCAAGTCTAAAAAGCTATGTTTTTCACAACTTCATACATATAATTGTGTTCGGCAAACATTAAGATAGATTGCCAAAGTTGCCAGCAGTATTAGACAAGTAATGCCAAACATTATCATCATTTGGTAATGCGGAAAGATTATACAAAGATACAATGGCGTTAAGCTGCTTGCCATTCCACCTCCAACTGTAGCTAAAACTGAAATTGCCCCACCTTTTACCGCATAATACTCACTCGTCCAATCATACTTAGGAAACTTGATATTCAGATAAACACCAAGAACTGAAATGAAAAAAGCATATACCGTAGGGATAATAAACAACAGTACAGTCTGCATCAAGGAACACGGAATCGCAATTCTGATAAAAATTGCACTAACATATAAAACAGGAAGTATCACTGTTAAATTTACCGCAATTTTAGAATTGTACACTGTCCTTGCCTGCGTTGGAGCGGAACACATAATCCATCGGTTTTTTCCCTCTAAAGACAAGGATGCTGCCGTGGTAGAAGTCATAGTCACAAAAATGGCAAGCGCAATCGGCATAATATTTTGAATGATGCTCATGATTCCCATCGTTTCTATTTGCTGTCGTAAAGCAGGCGGCATAAAAAATGCTGCCCCAAGTGCTACAACGAAAAGCAGGACAATTCCAATACATGAATTCAAGGCATAAATCGTACATGAACTTAATCGGCGAAGCTCCTTTTTATACAATGCCATAAACGGAGATGAAGATTTTAATGTTCCCATTTTATAATCTTTTTTTGCATAATGTGAGAATACCGCTGTATTCAGTCTTTTATAGTAATGAGAAACAATCGTTATGAAAGCAATGCCCAGCAACAGGGAAACAGCGGCAAAGATAACAAAGCTTGCCCAATCATTATGTAATAAGGCATTTGTAAAAAGAATAGCAGGCGGATAAAATTTGTTTACCGCTTCTGCCATTGCAACGCCTAAATTAGTTATCTGCGCCTCATCCATTGATTGTGTTTTTGCGGAAGCAAATACAATCATCAGTACGGCAGCCGTACTCAAAACCAATGAAAAAACATTTTTGTGTCTTGAATGTGATGAAACGGCAACAATTAGAACACCTAATGATAGAGAAATAATCATAGGAATAATCGGTGTCAAAAATAACGCACCCACTAAAAACAGGTAACTAAAAATCGGCGGATGTTCGTATACGACATAGATAATGCTTGACGGCAGCATGGCTATAAAGCCAATTATCAGATTGATGAGATACAGCATCGTTATACGGCTTGTTACGATAGAAATCGTTCTTACAGGCATGGACATAACCATATCATAATCTTTTAATCCAATAAGAACCCCTGTACTTTTAACGAATGTAAGGGTCAAAGTTGCTAAGGAGCAGACCACTACCATGAGCGTTGGCAATGCTTTGCTGAGTCCCGCTTCTGCCATGCTGTTGCTGAATTTCACCGTATAGACTACAAGAATAGCAATGGCGGTAAGTCCTAAAGCACCAACAATCGCAGAACGTTGTTTTTCCTGTTTATCACGAGAATGAATCAATCGGTTAATTCCAAAAAGATTATATAACTGCATCCTCAAAAGATACTTATACTTGCCTTTCATTTTCAACTACCTCCATGAATACATCTTCAAGACTATGACTTCCTTTGATTTCTTCCATTGTTCCACTTTCTATCAATTTACTGTCATTGATGATAGTAACCTTGTCACACAATTTTTCGGCAACCTCAAGTACGTGAGTAGAGAAAAAAATGGCTGTTCCAGCTTCACAAAGTTCACGCATAATCTTCTTTAAATGAAAAGATGCTTCAGGGTCAAGACCTACAAACGGCTCATCCAACACTAAAAGCTTGGGAGAATGTACAAATGCGCCTATTAATGCAAGCTTCTGTTTCATACCATGCGAATAGGAACTGATTAAATCCCCAAGACTGTCCGTTAAATTGAGAACATCCGCATATTTTTGTATTCTTGAAACTCTTTCTTCGGCAGGAACAGAAAACATATCACACATATAGTTTAAATATTGGATGCCTGTCACATAGTCATATAAGTCGGGATTGTCTGGAATATAAGCTGTAATAGATTTGCATTTTACAGGCTCGTCCTTTACAGAATGACCGTTTATGAGGATTTCCCCTTCGTCAAAGTCCATTATCCCGACAACTGCACGGATTGTTGTTGTTTTCCCCGCACCATTGTGACCAATAAAAGCATGGATTTCTCCTGCTTTCACACTCAAATTCAGACTGTCAACAGCCTTTTTATTTCCAGAATAAACTTTAGAATAATTCCTAATTTCTAATACGGCGTCCATTTTATTAGCCTCCTTTGAATTTTAGTTTTTGTACTTTTTCACAATTGCCCAGTAAAGGATTGCGGGTACAGGGGTAAATAATAGAATAAAATATTTATTTACAACCGAACCAGAACCAGACACTCCAAAGTGTAATGGGATTTCCTGCGGCAATAAAAAAGTTAGTGCTGCTAATACAACAAAAGTTACAAATGTAATGATGATGCATTTTTTCTTCATAGGTCTTGCCTCCTTTTTAATATCATAGTGATAATAATATCATAATGATATTAAAAAGTCAAGAAAAATCCCGTCCATCACTGAGGACAGGCGGGAAATTTTTAATCCATTTTAGGCGGAGAAATAATAACGCCAATAGAATGCAGCTTTCTACCCGCTGCCGGTGCGTTGTTTCCATAAGGCTTTATTGCATCTCGAATATTTCTAATTAACATCTCAAGTTCCCCATCTGTTAGATAAAGAGGGGATAAGGAAAAACCAGATTTATCCTTTACAATGTCTATATCATCCCGTTTACAATAATCTTGGAATAACTTCGCAAAGCCAATGATATATTGCATAAACGACTGCATATAGGCTTCACCAGAGTTGCTGTCTAAAATTTCTTTAAAATCTTTTGTCATATCAATATCTATCGCATAAGTCTTTTCTAAAGCACCTCTGACTTGCGTTTGATTTACAATTTTTAATACTTTGTCATTTGTCATCCTCTTTAAATAGCGATAAAGCGTTGCGGGCGGAATATCCGAAAAGGTCTCGGATAAATGTTTAGCGGTAGTTTCCCCACAATTCTGTATTTCCAGAAATAGTTTGCATTTAATCGGGTTCGTCAATACATCCATAATTTTTTTATCCATGCGTATCCCTCCAATAATTCGGTCTATTTGATAATATTATCATTTTGGTACTATAAATTCAAGAACCTTTCATTGATGATAATCTAAGATAACAAACCTAAAAGTGGCAAAGTTTTTATACCTTGCCACTTTTAGCACTTATACGAAGATTATTTCGTTATTCACAATCCCCCTCGCACACGCCCTTATGTTATTCATTCTTCCTGTCCATTCTAAGGCGTTTTCTGCCTTTAACTGTTCCGTTATGCCTTGCTCCTGTTTCAAGCCCTCTATGAGCCTTTTAAAGCGTTCCTGCGCCTGCCTGTCGATGTCGGCAAGGTAGGCGTTGAGCCTGCCGCTTGTGAGAAGATTGATGTATGTAACCTTTCGGTACTTCTTCAGATAGTCCAGATGCCGCTGTCCCCATGTGCCTATCGGCTGTTCTTTTTCGGCGGGTATGGTTAAGCATGGTATTAAATAATCTCCTTGCCACTCGTATTTGCCGCCTAATTCCTCAAATAATGATTTTGCCATCTTCTAGTTCCTCCAAATAAGATATTCACTCCACATTATTGTGTCTGTTGTCTTAAACGCAATTTTGAGTTTTCTCCTTATCTGGTTTCACTCATGTTCGATTTTTGAAGAAGATCCTTCCTGGTGACACCATTGAGATTTATGCAGAGTTGGCTTCTGAAAGGGCGGAAAAAGCAATTGCCACATGCTCGGCCGAAATATATAATCATGGTGAATTAGCGGCGGTTGGTGATGTAACTTTGGCAATGCGCTAAAAGGGGATTAAGGGGGTATATTGCGCTTATAAAATAAAGCCGCAGTTGTAACTGAAGGCGCAGGGGGATTTTCGCAGGCACGGCGGCAAGACCCGATGACACCCAGCACCTTCAATTGACGGTTCAAGATGATTCTGAAGAAGAACGGTCTTCCGGAAAACGGCGGCGTCATCGTCCAGCCCCCGGACGATGGCCCGGAGGATATCCAGCCCTGCCGGTTTTGCGGCAAGGTGGTGCCGGCGGCCGGAGAAGATTTCATGCCCATTGTCTGGCACCTTGAACGGGTGTCCCTCAAAGGGATGCGGTTTGGAGAATGGTATCCACCGGACCGTTCCCGTCACAGCTTTTGCCGTAACTACGGTCTGTGCCTCTGCCCCTTTTTGCACCCTTTTTTGTGTTGTCCGCACTATCTGGACCGGTTCACCCTCGATTATAGCCTTCTTTCATTCTCCAGGCATGTTCACATATCTGCTCAGAGGTCAGTACGATATTAGGGTTTTGCATAAAAAACAGTAATAGGGAAAACTCACAGGGTCGTAAACTTACAGCCTGTCCCAGGACTCTTACTATATGCCGGGCAGGATCAATAAAAATGTCCTCTACTTGGAAGGCAGCGGATATAGCGGTTCCAGGCATGCGGTAATGATTATACTCGGTATATCTCCGCAGATACGCCAAATCCACAATCAGCAGATGGAATATTTGGCTTTCCAGTAGATGGTTGGCGTCTCGCACCGTTGGCGAGGGCGTAAGACACAAGTTGTTAGAAGAAAGTGAGGATTGTAAACCAGAAAAAAGGTCATCTGTCAATCCTATTGCCAACACACGGTACTCCATGTGGATACACCCTCCTTTTCAGGCAATCATCGAAATATAATTTCGACATTTTCTGCGCTGTCATGTATAAGGAAAGCGGGGCTTGCCGCCCCGCTTTTACATAGTTTCTGATTTGCAAAAGTTTTCAGTATGCCTATTCGAGAGCCATTTATCTGTCAATGTTCACCAATTGATATTCACGGTTTCCAAGACCAATTTCCTCGGCGTGTTCCAGGGTATGCAGCCCATTTCGGGATTCAATTCGATTGACCAGGGAAGCCCCGTCCCCATCCTTCTGAGCATACACCAGATCAATGCACGCCTGGTCCAGGGCCACCGGGTCGGTGGAGGCCAGGATGCCGATATCGTGGAGGTCCGGCTCCGAAGGGTTGCCGTCACAGTCACAGTCGATGGACAGCCGGTTCATCACGTTGACATAGACGATACGGTCTCCGTTGCCCAGGTAATCGGAGACGGATTTGCCCGCCTCGGCCATGGACTCGGTAAAGGCGGTTTGGTCGCCGCCCCAGGGGCTGGTATGGCTCTGACCTCCGGTGTGAATCAGGCATTTTCCCTCCTGGGAACCAAGACCGATGGAGATGTTTTTGATGGCCCCGCCATAGCCTGCCATCGCGTGGCCTTTGAAGTGAGACAGGACCAGGTAGGAATCGTACTCCCCAAAGTGCTGGCCCACAAGGTTTTCCTTGAGATTCGTTCCACCATTGACCGGCAGGGACATGGAGCCGTTTTCGTCCAGGATGACCACATCGGCAATATCGTTAAAGCCGTGGTCCTTCGCCACCTGATAATGCATGGCGGTGCTGGAACGCTGCCCACCGTAGGCGGTGTTGCATTCCACGATGGTGCCGTCCACCTCCTGGACCACATCCTTGATTAACTCCGGGCGCAGGTAGTTGCTGGCGGGCGGCTCACCGGTGGAGAGCTTGACCGCCACCTTTCCCGTGGGAGTCCAGTTCAGGGCCTTGTATACCGCCATCAGGCCCTCCGGGGAGATGTCCGTGGTCATATAGACCTTGGGGCTGTCTCCGTCCTCTGCGGGAGCGGCGGTCTGGTCCTGGTTCAGGTAGCGGTAGAGAATCGCTGCTGTTTGAGCACGGGTGAGGGGACCGACCGGATCAAAGCGGTTCCCCTCTTTGCCATTGATCACGCCGTTGGCCCTTGCCCAGTCCACAGCCGTCCTGGCATAGGCGGCAATGGCGGATTCATCCGCGAAGTCCTCTCCGGCGCTGGCGGCAGGACTCCCTGCATACCGCCACAATACCGCCGCCATCTGCTGGCGGGTCACGGGATCATCTGCTCCAAACGTGCCATTCCCATAGCCGGACATCACACCGTTTGCCGATGCCCAGGACGCCGCACTGGCATAAGCGGACCCGGCGGAAATATCAGAAAACACAGTGGAAGTTACCGCCGGACTGCCTGCAGCCCGGTACAGCGCGTCCGCCACAGTGGCGCGGGTCATAGCGGTATTGGCATCAAATGTCGTTCCGGTCAGAATGCCGTTCTCCCGACACCAATTCGCCGCTTCCGCATACCATGCATCCGATGGAACATCTGAAAAAGTGCCGGAGCCAAGTTGACGGTACTCCTCCTCGGAAATGCGGTCAAACCACTCTACGCCCGGACGCTCCGGGTTTGTGTTGGCGGCAATGTGGGCAAAAGTGCTGTTGGCGCTGCCGCCATGCCAGTGCTTGACGCCGGGAGGACAGTAGGCCACATCACCGGGATGCAGCACCTCCACTGGCTGGCCCTCGATCTGGTGATATCCGATACCGTCCGTGGCAATCAAGATCTGCCCGCCCTCGTGGGTATGCCAGTCATTGATGACGCCCGGCTCAAAGACAACGTAGTGAAGCGAAGGCGCGTCCGCCGCGTTTTCCCCGTCCAGCAGATCGGAGATATAGACCGGGCCGCTGAAATGGTCGGAGCTGCTGGCCGATGCCACCCGCTGGAACATCACCGGGTTATCCGCTGTCACGCTGCGTCCGGTATATTCCTCTGCATTCAAGTTGTTGTACTGCTCATCGGTGACAGGCTCGCTCTCGCCGCCTCCGGTATAGTGGGAATCGTAGATCACCACCTGAGAGAACCAGCTGTCGGGGGCGGCTCCGAAACCGCCGCCGCGGAACAGGCGCTGAGGAGCAGGGTCAGCGTCAGCAGCGCCGCAAGAAGTTTTTTTCGTTTCATGTGTCATCCTCCTTAAAAAATAAGATTCACCAGCCATCCTGTCGCCAGCGCGAACAGAATGGTAAAGGCCCAGTAAAGAGCAAAACGCTTCGCCCCCAGCACGATTTTCACCGCTCCCAGATTGGTGATTTTCGTGGCGGGCCCGGTAATCATGAAAGCCGCCGCGCTGCCCATGCTCATGCCGTCCACCAGCCAAGCCTGGAGCAGCGGAATCGTCCCGCCGCCGCAGGCGTAAAGGGGAACGCCGATGGTCGCCGCCATCAAAACCCCAAAACCTTCATTGTCTCCGAACAGGCTGGCCACCACATCAGAGGGGACATACCGCTGAAACAGGGCGGACAGAGCCACGCCCAGCAGGAACATAGGACCGGTGGCCTTGATATTCCGGCCCAGATTTTTCAAAAAGCGCATCAAAATATTGGGGTCTGTGTCCCGGCTGGCGGGGGCGGAGAAACCGGTGAAGTTAAAAAAGCCTTTTTCCCGGTAGAACCAGCGGATCAGCAGCCCGGCGGCGCCGCCGCAGAGGAAGCTGGACAAAATGCGAATGACCAGTGCTGCCTGTCCCAGGGCCATGCTGTAGAGAATCAGCTGGGGATTGAGAAGAATGGAGCTCATCATAAAGGCCGCCAGCCAATCGTCCTCCATGCCGCTCTCCGAGAAGGACGCCGCCAGGGGGATGGTTCCATACATACAAAGCGGCGAGGCGATACCCAAAGCACTGGCGATGAAGATGCCCAGAACGCCCAGCCGTTTCCCGTGGAGGGAGCGGAACAGTCCATGGATATGCTCCTTGGCAAAGACGGAGACGGCCGATCCCAGCACCATGCCCAGCACCCAATAGCGAAAAATCTGGGACAGCTGAAGACTGAAATAGTACCAGAGATAGACAGCCTCCCGGTGAAGTATCTCAATCATCTAAGCTCACCAACTGATTTCTCATCTTTGATCTACCTCCTGATTGACAAAATTTGAGGAACCTACATGGGAAATACAACGGAAATGACCAGTGAGTGTCCGTCCTGGCTGGAAGCACTGACTTCTCCCTTATGCGCCAGAACAACCGCCTGGACGATGGAAAGGCCGATCCCGTGTCCGCCAGTCTGGGAGTTTCGAGAGGGATCAGCACGGTAGAAGCGGTCAAACAAGTTCTTCAGATTATCTTCTGAGATCGCCTGCGTGGTATTAAATACACGCAAGTAAACGAACCGGCCTCGTTTTTCCAATGTCAGTGAAATGCGTCCGTTCGGTTCCGAGTATTTCAGAGCGTTATCCAGAAGATTGGAAATGGCCTGTCCGATTTTCTTTTCATCGCCGCGCATGATAATGCCCGGCTGGATACTGCTGGTAAACGACTTTTCCTGTGTTTTCGCAAGCGCCTGAAAGGACTGCACCAGTTCATCCGACAAGGCGGACAGCGAAAACTCCTTCATTTGCAGGTGACTTTGACTCTCCTCCATTTTGGACAGATAGATCAGATCATTGGTCAGCGTTGTCAGCCGTTTGATTTGAAGCTGGATGTCCCGCAGCCATTCGCTCTCGCCGTACTCCATATCCAAAACATCCACATCCGCGGAGATGATGGTCAGCGGCGTCTTAATCTCATGGCCCGCGTCCGTGATAAAGCGCCGCTGCTTTTCATAGCTTTCGGAAACCGGCCTGACAATGCGCTTTGAAAGGGCGAACAGGAGGATAAACACGGACAGCAGCCCGAAAAAGGCAACCAGAATACTGGATAGCAGAAGACTGCGGAACGATGCGATCTCCTTGCCGAGATCTAAAAAAATGAATAATGTTTCATCCCTGCCGTCCCGGCGCAGAAACCGAAAGTCTTGATAAAAGCCCCTTTCCCGTTCCCAGACAGCCCTTGCGTATTCCGCCGCGCCTGTTTCGTCCACGGCGGAAATCTTTTCTGTATTGGCTGAAAGGACGGTTTTTTCATCTGTCATCACAACGGAAAAATAGCGGCAGGTAAACAGCGCCTCCGGGGATTTTGCCAGCAGTGCCTGTAGCTCTTCGGATTCCCACGCCGGGAAGGCGCCGCCATTTTTCGCCAGCATGGTCAGGACCTCATCGGCCTCAGCGGTCATATTGCGATAATTGAGCACATTGATGGCGCTGACAATGACCAAAAACACCAGAAAAAGGGACAGCATGGCAACGGTAATCAGCCTGCGGCGAAGTCTGTTGATCATAGTACGCTCCTCAGATAGTATCCCGCGTTCCTGGAGGCCGTGATTTCCACATCCGCTCCCAGCTCGGTCAGTTTTTTCCGCAGACGTGAGATATGTACCCACACGACATTGGTTTCCGCATCACTGTCATATCCCCAGATGACTTCCAGAAAACGCTCCGCGGATATGAGGCTGGAGGGGGATCGCAGCAGCAGCTCCAGCATTTGATACTCCTTGTTGGGCAGCCGAAGGCGGCCGCTGGGAGAGGACAATTCAAAGGAGGCGCAGTTTAACGTGATATTCCCCATTTGCAGCAGCACATCGCCCTGCGAGGCGCGGTTGCGGGTCATGGCGCGAATACGCGCCAGCAGTTCTCTTGTTGAAAAGGGTTTGGCCAGGTAGTCATTGGCTCCGCTGTCCAGGCCCAGGACCTTATCCTCCACCTCGGATTTTGCCGTCAGCATCAGAACGGGGATATGGTTTCCGCTGGATCGAAGCTGCCGCAGAACGCTCAGCCCGTCCAGTTTTGGCATCATAATGTCCAGGATCAGCGCGTCATAGTTTCCGGCATCCAGATAGGCCAGAGCCTCCGCGCCATCATAAACAGCGTCAACGGAGTAGTGATTTCCCTCCAAAATCGCGGTCAGTGCTTTGGAAAGAGACGTTTCATCTTCTGCCAAAAGTAATCTCATATCAAACCTCCTTGCGGAACAAAGAGCAGAATCTATGTTTTGTATCATACCATACGGACTTTTCCTCAACCTAAACCTGTGTGGTATTTTTCAGTGCATCCCAATGTCGTTTTACTGAAAGCAAACGGTTTCAGAACAGCCATGTGGCCGTTTTGAAACCGTCTGCTGACCCATAAGTCTAATATCCAAGCTGATTCAGCCACTCAGCGACATCTCCGGCGGCATCTGCTACGCTCTGCTCACTGACGGTAAAGCCGTCCTCCATGACGGTGGTCCCCGGTTCCAGCTCTTGGATCGTGCTGAGTTGCCGCTTACCTGAACCTCTGCTTGTTGGGGATTTTGATTGGCGGGGGAGGGCGAGTCGGATTCCCCGCTCTCTCCACCGCAGGCGGTCAGCAGGAGGATTAGGACTGCCGTCATGGGAATGGCTTTTGCCAAAAGAGTATGTTTCCTATTCGTGTTTTCCATTTGTCATCACCACAGTACATCATTCAGAATCTGCGTTCCAAAAGAACCGCAGGGCATTATACATATATTCATTGGCCGCGTCCCCATCGTGGGCATAGCCCTCCCGTTCCCGGAAAGACAGGTTGCCGCTCTCCTCATTGTCCGCCAAGGTGAACACATCCGTCTCCGCCATGGCCATCACGCCGTTCTTGAAGCCGGAGTAGGCGAAATCCTCCGTACCGGAGGCGGTGAAGATAAAGAAGTCCTCCGGAGAATGGTTGGAACCGCTCACAATATTTTCCATAAACTCCCCATTCCCAATGGGGCCGCCGCTGGAGGGGGCGAAATAGCGGAAGTAGTTCAGACAGTGCTCAAAGGTGTGCCAGGTGTTCATAGACCCCATGGAGAATCCGCCGAAGGCCCGGTGGCTGCGGGAGGCCGCAAGGCCCGCCGCATCGGTGCTGGCCGCGTAGGTGCTGTATTTGGATTCCACAGCGGGAATCAGGTCATTCACCAGTTCGTTATGGAAATTATTTGTAAGCCGCAGAGCGAGAGAATAGTCCCCGCTGTCCGATTCGCTGGTGTTGTTATAGGTAGGCAGGACGATAATCAGTGGCTTGATTTTTCCATCCTCAATGGCGTGGTCCATGACGTATTTGAAGGCGTGGGGGGCCTCCGGAGTGCCCATAATGGTTGTCTCATTGCTCCAGCCGCCGTGGCTGAGATAGAGAACGTTGTACCGCGCATTTTCGGAATACCCGTAGGGGAGGTAGACCCAGGCCGTTTTGGTCAGCCGCTGGGCATGATCCTCATAGGAGAGGGATTCCCATGTCTGGTACTCCAGCTTTTCAAGCCGTCCCGGATGGCTTGACGGCTGGGTGTAGCTCTCCGGGATATACTCCAGTTCCTCCGGAATTGTCCCGCTCAGGGAGGTGCGTTTCGTTTTGCTGAACAGCCAGCCCATGACTTCCTTTTCATGGGCGAACGCCTGTCCGCCGGCGTGCTGATCCTGAAAGCCGCGCTCCGTAAAATAACTTTGCGGCCGCACGTCCAGCACCAGCAATTCTCCAATCTGCTCCTCCGTCAAGCCCTGGGCCTCATAAAGTCCATGCAGAGTGGCGTAAGCATTTTTAAGAGAGTCGGAACCGTAGTAGCTGTCATTTTCCCCGATAGCCAGGTAGACCGGCGTCCGGGCGGATGCCACGGCTTCCAGATCCCCGTCCCACTGGGAGGCGGTCATGAGATACCCGGCAAAGAGGTCCGGACGCTTGCCCATCACCAGAGAACCCGTCTCCCCGCCGCCGGACATCCCGTGGAGGTATACCCGGCTGGGGTCGATGTTGTAGTGTTTCAGGAAAAACTCCGTCAAGGCAATGGCTTGATTGGCGCTGGTTTCGCCCCAATCGCTGAGCTGAGGGGACAAAACGATCATCTTATCGTTATATTGAATCGCCTCTGGCCCAAAATCCTCCACCATATTCGCTCCTACCCCTTGGAAATGCAGTCCCTCCCAGCCGGGAAGGGTGACGAACAGGGCATAGGGTTCGCTGCCGTCATAGGTCTCGGGGATGTAGCTGGAGTAGTGGATGTCTCCCTGAGCTCCAGCGTGAAGCACATTGTTCTGGACAAAGCCCCGGCGTGTTTCGGTGCCGGGCGTGACAAACTGGTCCTCCCAGAAAGCCACAGCGTCCTTGATCCAGCCCTCGGCCACGGTCCCCGTGCCCAGGCCGAAGCCGTGGCGCAGTCCCTCATAGACGTGGAACTCGGTGGGGATGCCCAGCTTCTCCAGTGCCTCCAGCCGCCGTTCCATAGTCTGCCAGCTGGCAATACCATCGCTTGTTCCCACGCAGACGTAGGTGGGCGGGTCATTCTCGGTGTACTCACTGTGGCCTGTGTATTGGATGACAGCCGCACCAGGCCTGGGCAGGTTCCCGCCGCCGAAGGCCGCCGGGCCGTAGCTGCCCAGATACGCCGTCATCCGCCCGCCGGCGGAGCTGCCCCACAGGGAGTAGCGGTCCGTCTCCACATCCAGCTCTTCCGCGTGTTCAAAGATGAAGGCAATGGCCCGCGCCAGATCCTCACAGGCCGTCTGGGCGCCGGGGCGGTAGATGAGGGCAAAGGCGTTGTAGCCCATCTTGCTGAGCTCCAGCGCGTGGGGGAAACTGTCGTGCATGGCCCCCACATAGGCGAACCCGCCTTCGGCGCTGCAGACAGCAAAGCGTTCGCCGGGACTGCCCTTGAAGAAGAACAGACCGGTGTCCTCCTTGGCGGGGTCGGCGGCTTTTTCTTCGTCCGTATAGATGTCGTAGAAAATCGTATCTCCCGCCCCGGCGTGAGTTTTCATATAGTTGGCGATTTCCACCGTCTTGGCCGGGTCAATGTTGTTATACCAGGTCAGGCGCAGCTCCCCCAGGGTATCCCCGCTGTAGTAGCTGTCGTTGACTGGAAAAATCAGCCGCCCATAGTCTCCAAAGGCGGGGTCATGGATCACATCGGTGATCCTGGTATCCACTGTATAGGCGTTTTCCATGGTTACAGCTCCTGTGCCGTTCGCCAGCTTCTCCGGTGCGCCGCCGGTTCCCGTCTGCGCCGCGTTGGCGCAGCCGCACAGCAATGCGGTAATCCAGACAGTCAGCAATCCCATTGCAAGCGGTTTTTTCATAATCGTCCCCATTTCTGTGGCAGATACTCCCCCGCGGCACAGTCCGCGGCCTGACGGTCAAACGCGCTGTGCCACGGGGGGAATTACTCCCGGATGAAATTGGTGAAGCTGATGGTCTCCTGCTCCGGCAGGGGAACGCCCGCTTTTTCCCCGGCCTCCTTGCACTTGAGGAACCAGGCCATGTTCTTGCCCAGAATCCGCATGATCTGCATCCCCTCGGCATCCTTCCGCACTTCCTCCGGAGTCGTGCCGTGGACCATGTTCCAATACCGGGAGGTGATGATGGGCATCTGCATCAGGCCGAAATATTTGTTCATCTGATCCCAAGTGGCGGTGGTCCCGGCCCGCCGGGCGGAGATCGCCAGCCCCGCTGGCTTCAGGAGAAAGCGGTTTCCGCCGCCGCAGAAGTCGGCGTAAAAGGCACGGTCCAGAAAAGAGGTGATGGCTCCCGTGGCCCCGCCCCAGTGGACGGGGGTGCCGAAGACAAAGCCGTCGTAATCTCCGGCCAGATCCAGGAACTCATTCACCTTATCGTCAAATACACAGGCGTGCTTCTTAACACAGGTCTTGCAGGCAATGCAGCCGGAGATAGGCTGATTGCCGATCCAGAACAGATCGGTATCAATGCCGTTTTCGTTCAGAGCGGAGGATACCTCCATCAGGGCCGTATAGGTGCATTTTTCCTTGTGGGGACTGCCGTTGACCAGCAATACTTTCATGATAGCTTTCTCCTTATTAAATCAAATGTCCAGACCCTTCACCCAGTCCACGATCTGCTGCCGGGCATCCTGGATGCGGTCCCGGGAAATGGACAGGCCGTCCAGCACTTCCGCCTGGGGCTCCAGAGTGCGAATAGCAGAAATCGTGCTGGAGAACCCGCTGCCGCCGTGGGGGTTGAAGGGGATGATGGTCTTGCCCGCGAAGTCATGGGTCTCAAAGAATGTATACATCACCATGGGCATATCGCCCCACCAGTTGGGATAGCCAATAAAAACGGTATCATAGCTGTTCAGGTTGTCAATGTTCTTTGCCAGCGCGGGACGGAAGTCCCGATTCTGTTCCTCCCGTGCCTGTGCCACCAGAGTGGTGTGGTCCGTGGGGTAGGGATTCTGCGGTTCGATGCGGAAGATGTCGGCGTTTGCAGTCTCCTGAATGACCTGGGCCATGTACTGGGTGTTGCCCAGGACCTGACCGTTGATGACCACGGTGCTGTTGGCCTCCTCGGTGGTCATGTTGTTGGGATCGGTGGTTTCCGGCTGGGAGAAGTACACCACTAGGCGGCCGCCCTCCTGCCGGGAGGGCTGGGCCGTTTCTGTGGCGGCGTGGGAGGCGGGAAGGTTCAGGCCATTGACCCAGGCGGTCACCGTGCCGGCGGAAGCGCCGCTGGAGAACCTCTGGCCCTCCTGCCAGTCGCCGCCGCGGGCTATCTCCTCCAGCAGTCGGCCGCTCTGGCCAAGACCGGAGGAAGAAGAGGTGCAGAAGGGGATCACGGTCTTTCCGGTGAAATCATTGGCCTTCACAAAGGTATCCACCGGCCAGGCGGCGATGCCCCACCAGATGGGATAGCCGATGAACACCACGTCATAGTCCGCCCAGTTGTCCACGGTATCCTCCACCAGCGCGATGTTCCGCTTGGAGACGTTGTCGTGCTCATCATTGACCCGGCTGGAGGAATCCGTCCAGTCCAGGTCGGCGGCGCTGTAGGGATTTGCCGGGGTGATCTCAAAGGTATCGGCGTTCAGAGTGCTGGCAATGGTATTCGCCACGGCCTCGGTACTGCCGGTGGCGGAGAAATAGGCGACTAAAACCTTCGCGCCGTTCCCGGCGGAGGGGGTGACAGGCTGGCTGTTCCGGTTCATGTAGTTATAGAGAATCAGGGCAATCTCGCCGCGGATGGCGTTGTCGGCGGGAGCGAATCGGTTTTGGTCCTTGGCGGGAACGATGCTGTTGGCTCTGGCCCAGTCCACCGCCGTTTTCGCGTAATCGGAAATGCTGGCTTCATCATCATAATCCTCCGCGGAGGCGGCGGGAGAACCAGCCCAGCGCCAGAAGATGGCTGTGACCTGCTGGCGGGTAATGGGGTCGTTGACTCCGAAGCGGCCATCCTGATAACCATTGATCAGGCCGCCGTCCGCCGCCCAGCTGGCGGCACTGACATAGTAGGCCGTTGACGCCACATCGGGGAACCGGGTGGTCCCGGAGGCGGCGGGGCTGCCCGCCGCCCGGTAGAGGATAGCGGCGAGCTGAGCACGGGTCACGTTGTCGTTTACGCCAAAGCGGCCATCATTGTACCCGTTGATGTAGCCCTGCTGGGAGACCCACTGGACCGCCTGGGCGTAGGTACTCCCGGCGGGCACATCGGGGAACTCCGCAGCGGAGGCCGTGACGCTCAGGGCCAGCAGCATGGAGAGGGCCAACAAAAGAGAGAGTAATTTTTTCATAGAAACCTCACTTTCAATATTCGTAATCCGGGGCCAGCAGGGCCATCAGCGCCTGGTCGTGATGATTTGCCAGCCGTGACTCCGTATCCAGGATCATGGTGGCTCCGCCCTCGCGTGTATAGGGCTCCCACTCAGGCAGGCCATCGGCGCCGGGGACGCCGCTCCGGGCAAAGCTGATCCACGCCTGACTGACCTGATCCGCCTTGTGGGACATGATCTTCAGCAGAGGCAGGCGGATGGTGGTGGAGTCCACCTGCTCTGCCGTCAGGTCAGGCTTGTCCGGGTAAGCAGACTGGAGGGCGGCGGTCAGCGCCTCCGTGGCCTCATAGGGGCCGCTCTCGAAGAAGCCGCTCCACTCGTTGAGGTTGCTTCCGATCAGAAGGGGGGTGTCCTTTCCGGCCTCCGCGAAAGAGCCTTCAGTCACTGGGTCAGTGGGCAGGAAATCTCCGTCCACCACAGGCTCCCAGTCCATAGAGTAGCCGCCGCCCAGCGCCGCCGGGAGCTTCAGTTCCTCACCGGTCTGCCGGAGGGCCTGGGATGCCGCCTCCTGAAGCTCGTCCACGGAGACGGACTGGATATCCTCGATGTTCTCCGGGGTAATGCCCAGAATGTTCAGGAGATTCTCCGTCAGGGCGGTGCTGGCCTCCTGGCTGTTGAAGATGACGCCCATTGTCTCAGTGGCTCCGCTCTGGACAATGCCCTTGCCAAAGAGACCTTTGGCGTAAGGAGAGGACATCAGGGCCAGAACCTTGGCGCCGCCGCCGGACTGTCCAAACACGGTCACGTTATCCGGGTCGCCGCCGAAGGCCTCAATGTTGTCCCGAACCCACTCCAGCGCGTCTACGATGTCCAGAATGCCCACGTTGGCGGAATATTGATACTTGTCCCCGTAGGCGGACAGATCCAGGAAGCCGAAAGCGTTCAGCCGGTGGTTGACGCCAACCACCACCACATCGCCCTCCCGGCTCAGGTTCTCGCCGTCAAATCCGGTTTCGTTGGCCGTGCCGGTGGAGAAGCCGCCGCCGTGGAGCCACACCATGACGGGGCGCTTTCCGCCGTCCCCCGGGCCGGGCGTCCAGATGTTCAGGTTCTGGCAGTTGTTGTCGGTGCCGTCCTGCTCACCGCTGCCGCCCAGGCCAGATATGGCACCCTGGGGGGACATGGGGCCATAGGAGTCCGCCGTCAGGACACCCTCCCAGGGTTCCACGTCCTCCGCCGGTACAAACCGTTCCTTGGCCTGGGCGTAGGGGACACCCAGATAGCGGTAGATGCCGTTCTGCTCCGTTCCCTGGACCTGCCCGGCAGTGGTGGCGGCGATGCCGTTGGAAGAATCGCTTTGCGTATCAGAGGCACCAGCCGGTGGATCGCTGCTGGAATTTCCGCTGGCTGCCGTTTTGCCGCAGGAGGCCAGGCTCAGGAGAAGCGCCCCCGCCAGCGCAATGGCAAACAGTTTTCTCTGTTTCATTCTTGAATCACCTCTTTCTTATGAAAGATTCAGACCGTTGACCCAATCAATGATCTCTTGCTCCGCGTCTTGGATGTGATTGCGGGAGATGGACAGTCCGTCCAGGACCTGCGCCTCCGGCTCCAGACTGCGGATGGTGGAGAGTGTGTCGGAGAACCCGCTGCCGCCGTGGGTGTTGAAGGGGATGATGGTTTTTCCTGAAAAATCATAGGCGTCAAAGAAGGAGTAGAGGATCATGGGCATATCTCCCCACCAGTTGGGGTAGCCGATGAATACCGTGCCGTAGTCCCCCAGATTCTCAATGGCGCCGGCCATTGCCGGGCGGGCATCGTTGTTTTGTTCCTCTTTGGCCAGATCCACCAGCGTATCGTGGTCGGTGGGATAGGGCGTCTCCGGCTCGATGCGGAAAATGTCTGCGCCCAAGGTTTCCTGGATCACGTAGGCCATGTACTGGGTATTGCCCAGCACCTGACCATCAATGACCACGGTACTCTGCTCCTCGTCCTGGGTCATGTTGTCCGGCTCAGTGGTCTCCGGCATGGAGAAGTATACCACCAGCGCGTTCCCGTTCCCGGCGGTATTGCCGGTCTGCTCCGGAGCTGGGAGATTCAGGCTATTGACCCAGTCGGTCACATCGGCTGCGGAGACGCTGCTGCGGAACCGCTGACCCTCCAGCCACTCGCCGGTCCCCGCCAGCTCGGCCAGCAGTTCTCCACTTTCCCCAAGGCCGGAGGAGGACGAGGTGGCAAAGGGGATCACGGTCTTGCCGGCGAAGTCATTGGCCTTCACGAAGGCGTCCACCGGCCAGGCGGCGATGCCCCACCAAATGGGGTAGCCGATGAAGACCGTGTCGTACTCGTCCCAGTTTTCAACAGTGCTGGAGACCAGCTCCATCTCCCGCAGGGATTCGTCCTCATGCTCCCGGCTCACCCGGCTGTCCTGGTTTGTCCAGTCCAGGTCAGCGGAGGAGTAGGGCTCCGCCGGGACGATCTCAAAGAGGTCGCCGCTTCGGGCCTGGGCGATGGCCTCCGCCACCGCCGCCGTGTGTCCGGTGGCGGAGTAGTAGGCCACCAGAGTCTTGCCGCCTCCGGCGGAGGGCTGGGGCTCCGCCGCCGGAGATTCCTCCGGCTCGGGGGACAAGGGCTGCTGGGGTTCAGCAGGCTGCTGCACCGGAGGCGTACTGGCGGACTGCTCACCAGAGCTGCCGCAGGCGGTCAAACTCAAAATTATGACCATCGACAGAATCATCAAAAATGCTCGTTTCATAAAATGTTCGCTCCTTTGCGGGAATTCCGGTTATTGGACATTCGCCTGAATCCAGGCTTCCACATGTTCCGCAATCACATCGTTGTTCAGCTCCTGGAACAGGAAGTGGGAGTTGCCGGTGATGCCCTCTTCCGGGAGGCGTACCACGGTGCTGGTGAGTCCTGCCGCCGTGTAGCCTTCGGTAAATGCATCGGCGCTGGAGGACATCATGGCCCACATGCCTGCCGCCGGAACATCGGTAAATTCCTCGCCAATGTAGTCGCCGTAGTAGAAGGTGATGGGGATCTGCTTCTCCACCAGAGCGTTGTAATCCTCGCTGTCCACCTGGGGCGCCATACCCGGCTCAATGGCCACGATGGCGGCAATGTGGTCGGTGTATCGGGCAGTCTCCCAGCCGGGCATTCCGCCCTGGGAGTGAGTCACCAGGATAGAGTCTTTGCCGGTGCGTTCATAGACCTCATCGATGGTCGCCGCCACCGCCTGGGCCACCACGGTGTTGTCGATGTTCTGGTCGCCTCCGGCGTTGTCCATGCCGGTGTCCGGCGTCATCTGGCGCAGGAACTGGTCCAGGGCCTCCTCTCCCTCCGGGAACTGGGAGCCCTCGTTGCGGGTGAATTCGTTGTTCAGGTAGGTGCCGATGCGGAACTGGGTGTACCAGGTTTGATCGGAGGGCTCGGTGGTCATGGTCCCGGCCACAGAGGTCTGTCCGGCTTCGCCCCGGCGGGGCTGGTCGATAAGGAACACGCTGTGGCCCATCCGCAGGAACAGATCCGACCAGCCGGGGCGTCCATCCGGGGTGGTCATCCAGCCCATACGGGACTGGCCGTAGCCGTGGAGAAACACCATGGGCAGGCCGGTTTCCTCCGCCGGAATCTGATAGAACACGTTGGCGTGGTCCACATGAGAGGTGGAACCCTCTCTGGACAGATAATAGTTGGAGACGTCAAAGACGCCGTCCGAGGTGATCACGGTGCCGCCGGCGGAGAACATCCCCTGTTCCGCAATCACCAAAGCATCATCAGGAATCTGGGTACCTGTCTCCACTTCACCCTGCGGCCCCTCCGGTACGTCAGCAGGTGTACCATCATTGGCGGGGGTGCCGGCGCAGCCCGCCGGCAGGGAGAGGGCCAATAGCGCCGCAAGAACGATATTTCTGAGCTTTGTTCTCGTTTTCATGTTAAATTGCCTCCTATTTCTTGATTTGCGTTCCACCGAACACGTCCGACATCTCCATGCCGTCCAGCGCGGCGTCCAATGCCTGTACCTCGGCGGCGGTCAGCGAAATGTCCGCCGCGCCCGCGTTCTCCCGCATCCGGTCTATCTTGCGGGTGCCGGGGATGGGGACGATATAGGGCTTTTTGTTCAGCTCCCACGCCAAGGAAACCTGGGCGGGTGTGGCGCTCTTTTCCTCCGCCAGCCGGTGAAGCAGCTCCAGCAGATCACGGTTTTGCTCCATAGCCCCGGCGGTGAACTGGGGCATGGCGCTGCGGTAGTCGGTTTTTCCATCGAATTGGCTGTCCTTCCCGTAGGCTCCGGTGAGCAGTCCGTTGGCCATGGGGGAAAACGCCACGAAGCCGATGTTCAGCTCCTCCAGGACGGGGAACAGGCTCTCATGCCAGCGGGCCATCATGGAGTAGCGGTTCTGAATGGCCGTCACTGGACAGACGGCGTGGGCCCGGCGGATGGTGTCCTCTGTCGCTTCGGACAGTCCCCAGTGGGTGATCTTCCCCTCCCGAATCAGGTCCGCCATCACCCCGGCCACCTCCTCCACCGGCACATTGGGATCGCCCCGGTGCTGGTAATAGAGGTCGATGTGGTCCGTGCCCAGGCGTTTCAAGGACGCCTCCACGGAGGCCCGAATGACCTCCGGCCTGGAATCCGGCACCAGGGGCCTGTTCACTGCCGGACTGCTCATGTCAAAGTGAATGCCGAACTTGGTGGCGATGGCCACCCGCTCCCTGCACCCCTTCAATGCGGCCCCAACCAACTCCTTATTGTGGTGGGGGTCCTCCGCCGTTCCGTAGACCTCGGCGGTGTCGAAGAAGGTATATCCCATGTCCACCGCCTGCCGGAGAAGGCGGACGGCCTCTTCCCGCTCGGTGGGCGCGCCGTAGGCGTGAGAGAAGCCCATGCACCCCAGGCCCAGGGCGGAAACCTTCAAATAGGTTCCTAACATTCGCTGCTTCATGGTTGTTCCTTTCTGCGGCGGTTTTCCGCTGTGCTGTTTATGGTTTGATTTTAGCGCCTTGACCCGAAAAACAGAAGTCTCGATTAGTTCATCAGTATCAAGTCAAAGGTTTGTGCTGAGGCGCGTAAAAAAGGGCCGAGGCTCAACGCCCCAGCCCGCCGCAGATCCCCACTGACTTATTCCGTCCACTTCGCATTTTGAACCACACAGCGCAGATACAGACCGCCGTTTCCAATCCGTTCCACAGCCTTCAGATCAAATTCCACGGGCTTGCCTGCGCCCCATCCTGGAACCTGGGTAAAGATGGAGGCCGTCCCGCTGTTTCCATCTGTCACAGGGGACAGCACCAGACTCAGTTCATCTACCATACCCGCCTGAAGAAACGTCCAGTCCGCCGCGCCGCCTCCGTTAAAACAGAGATGACGTGGGCCTCTGCTCGCCCTTTGTTGGTAAACCGTCCGGATTCCCAGTCAAGCTCGCCCTTCGTATCCAGGGCATCCGGGATATAATTTGCATTCAATGCCGTGCCGTTGACCAGACCGTCATAGTGCAACAGCATTTCACCAGCAAGAATGCCTCCCGCGGAAAAACCCATGACGGCAATGTCATTTTCGCTGATCCCATATACATCCGCGTTTTTGCGGACAAAGCGAACAGCACGGGCCAGATCCAGGGCGCCTTCCTCCTGTGTATAAGGGCGCAGACGGTAATTCACCACAAAGCTTTGATAGCCCCGGCTTGCCTGATAAATCAATGCAATGGATGGTCCGTCATACCAATAGACCAGAGAGCCGAGTTCATATTCATATCCGGATTTTTCGTATCTGGGAATACACTCCGGCAGATCAAAGGCCCTTGCAAAGCCGGGAGCAGGATGCCACAATTCTGCTGTAAGAGGCAGCATGGCCGCAAACGCTCTGGAGGTCTCCGTATCATATAACACTCCAGTTAAACGGCATCTCCCGCCGTTACCCGAATACGGTACAATTCTTCTACGGAACTCAAATCAATTTCCTCCAGTCCCTCTCCTGTGTCCCATCCGGAATCACCGCCGCATCCGGCAAGGATACCTGTGAGTAAAATACATAATAATACAGCTGTGCATTTCCTCATTCCATGCATCTCCTGTCTTATTGAGAAAGCAGCCGTCTCAGCAGGCACTCATGCCTTTCTGATCACACGATTCCTGCAGATTTCAACGTAAAGAGGGGGCGGGCGCAGAGCCCCGCCCCACAGTTGTCCAATTTGGTTTCAGCTATGGCCTGTCTGCGGGAAAGCTCGTTACTTTGCCTCCTGGAAGATCCGCGCAATTTCCGCGTGGCTCATCTTTTTGCAGCTGCCGGGAGCAATGTTGCAGGACGCGGCGACCGCTCCCAGGTCCGTGGAATCATCCACGCCCAGTTCCCGCAGGGTGGTGGGCAGACCGATCTCCCTGATGAAGTCTGCCAGGGCCTCCACACCGGCGGCGGCAACCTCCTCATCGCTCTTCCCCTCCGGGTCGGTGCCCCAAACCTCCGTGGCAAAACGCTTGAACTTGAAAAGTCCGTCCTTATAGATGTGCCGGTAATACACCGGGTGCAGCACCGCCAGCCCGGCGCCGTGGTTGCAGTCTGTGTAGGCACCCAGCTGATGCTCCATCTGGTGGCACTGGAAGTCCGTGATCTTGCCGATCTTCAGGATGCCGTTCTCCGCCATGGCGGACGCCCACATCAGCTCGCTGCGGGCTTCATAGTCATCCGGCTCGGCCAGCAGCTTGCGGATGTTGGCGATGACGCCCCGCATGATAGCCTCATTGATGTCATCGGAGAGGTTGTTCCGGTTCTGGGGCCTGCCGAAATAGGTTTCCATGGCGTGGCTCAGGGTGTCGAAGGCGCCGGAGATCACCTGCCGGAAGGGGACCGACATGGTATAGCCGGGGTCCAGCAGGGCAAAGGCGTTGGAGGCGCCCAGCATGCCGCACTTGATCTTTTTCTCCCCGTTGGTGATAACCGCGCCGCTGTTCATCTCACTGCCGGTGCCGGAGACGGTGACAATGGCCCCCATGGGAAGAAAATGGTCGGGCATATCCCGTTTTTCCATCTCCATGGTCCAGATGTCCTGGTCCTCCACCGCCTGGGCGGCCACAATCTTGCAGCAGTCAATAGTGCTGCCGCCGCCCACTGCCAGGATGAAGTCCACACTCTTCTCCCGGGCCAGTTTCGCGCCCTCCTGGACCTTGGCATAGGTGGGATTCGGCATGATCCCGGAAAACTCCACCACCGTCTTCCCCTCGGCGGCAAGGATGCCGGTCACCTCGTCGTAGACGCCGTTTTTCTTGATGGACCCGCCGCCGTAGGCCAGCATCACCGTGTTGTACGGCCTGGTCAGGCAGGCCAGATACTCTTTGACACAGCCCTTGCCAAAATAGACTTTGGTGGGATAGGAAAAAATAAAGTTGTTCATCGTCAATCGTCCTCTTTTAATATTATTTTTTGTGTATGAGCAGGCGCCCGCCATAGTGGGAGCAGAACACAAACAGCCCCACAATCGCCAGATAATCCAGGAAGAAAAACAAAATTGGTTCCTCATAGTCCAGGAACAGGAAATGCGTCCGCAGGAGCAGGTAGTCAGGAAAGCCCCGTTTCCAAAACGCATAGCCCCCGTAGGCCGCAGTCAGACCACCCAGTATCCGGAATCCTCTCGTCCGCGTCACGGAAAACCGGCGGGCCGCGTTCAGCATCATGGTCCAGTGAAGGCCAAGGTGCAGGCTCATGCACACAAAGCCCCAGAAGGAGCAAACCATATGGACCTGCCTTGCCATGGCACTCCAACTGCGGATGCGCAGAGCGGAGAACACATGGCGGGAAAGGATGATCCCGCTAACCATCAGGCCGGCCATCGTCAGAAAGCACAGTGCCACAAGGATCGTCTGCAAAATGCGGTACGTCGGCCAGCGGCCTCTCCCCAGGCCCCGCACCCATTGCCAATTCAGCGCGAGGTGCAGGACGAAGAGAACCGCCATGCCCATCCCGATCCATTCATGGGCCGCTTCTCCGATCAGAGAATAGGACATCAGCAGAAGCAGGGCAGCCGTCATTAGGAAATCAATACTCCGTTTTAAGGCTGTCTTTTTCATGGTCCGCTTATTTCTGCTCATCCACCGGAGGCACCATCGTTACATAGCGGTTCAACAGCTCCGGCGGGCTAGTGGATCAGCAGCAGATCAATGTAGTCCGTATCCAGCCGGTCCAGAGTCCGCTCTACGGCGTCCGGCTGCTCATAGAACGGGGGCCACAGCTTGGTCTCCAGAAAGATTTCCTCCCGCTTCAGCCCGGACTTCTTCATGGCCCGGCCCACGGCCCGCTCGTTGATATAGGCGTTGGCGGTGTCGATCAGCCGACAGCCGCACGCCAGGGCGCTGAGACAAGAGGCCTCGGTCTCATCCGGGATCAGCAGAAAGGTCCCAATACCCGCCATGGGCATTTCCACGCCATTGTTCAATTTGATAGTCTCTTGTGCGTTCATATGGTCATTCTCCCTAAATGTCAAAGTGGGGTATTCTTTAATGAAAAGAATACCCCACTTCACATGAAAACAGAAGTAGAAAAAGGTTGATAAGTATCAACCTTTGGGTTACTGCTTCCCGCGCATGACCTGGGCAATCGTATCCATCAGCGTTTGAACTGCCGGAGAAGGCGTTGGCGAGTGCAGCAGCCCGAAGGGGATGGAGTAGTTCCAATCCAGTGGGAGGACCTTCAGCAGAGGGTGAACGCCCTCCCACTGGGGCACCGCCATCAACAGGGCGTTTTCATGCTCACATTGATTGAATACCTCCAGGCTGTAAAAGGAGAAATCCACGATTTGAATCTCCGGGTGTTCCGCCCACAGCTCGTCCCGGAGACGGTCTACCGATTTGCTCCAGTTGCGTTTCATCAGCATCAGCCGCTGACCGCTTAAATCCTCGATGGACAGGCGTTTCTTCTGGGCCAGCGGATGATAAATGGACACGGCACAGCAGATAGGGACCTGCATCAGCTCCATGGCGTCACAGCAGCGCAGGGCCAGCATGGTCTCATCGAAAATACCCGCCACCAGGTCGATGTTCCGCCCCAGGTTCGCCAGAATCTCTCTGGCGTTTTCCGGGGTGTTGTCAAAGTTCACCATTTCGAACTTCAGCTCCGGGTGCAGCGCATGGACCTGGGGCCACAGATCCATCAAAAACTGGCTGGGCGTCATCAGGGAGGTCCCGATCCGGATGATGCTCTCGTTGCTCTGCATGGCGTTTTTGGCCCGCACCTGTGCGTCTTTGGCATATTGAATCATGTACTTGGCATCCTGATAGTAGGACTTGCCCGCGTTGGTCAGGATCAGGCCGCGGGGAGTCCTTTGAAAGAGCTGGACCTCAAGGCTGCCCTCCAGCAGATTGATCTGCTTCATGACGGCGGTAGAGGAGATGTAGAGCGCCTCCGCCGCTTTGGAGAAGCTCCCAGCATCGGCCACTTGGATGAAAGTGTCTAATTGATGGTTATACATGGCGTATTCCTCACAGAATCAGAGTCTTTATGTGGATGAATGCAGAGATTATAGCACAAAAACTTTAACTCAAGCTATACTCACGGCAAAAATTCTCTTACAATTCTCATCCTATATATCTGAACAGGGAACACAAGACGCAGAGCAAACCATGCTTGCGTATGCGTGGATGCAGGAAACACGGCGGGCCGCAAGGGGACTAAGAAATGTCCCTCTCTGGCTGGTTGATTTCGCTGCGAAGACCGGGTACGGACGTCCGTTCCAATACGAGCTGTGTCTGTTCCACCAATTCAGTGATGCGTTTTTTCAAGCTGCTCCGGTTCTGATAGGGCAGGATACGGCCGCGCAGTTCCTCCACCAGTTCCTCTCCGGAGCGCGGCTCACCCAGCTGGCGCAGCTCCCGGCCATAGGCGTACAACGCCAGCGCGGAAGCCAGCTCCATGCAGCCCATAGCCGCCTCCGAATAATTCCAACGCATGAGCAGGATGATGGGGGAGAGGACCGCCACCAGCACCCAACCCACTGCCTTTCTGGCTTTTTCATCGGTAAGGACGATGACAGCGGCTTTCGCCAGCAGAGCGGGATTAGCCAAGGGTCATCCCTCCGCTTTTCCAGAAGCTCCTCCGCGATCCAGTTGTCATGGCCTTCGCAGGTCAGCATATGCAGCGTCCTCCAGGCGCTGGGACCACCGGAGATCCCTTTCTCCACCAGCGTGGACAATGTGCGAAAGGCTTTGTCCGCGGCAAACTGCTCCAGGAGGCAGGACGGCGCGGCGGTGATCTGTTCCTCACCGCACTGCTTGATGATCTCCTTGGCAATGAAGCGGTGATCCAAGTAGGCATAGCTGGCTATCTCGCCCTGGAAGGACAGAGACAGATCCGGCACATAGTGATCTGCCGCCGCCAGCAGGAGCCGCACTCTGTCCGCATCCGCAATGTCTACTGCTTTCTGACAGGCAGTGCGGTAAACGTCTTCAGAAAAGTGCACATCATTGGCAAGCACCAAGGCCATCACCCTGACTCCCACATTGCCAAGCCTCCCGGCCGCCGCAATGAGAAGATCGTCCGCGTGTTCTGCCAGTGGTCATCCAAGAGAAAATACTCGTCCGGCAGATAGCCCATACCCTCCAGCCGGTGCTTCAGTTCCTCATAGACCTCCTGCGCCACAGGCTGGCCGGCGTACACCAGCTTGCAGGGGTCCGCTTCAGAGGGCTTCCACTGCTCCAGTTCAATTACATTCATTTTCTCTGTCCTCCATAAATCATTTGGAATTTAAGCGGGAATAGGATATAATAAAAATCACAATTGAAGATCAATTTTGGGGGTGCTGTTATGGAAATTAGAAGAGAGACCACATCCGACTACGACGCAGTCTATCAGGTGGTTCGAGACGCCTTCGCCTCGGCGGAAGAGCGGGATGGAAATGAGCAGGACTTGGTGGCGAAACTCCGCTCCGATCCGTCGCTGGCCCTGTCCCTGGTGGCGGTGGAAAACGGTAAAATCGTGGGCCATATCCTGTTCACCAAGGCCGAGGTGGATGGACATCCCGTGCTGGCCCTTGCGCCGTTGTCAGTACTTCCGGAGTATCAGAGACGTGGGATCGGTCTGGCTCTGATGGCCGAGGGCCACCGCGTGGTTCGAGCACTGGGTTATGACTATTCGGTAGTTCTGGGACATGAGGACTACTACCCCAAGGCCGGCTACCGCCCAGCAGGTGAATATGGGATCAAGCCGCCCTTTGAGGTCCCGGATAAGAATTTTATGGCGCTCAAACTGAATCCCGCCGCCCAAAACCTCAACGGCACAATGAGGTATGATCCCGCATTTGGGATTTAGGACGTACTGACATGGTGGAAAGGGAGACCGCATTATGAAGGAGCGAACATATCTCGCCATCGATCTGCGCAGTTTTTATGCATCCGTCGAATGCGTTGAGCGCGGCCTTAATCCCCTGACCACCAATCTTGTGGTAGCTGACCTGAGCCGGACAGAGAAGACCATCTGTCTGGCGGTCACGCCCTCCCTGAAGGCATGGGGTATCTCAGGCCGAGCCCGCCTGTTCGAGGTGGTGCAGCGGGTCAAGGAGGTCAATGCCCGGCGGCTGCAATCCGCACCGGGCCGGCAGTTCATCGGCGCCTCCTCTGACGATACCGAGTTGAAAACCAACCCGAGCCTGGCAGTGGACTACATCGTGGCTCCGCCCCGGATGGCCCGCTACATGGATTGGAGCACCAGGGTCTACAACGTCTATTTGAAATACATTGCACCCGAGGATATCCACAACTACAGCATCGACGAGGTGCTGATGGATGTGACCAATTATCTGGACACCTATAAACTCACCGCCCGTGAACTGGCCAGAAAGATCATCCTGGATGTGCTGGAGACCACCGGCATCACTGCCACGGCGGGGATCGGTCCCAACCTGTATCTTTGCAAGGTTGCTATGGATATCATGGGCAAGCATATCAAACCGGATCAATATGGCGTTCGGATTGCCAAGCTGACCGAGATGTCCTACCGCCGCCTGTTTTGGGACCACCGGCCTCTCACGGACTTCTGGCGGGTGGGGGCTGGCTATGCCAGGAAGCTGGAGTGGTGCGGGCTGTATACGATGGGCGATATTGCCCGCTGCTCTCTGGAAAATGAGGACTTGCTCTATAAGCTGTTCGGTGTAAACGCGGAGCTGCTCATTGATCACGCCTGGGGCTGGGAGCCCTGCACAATGGCGGATATCAAGGCATATAAACCGGAGTCCAAGAGCATCGGTTCCGGCCAGGTCCTGCAATGTCCCTACAGTTATGAAAAGGCCCGGCTGGTGGTGAAGGAGATGGCGGATCAGCTGGCGCTGGATCTGGTGGACAAGGGTCTGGTTACCGATCAGCTGGTGCTGACGGTGGGCTATGACCGGGACAACCTTAACGACCCGGAACGAAGGAAAAAGTACCGTGGACAGGTCACAAAGGATCGTTATGGCCGGGATGTCCCCAAGCACGCCCACGGCACCGCCAATTTGGAAGAATACACTGCCTCCACAAAACGCATCATCACCGCCGTATTGGAGCTGTTTGACCGTATCATTGACCGGGATTTACTGGTCCGCCGTTTTTACCTCACGGCCACCCGTGTTGAGGATGAAGAATCTGCCCCGGACAAAAAGGCGTTTGACCAGATCGACCTTTTTACCGATTATGCCGCCAGGCAGGAGCAAGAATCGCAAGAGTCCGCTGAGCTGGAACGGGAGAAAAAGCTCCAACGTGCTATGCTGGACATTAAAAGGCGATATGGCAAAAACGCGATTCTCAAAGGCATGAATTTGGAAGAAGGGGCTACGGCCAAAGACCGCAACAACACCATTGGAGGGCATCGCAGTGGGTAAATATGACGATATTATCAATTTGCCGCACCATGTATCCACTACCCGCCACCGTATGTCCATGTTAGAGCGTGCTGCTCAGTTCCAACCCTTTCGAGCCCTGGTTGGCTATGAGGACGCAGTCCATGAGACAGCCCGGCTGACTGATGAGCGTGCGGAGCTGACGGAGGATGAGAAGTCGCTTCTGGATACAAAGCTGCAAGAGCTGGCGGGCAAAATCGGCAGTCAGCCTTGGGTAACGGTCACTTATTTTCGGCCGGACAAAAAGAAAGCCGGAGGTGAGTATGTTACCACAACCGGCCAGCTCAAAAGAATTCATGATTTTGAGGGAGCTTTGCTCCTCGCAGGGGGAAAACGAATCCTGATTGAGGATATTCTGGACATACGGTAAGACCTAAACTCCCGGTTGGAAATCATAAAGGAGAAATCATGCGAAAATTCAATATTCTGTCCAAAATTTATGGCTGTGTTTTCATCCTTTCCTTTTTGGCTTTGGCTGGCTGCTCTGGAGACTGCTTGGCAAATCGACCGCCGGTGGAGACGCAGGCATCCGAACAAACCGCACAGACACCGGTTGAGGAGCCTCTCCCGGCTGAAGCCCAAGCAGAAATCGTAGGGCCGGTAATAGAAGACGCAGATTGGGAGGATTCCTTTAATGGATTAAACGGTGCGGCTGTGATCTATGATCCGGCGGAAAATTGCTATCAAATCTACCAGCCGGAGTTGGCATCTACACGGCGTTCTCCCTGTTCTACTTTCAAGATCATATCCTCCTTGATCGCCTTGGAACATGGGATAATTGACGCGGACGCTTCTCTACGCCCTTGGAGCGGAGAGACTTTCTGGAACACAGACTGGAATCGGGACATTGATTTTCCAGGTGCGTTCCGAACCTCCTGCGTCTGGTATTTCCGAGAGGTCATTGATGAGATCGGGGCAGATACGATGCAGGCCGAGTTATCGAAGCTCCAATATGGCAACTGCGATATTTCCGATTGGGAGGGCCGACTGAATACGAACAACAGCAATCCTGCGCTGACCGGCTTCTGGATCGAATCTTCACTGCTCATTTCGCCAAAAGAACAGACGGAGGTCATGGAGCGTATCTTCGGGAACCATGCGGATCACCTTTCTGGAGTTCTTGACCAGATGAAAGCGGTCATGCTGCTCCCGGAACCAGGTGACGCAGAGTTCTCCATTTACGGAAAGACAGGCATGGGAAAGGCTTACGGGGTGGTTGTTGATGCCTGGTTTACAGGCTTTGCAGATACGGCCAGTAAACGTATATTCTTTTGTGTGTATTTAGGGGAGAGCGACGGCAAAAATGTATCCAGCATGCGGGCAAAGGAGATCGCAGTCACAATACTGTCTAATTATTTGCGGTAAAAATGTCCACACCCCCTGTCCTACCGTCCACCCGCCTTTCCAAACAGCTCCGCTTTATGGGGCGGAGCCTTCACCTCCAGCAGATACCGCTCGTTGCCGCACTTGTAGAGGCAGACGCCCCGCTGGGGGTAGCGGATCAGCTCAAATTCGGACTCCTCCAGCTGGAGGTTGTCCATATAGAACCGCTTATCCACACTGCCGGCGTTGAAGAGGAACTGGTGGGTGGGGATGGCGAAGAGAGGCCGGGTCAGCTCCCGGATGCCGTCCACATCGAAGTCCTCCAGATTCTGACTGGCGAGGATGAGGGCGGATTCTTTCTTCCGCACCCGCTTGAGGGTGTTGCGGATATACTCAATGGTGGTCACGTTGGAGAGCCAGATGTACAGCTCATCCAGCGTGGCCACCGTGTTTCCCTCCGTCAGCAGCTTGTCGCTGAGGTAGGAGAGAACATTGAAGAGCACGGCGTCCTCGGCCGGAGTTGCCCGGGATGAGGACGCTGGCGGTGGTCTTGTCTTCTGCTCTCCGGTCCAAATCTACAATAATATTAGAGCCGTAGCGGTCCCTGCCAATGTAGAAGCCGTTGGGATCGTTTTTGTCGGAGTAATTGAACGGGAACAGATTCGCCACCGATAAGGCCGGGAGGACACGCTCGTACAGGGAGCCGAAGACGTTACTGCCCGCCGGGGTGGAGGCGAGAAAGCCCTCCCGCTGGCGCAGGAGGACGCGGTCGGCACTCAGTTTGGAACGGGTCAGCTCAGCGGTCATATCGTCCCGGAGGGCGCGGAGGCCGTCCGTATTCAATGGCTTATTGGTTGGGATGACTTTGAGACTGAGGACGATGAAAACGAATATGAGCGGCAACAATTGCAGCAGGCGGGTATAATGGAGCAGGAAATGATGAAAAAGATTGCCCGCCAAGCCGGGTATGAACTTAGTTATCGAGGTTCTCCAATAGGCAGTGAAAATTATATTCTATCAAGTAGTTCCGGCGAAACAGTAGGGCTTACTATATCAGAGTACTTGGACTTTTGGTATGATTTTATGGATTATGCGGTCTTCCGGCTCAAATGGACAATTGAGACAAAATGTAACCGCAATAAAGTTACAATAGATATGGTTGCTCGGCTTGCCGCCTGCAAAACCTTGATAGCTCTGGAGTTTTTTAACTGATATGCAGCAGCCCGAAAATCCAATAGATTTCCGGGCTGCTGGGACGCCGTGAAGAATTCAGTTCCCGACTTTCCAGTTCACAGCCTGTCTGAGAGGGCGGAGCAGGCCTTTTCGGGTTTGTTTGATGGTATTCGCTCGAAAGTCAAAAATTCTTTGGCGCTGTTCTTGCCGCCGTTTCCGCTCGCATATTTTCTGTTTTGAGCTGACATACGAAGCAAAATGTATCAGTGCCGGTGATATTGCCGTTGTTCCGCAAAATTTTTATGCACACCGATGACATTTTTATTGAGCTTACAGATCCAGCACAGCCTTGCTGGCGGCGTTCAGCTCCTGCTTTGGCGTGATCAGGGAGACAACAACCGTCAGAGTAATGGCAATGGCGGTAGTGACGAAATATCCGTACAAGGAGGAGAAAGGCGCAGGATAAGTGAAAGATGTGACCAGCGGCAGGATGTTGAAAATCACGGAGTAAGCAAGTCCCACCATGACGCCTTTCTCGTTGCAGCGCTCCCACAGAAGACCCACGATGAACACAGGAAAAGTGCCGCTGACCAGTGTGCCCCAGCCGAAAGTGCCCAGGATGCCTACCAGCTCCGAACTGAAAACGGAGACCACGATGGCCACGATGCCCAGGATGACCATGAACACTCTGGAGACGGAAATCTGCTTTTCAGGCGCAATCTTGATACCCAATGCGCTGGGCAGATCCTTGGACAGCAGCGTGGAGGAGGAGGTCAGGAACATACTGGCGGAGGACAGAGCTGCGGCCAGAATCGCAGAGTAGGCCAGCAGCTGGGCCCAGAGGCCGCAGTACCCGGAGAAAGCATAGATGGCGTCATCAGCAGAGGCCAGGGGATCGATGGCGCCGGTAGCGACCAGATAGAGGGCACCGTAGGCGATGACCACGCACACAAAGCTGACGATGGCGTGGGTGACGCCGGTGACCAGGCCGGTCTTGGGAAGGTCGCGGGGGTCTTTCACAGCATACATCCGGGTGAGAACTTGGGGCTGGCCCACACAGCCCAGCAGAGGAATCAGCATCCAAGTCAGACTCGTGCTGCCAGGGAGCTTACCCCAGGCGTTGAGGAAGTCGGGACCCAGCGCCTTGGTGACGCCGTTTGCGCCGACGACTTCAGGATTGGCAGCTACGGCCTCCAGCACGTTGCCGAAACCTCCGGTGACGGCGAAGAAAGCGATGGTCAGCACTACGCCGGCCACAACCATGACGGCGCCCTGGAATGCCTGAGAGAGCAGACCGCCCACCTCACCGGAGAGGGCGGTGTAAACCGTCAACAGACCGAAGACGACAATACCGGCCACAATGGGGGGAATATCGATCAGGTTGGCGACCAGTGCGGTACCGGCGGCAATCTGTGCCGCCAGGTAGCCCACGCAGCCCAGGCAGATGATGATAGACATCAGCGCTTTAATAATGCGGTTGTGGTTGAAGCGGACGTCGCAGATGTCGCCGAGGCTGGAGATTTCAGCTACTTCAGCCATAGCGCGGACTTTTTTGCCCAGGATGATGTAGCTGGCGGCAAAGGCGCTGCTGCCCAGCATCCAGAAAGCCATGGCGTTGCCGGTGTTATAGATGAGGCCGGGGACGCCCACCAGGGCGAAAGCCGAGGCGACGCCAGCCATACTGGACAGGCCCACAGCAAGGGGACCAAACATAGCGGTACCGCCAAAGTAGGCCTGCGCGGTGTTTGCCTTCTTTTTGGACCAAAGTCCGATGGCAAAAGAGACGCCAATCATCAGGACGCAAAACAGTATAATTAGAGCAGTATCCATTTATTTTCCCTCCTTGATTTTTTTGGCCTCTTCGCAGAACTCATCCCAGTCTTTCTGAGAGAGCCACTCGTTCTGGAGCAGATAGTAGCCCAGGCTGATGGTCAGCAGGCCGCCCAGCCAGTACCCGATGATCACCGGGGCAAAGGATGGATGCATGCCGAAGACAGTAAAGCTAGGCAGAACACCGGCAAAAGTGTCGGCGTAATAGCCGCAGAGGATGAAAGAGACGATGAAGAGAATTGCCCAGACCAGAAGGGGATAGATCAGAAATTTCTTGGAGACAACGCCCTTTTTGGCAACGCCGAGCATGAAGTGCAGTCCCATCAGAGGAACGGACAAAACCATGCCCACGACGAAGTGGCCTGTGCTGGCAAGCACTAAAAGAACAATCCACAGGGCGGAAATCAGCAGCATGATCGGGGTTTTCAAATTTGAAATGTTCATAACGTTCTCCTCTCTCTGTTATTTTTTACCAGATGGCGTTTTTCTCAGCTTCTTCGCGGAGCCAGTCTCTGAAATCGGGGTGCGCAATAGAGATGAGGGCCTCCACCCGCCGCTTTACATTCAGACCGCGCAGCCAGGCGATGCCGTACTCTGTCACAACGTAGTCCACATCGTTTCGGGAGGTGGTCACCACTGCTCCCCGGGCCAGGAAAGGCACAATTTTGGAGCGCAGTTCCTCCTTGCCGTCCGTGGCCTTCACCGTATAGGTGGAGTGCATGGCGATGATGGACTTGCCGCCCGGGGACATCTGGGCGCCCTGCACCGTCTCCGCCTGTCCGCCGGAACCGGAGAACTGGGTGTGGCCCACGGTCTCAGAGGCGCACTGACCGGTCAGATCAACTTCGAGAGTGGCGTTGATGGAGACGAATTTGTTGTTTTTTCCAATAGTGTAGGGATCATTGGTAAAGGTGCAGGATTTGAACAGCACAGAGGGATTATTGTGCAGGTAGTCATAGAGACGCTGACTGCCCATGGTGAAAGAGCAGACGGAGTAGCCGTTGTAAAATCCCTTTTGTGAGTTGTCCACAGCACCGCACTCAATGAGGTCTACCATGGTCTCCGTGAACATCTCCGTGTGGATGCCCAGGTGCTTTTTGGTTTTCAGCTCGTTGGCCACGGCGTTGGGAATGTTTCCGATGCCCAGCTGGATGGTGGAACCGTCCTCCACCAGTGAGGCCACGTACTTGCCGATCTGCGCGTCTACGTCCGTATAGGGGGCGGGCTGGACGGCGGGAATCGGACGGTCGGACTCCACCAGCGCACCCACCTCGGAAATGTGGATCATGGTGTCGCCAAAGGTGCGGGGGAAGTTGGGGTTGACCTCCAGCAGGACGAAAGCGCCCTTGTTGACCAGGTCGCGCTCGTAGATGGCGCTGATGGACAATGACATATAGCCGTGCTCGTCCATGGGAGCCACCGTAGCCATGACCACCGGGCGGCGGCCCTCATGCGCGGCACGGTAAAAGGCTTTGCTCAACGCGGTGGTAGAGTGCTGGGGGATGTCGCTGACCAGCCGTTCTTTCTGGGCTTTCCGCAGATTCGCGTTAAAGAACCAGCCGTTGTGGAAGAAGATTCCCTCCATCTCGGGGTCGTGGAACACCGGATAGTTCTGGATCGGCAGGCAGGTCTGCAGGACAACATTCTTGACGCCGGTATTTTTCAGATGTTGCATATGGGAGAGAATTGCAGCCGGCTCCGCCGCCGCCTGGGCAACAAAAATGTAGTCGTTGTCTTGAATCAGTTCCAATAGTTTCTCTGGGGACATCTTTTTTTCCTGGTATTGCTCCTGAAATGTTTTCATAAAGTATCAGTTCTCCTTCTCAGTCTATATTTTACCTGGTAATGGGGTTCTGACCGTGCGAGTTAAAACGACTTCCCCGACCATTCCCAAACCTAATTTACCGAAGTACTGATCAGAAGTAAAATATCGGTTTTTCATCAGTTATGAATTCAATTCATGATAACGACAAAAATGGATAAAAACAGTTAAAAAACTTTGTCTATAATTGATAAATATATTTTGCGCAAACAAACAGCGGGATGGTTTTGGGACCATCCCACTGTTGTCTTATACCTCATTGCACAGCGCTAAAAAGCGCTGCATGGGCGGTGTTAAAAATTTGTCTTTCCGGTAGGCGATTGAGAGGACCCAATGTGCCTCCGGATTCTTCAAATGAATTTGCCGAATGTTGGCGCAATCTCGCTTAGCCAGAAGCGGTGTTGGAAAAAAGGTGATTCCCTGGTTGTCACTTGTCATCTCGAAGATCAAATCCCACTGGGAGCTCTTGAAAGTGATGTTCGGTGTGAAGCCCGCCTCCTTGCACAGTGAGAGAATGATGTCGTGATAGATAAAATCAGAGGACATCATCAAAAATTTTTCATTCCGTAACTCGGAAAAGGATACGTATTTCCGGGCCGCGAGGGGGTGGGCCTTTGATACGGTCAGAACAATTTCAGCCCGGTATACCGGCTTGGATATATACTGGGAATTTGAAAAGGGCTCCAGCACAGCGCCCATATCCAGTCGGTTCATGTCCATCTCTTTCAGGAGAGTTTTAGAGGGAACCTCCAGGATATTCAGATCCACATTGGAATACCGCTCTCTGTATTCACGGATCTTGGAATAGAAATAAACGGTGCCAGATGTGGGAGGAATGCCGATGTTCAGTGAACCGCTCATGTCGTGCAGGCGCTGGTGAAGCTCACGGGTCTGCATATTGAAAAAATCGAGAATTTTCCTGGCGTATTCATAGAAGAGCTCCCCCTCGGGCGTCAGCAGAAAGTCTTTGGAGCTGCGGTCAATCAACTCTGTTTCAAATTCCTGCTCCAGTGCACGGACACTTTTGCTCAGCGCAGATTGGCTGACAAAGAGACTTTCGGTCGCACGAGTAAAGCTCTTCTGGCAGACAATTTCAACATAATATTGTAGCTGGTTGATTGTCATCGTCTTCCCTCCTTTAACCAAAAAGATGGGGATCAGGATACCGGCTGCCAGGTTTTTTGGAGAGGCTGGCCGACCCTGTTCCGGATTCTTTTACCTGCGAAACATAGACGGGACAGAGGCCTCCGGCGCCTGTGGAAAGTACCGCTGCAGACTCTGGAGCAACGCCGACAATATAGACAAGCTTCCTGTTGTTCCGTGAAATGGTTTCGTTCAAAACAGCGCCTGTTTTATGGGAAATGAGTATAGCAGAAAGACGATCCGATGACAAGTCTTAGAATTACAAATTTTCGAAAAAGTGAACGTGGGGTCGGCGGAGTGAGGGCTATTCGTCAAAAGACCGTCATGTACAGCGACCAAAAGTACACCTGCTGGGAAGCCTGTATCACCACCGAATGGAATATGGGCATTGGGGAGTAAATTCAACGGTTGTTCACAGGCGAGCCCCAGGAAAGATATCCGGAAGAAGATGCAGACAGCCATGGGGGTCAACGGGTGAAGCTATCAGAAACCGTCAAAATCGACTCTCACACATTACCCTCACATGCGTGGGGATAAACTGTTTGTGTAGCCAGGGGCGCGGCTCGCAGTATCCCAGAATCGTGATGTGACCGATCACCCCGTATTCCAGCCTGTGAGCCGTTGTGTGCGGCTTTGTGGGTGAGGAAGTGTCCGGGGTCTCTGTTCAGGAGTGGGGCGCCGTGCTGGGGCTTTGTACGGCGATGCTGACGAACTGCAAAAACGTTGCTGAGCAGTTGATGGATTGCACCAGTGTCTCCAAAGAGGTCTGTAAAGATTTTTTATACAAATTCTAATGGTTTATAGGCGTTTCTGCTCCTTTTCATTTGCTCTCCGGCACTCACTGAAGCCAGTGTTTCCATGTGCTCCACGTCTGTCTGTGGCTGTTTATGTGGTCAGGAGGATCGACGCTCCGGAAGAGGCACCCTACAAACACAACGAAACGCTGTGTAATTCGCTTGATTTTTACCTCTGTATTTCTCCGTTTTAAATTGCAATTCCCTATCGACTTTTGCCTTCTCATTCGATATTG